>CAZMEO010000162.1:5062-7651 GCA_964565315.1 uncultured Candidatus Moduliflexus sp. | reverse complement strand
AAATGGACGTTCACGGGCGATGTCAACTGGATTGATTGGAGCGTCTATAAAGACATTGATTTCGATTTTGATAACAATACCACCTATTTCCCGGATACGAAAAACCCGCGCAACTGGGAAGATGCCTGGGCGTTCCGACTCGGCGCGGAATATATGCTCACGGACAAGGCGGCGATTCGCGCCGGATATTTGTACGATCAGACGCCGATTCCCGATGACTCGCTTGGCCCGGAACTGCCGACCGGCACGCGCAATGGTGTCACGCTGGGATTTGGCTATAATTGGGGCAAATTCGCCATTGATGCCGCGTATGCACATCTCTTCATCGAAGACCGCGAAGTCAGCGAGAGCATCCGCACACCGCTTCCCTCAGGAGAATACGAATCCGCAGCGAACATTGTCGGTCTGAGCTTTGGGTACGCGTTCTAATTATCAGTTGATGTTACGCACCCCACCCCTCTGCCCCTCTCCTTCGGGGAGGGCAGGGGGAAGGTTGAAAAGACGGGCATGCGTGGAATCTCTCTGCGTAACATCAGTAGATTACCATAAAATTTTCTTGACGCCATCGCTGTAAGTTTTAGCATAGCATTGCTACTACAAATTAACACGTTTTTTACCAATTCATGAGCAATGCGATGATGACGTCTCCAGAAATTCCCGAATTAACCACCACCGAATATGACATTTTGCGCATGCTGTGGAAACATGGCGAACAGAGCGTTCGCGAAGTGCATGACGCGCTCCGGCCAACATATAGCTGGGCATATACCACTACGAAAACCATCATGGATCGCATGGTCGCGAAACAACTGCTGCGCCGAGAGCTGGCGCATGGCGTCTTTTTATATTCCGCTCGGATTTCCCGCCCGGTCGGTTTGACAAAGTTCGTGCATTTTTTTGCCAGCCGCGTCCTGGAAGTCGAGCGGCGCGACGTGGTTGAAATGCTGATGAAAAGCGAAACCATGTCAGCAGACGAAATCAAGGAATTAGAAGAGTTATTAGAACGCGAGCATTTCGCGCAGGGCGTTCGCCCGAAGTAACCGGTCACGCCATTTTCCCCCGCAATCTTCAGGATTTCCTGAAAATCGTTCATTCTCCATTATTTCACACCTTTTTTCTTGACGGCACATCCAGAAAGCACTACACCTTACTTACATCGCGAATCAGGCATAGAAAATCAAGCGAACATCGTTCATCCGGGCATTCCAGATCGTTATTTCCAGAAGGAGAACTGTTGTATGTTAGAACATGTCAACCTGTGGGGAGTCAAAGATCCGAACATTTCCTGCCAGCTTGTGCTTGCCAAAAAGTTAGGGTTTTTCGAGCAAGAAGGATTGAATGTCACCTACCGCCTGCTGCAATCCGGCACCATCATGCCCCGCGAAATTCTTCGCTCTCCCGTCAAGCCGCTCGCCTGGACGCAAACCGTGATTACGACCATGATGCTGCGGGAACAAGCGCTTGACGTGAAAATTATCGCGCCCTTAGCCGATGTGTCCAGCACGCAGCAAGTCGTGATTCGGCGTGATGCGGAGATTCGTTCGCCCTACGATCTGCTCGGCAAAAAAGTCGGCATGGCGGAAGGCGCGGCGATTTATGTTGCGTTTCAAAACATGGCCAAGGATTACGGAATTGACCTGTCGCACATCGAGTTCGTGAACCTGCTGCCCCGCGAACAAATCGAGGCGTTCGAACGGCGCGAGATTGACGTGATCGCCAGTTGGGAACCCTGGACCAGCCGCGCCATCGAGAACGGCGGCGTCCTGTTTTTTTCCGGCTCGCAATCGCAGATTCCAAATCATGAAGGCCCGGTCAACTGGTTGATTGACCAGAGCATGCTGATGACGACGGTTGATCACATCCAGCAGCATCGCGACCAGCTTTGCGGCGTCATCCGCGCCATGTCCAAAGCGACCCAATTTCTTGAAGACGATTCCAAAGAGGCCGCTCGCGTCTTAACTGACCCGTTAGCCATCGGGTATTTGGAATCGCGCCGTATGTTAGAACAGAACCGCTACTCGATGGCGATGGACTCGATGTTCCGCCTCGGCATCTACTCGATTCGCGAACTGCTGCATCAAGCCCATTTGATTGCCCGCCTGCCGGAAGAACATGAACTCTACTCGACGGAGTTGCTCGAAGAGTTCGATCCGTCACTCATCAAGCTCGGCGTCGGCGCGCAAGATTATGTGCATGTTGTCGAACGCAACGGCATCTATCTGCGAGAAGGCGTCTCGATTCAGCGCGCTCCGGATCGTCCGATTTCATTCCTTTTAGCCGACGATTCCAGCGTGATTCGCAAAATCCTGAATGACGTGACTGCCACGATGAACGGCAAAGTTGTTGCCGAAGCGACAACGGGACGAGAAGCGATTGCGCAATATAAAGCGGTCAGGCCGGATATTGTCATCATGGATTTATCCATGCCCGACATGACCGGCATTGACGCGATTGCCGGCATTCTGCGCCAGTATCCCGACGCCAATATTATCGTGCTGAGCGGGAGCAATTTCCCGGAAACCCGCCAGCAAGTCTTCGAACTCGGCGCGAAAATGTTTATTCCCAAGCCCTTTGATTTACAGCGAGTCA
>CAZMEO010000162.1:0-4962 GCA_964565315.1 uncultured Candidatus Moduliflexus sp. | reverse complement strand
CTGATTTACGCGCACAGCCATATTTATTGTGCGGATTCTCAACGTCTGCTCTTCGAAAAAAAACTTCATGCGCGTCTTGGCGCGTCCGGGTTTGATTCGGCGGAACAATATTATGCGTTCCTGACCCATCCATCCGATGAGGCGCACAGGGAACTTGCCCGGCTGCTCGAACAGATCAGCGTCAACGAAACCACATTCTTTCGCATTCCCGGCCATTTTGCCGGATTGCGCGAGCGCATCTTTCCCTGCCTGTTCGCGCAGGCCGCCTCCATGCCGATCCGCATCTGGTCAGCCGGTTGCGCGACCGGCGAAGAACCGTATTCCATCGCGATGACGCTGCTCGAATATCTTGAGCAGCAGCAGGCGGCATCGCTCAGCGCGAAAATTTTCGCGACCGATCTGTCGGCAGCCGCCCTTGCCTACGCGCAGCAAGCCGCCTATCCGTCGCGGAAAGTCCAAAAGATTCCACAAGCTTTACTTGACAAATATTTTATCTGTCATCATGATTTCTATCATGTTGTTGATGCGGTGAAGCAGTTGATCACGTTTCGTCAGTTCAATTTAGTCAATATGGCCGCATCTGCCTATCTGAAGCATGATCTGATTTTTTGCCGGAATGTGTTGATTTATTTTGATTATGCGGCGCAATTGGCGGCGCTGCGCGGCATGCTTCATTCGCTTCGCCCCGGTGGATTTCTCTGCCTCGGCGACGCTGAATCCGTGCATACATTTCCTGAAATCAGCGTCATGCTGGAATTGCATGAAATTCAAGACGCGTTGATTTATCAGAAACGAGGTGATCGACCGTGATGCCAACTGAGACACAACAGGCGCTGCAATCGAAGGAAGAAGATATCCGGCTTCGCGCGATTCTTGATCTGCCGCCGCCAGTAGAAACAGAAAATGCACAATTGCTTGTTGAGATGCTTGGGGATGAAAGCTGGCGCGTTCGCAAGTCGGTCGTCCGCCTATTAGCCCAGGCTGAGGTCGAACTCGTCGTGCCGCTGTTGATGAAAACCTTGACGCAGCGGCATATCGGGCCGCGGCATATCCGCTTTCAAAATTCTGCGCTGGAATGTCTGGCCGACATCGGCCAGCCCGCGATTCCCGCGCTCAGCGCTGCGTTAGATGATCCTGATAAAGACGTGCGGATCGTCACGGCGAACGCCCTCGGCAGCATCCGCCATTCTGACGCCTGCGACGTCCTGATTCGCGCCTTGCAGGACGATCACGTCAACGTGCGTTATGCCGCCGTTGAAGCGTTGTCGCGCATTCCCAACCAGAAATCAGTCATTCCGCTGACGCAAATCCTGGAATATGACGAAGATTGGCTGAAACTCCCGGCGATTGCCGCGTTAGGCTATATCGGCGATTATCGCGCCACGCCGTATTTGATGAAAATCTCCGAGCATCCGCTCTATATGCAGACCGTCATCGAAGCGCTGGGCAATATCGGCGACGAGCGCGGCATTCCGGCCATTATTCACGCGCTGAATTCGACGGATAAAGAGGTGCGGAAAACCGCGACGCTGTCGATGGAAAGCATGGCGCGAAAATTGGATAAACGCCACGCCATCATCCAGCAGCCGAGCACGTATCGCGCCTTGTTCCGCGCGGCTTGCACCGAGCAGATTATGCTGCACCTGGTCGAGTTGACCGACGATCAAGATTTCGGCTTAGTGCTGGCGGCGGTCAGATTATTGGGCTGGAGCGGTCGGAGAGATGCGGCGTATGCGCTGTTGGAAAAATTGGATCACGAGCAACTGTTAGAAGCGGTCGTCAGCGCCCTGATCGAAATCGGCGAAGAGGCGATTCAGCCATTAGCGAATGCGTATGACACTTCCCGCAGCCTTGAGCGAAAATTGCTGCTGATTGATTGTCTGCGAGAAATCGGCGGCGAACGCACATTCCTGCTCTTTTTAGGGTATCTGAAACAGGCGGCGGAAGAATTTATTATTTACGCGCTGTTGAAATCGTTGAGCAAAGAGCCGTTTCTCTCGCGGATTCTCGTCAACCGTGCGCAAGCCGACTCCTCGCACTATGCGTTCGTGCTTCAGCAGGCGCAATTGCATGCCGACTCATCTCATCCGCTGATTCGCGCGGAGGCCATTTATCTGTTGGGATTTCTGCGCGGCCTTGACGCGCTTGACGTGCTGCTCAGCGCGACCAAAGATGTCGAGCCGACGATCCGAATTAAAGCCATCGAGCATTTAGGCCGCCTCGTCAATGATGAGCCGTTGATTTTAGAACATCTCATTTTTCTGCTCTCAGACGACCATCCGAACATCCGCAGGCAAGTTGCCTGCGCGCTCGGCCATGCCCTCGATCCGGCGGCGTTTCCGGCGCTGCTCCTCGTCATCGAAGACGCCAACGCGCTTGTGCAGCGCGCCGCCGTGAACGGCGTCGGTCTTTATCTGTCCACGCACCCCGACCCGATGTATCGCGACCGGGTGTTGGAAAAATTGCGCGACGTGCTGGAAACGCGCTGCCGCCGCTATGAAGACGGACTGTTGAAGATCGAACTCTGCCAGACCTTGCAGCGCATCCAAACGCCATCCAGCCGCGATCTGCTGCTCAAGCTCACGACGGATTTCGATTTTGATGTCAGAAAATCTGCGATTACGGCGTTAGGATTGTTTCAGGATGACGCCGCGGAACTCATTCCGATGGTGACAAAATTTTTAGGCGACGCGCACTGGAGCGTCCGCGAGGCCGCAGTGGCCACGTTAGGCATTCTGGATGCCTATGACGCCGAGGCCACGCTGCTGCGGATGATGGATGATCCTGACATTGCGGTGCGCAAGGCGCTGTTGGTGACGTTAGGCCGCGTCGGCTCGCCAGACATGATTCCCGTCTTGTTGACAGCGCTCGCGCACGATGAATTGGATTATGCGGCGTATCAGGGGCTGTGCCTCATCGCGTCGCGCCATGCGGATGCGCTGAAACGATATGAATTTCATGAAAATCCGAAAGTGCAACTCTATCTCAAGCATATTCTTAGCTCGATAATGACCGATTGATTGAGGCGGACGAGTCCATGCAACTACAAATCACCACGCAATTAAGCTACACGCAGGAAGATTTCAAGCTGCTGAGAGATGCGATTTATAATTATTCGGGCATCTTTATCTCGAATGATTATCAGGGCATCTTCATGCGGCGGCTGGAACGGCGCGTGTTGGCGTTGGCGATGGATTCGTTTCAGGAATACTATTATCATCTCAAATATAATCAGGATAATCAGGAAGAATATCGCAAGTTGATGGATGCGATCACGATTAAGGAAACCTATTTCTTCCGTGAAATCGATCAGATGAAAACCATGATTACTGAGGTGATTCCGCTGATTCGACGGGAAAAGCCGAACGAAACCATCAAAATTTGGAGCGCCGGATGCGCCACCGGCGAAGAACCTTATACAATGGCGATGCTCTGCATTGAAAAAGGGTATCATCTCGGACCGTCGCGGGTCGAAATTTTTGCCAACGACATCAGCCAGGAAGCGATTCAAAAGGCCAAACAGGGGATTTATAAGCAGACGTCGTTCCGCAGCACGGAACCGACGTATCTGCATCGCTTTTTTACTCCCTTAGAAGACGGAAGTTAT
Organism: uncultured Candidatus Moduliflexus sp.; assembly: GCA_964565315.1. Lineage (GTDB taxonomy): Bacteria > Moduliflexota > Moduliflexia > Moduliflexales > Moduliflexaceae > Moduliflexus. The sequence goes on along the minus strand of CAZMEO010000162.1, from coordinate 1,355 downwards.
AAGATTCATGATGAAGTGAAAGAGCCGCTTAACTTTTTTTGCATCAATCTCTTAGAAAAAAATAGATTGACATTTCTTCCAATCTTCGATATTATTTTTTGTCGAAATCTGATTATTTATTTTGACGATGAATCCAAACGGAAAGTCATTGAGAGTTTTTACCAGAAATTGCACCCCAAACGGTATCTCTTTTTAGGGCATTCCGAATCACTGATTAACTTTACGCACCTGTTCAAATTGCAACATTATCAATATTCGTTAGCATATCAGAGAGTCTGACTATGCCCCATTCGATTGCGCATAACAAAGTCCGAGTATTTGTCGTCGATGATTCTGCGTTCGTCCGCCGCACGTTAACCAAAATGTTAGAGCGCGATCCGCGGATCGAAGTGATTGGAACCGCGTGGGATGGGCGGGAAGCGGTGGAAAAAATTCCCCGGCTGAAGCCTGATGTCGTCACATTAGACATCAACATGCCGAAAATGAACGGACTCGAAGCACTGGATATTATCATGAAAAAAATGCCAGTGCCGGTGATTATCGTCAGTTCGGAAGATCAGCACATCATCGAAGAGACGCTGGAAGCCCTTGAACATGGCGCGGTGGATTTCATCATGAAACCCACGAATAACGCTTCGGAAAAACTCTTTCAAATTCAGACTGAATTAGTCGGCAGAGTGTTAGCGCTGGCCGGATCGAAACATAAACCGCTTGCCCATGAGTTGAAATCCATTCTGCCGCCGCTGGAAACGCGCCCGCTTTTTTCCCCGCGCCCCGCAGCCGCGCCGAGAGTGCGCGTTCAGCCGGAATGCGTCGCCATCGGCGTTTCGACCGGCGGGCCGACTGCCCTGTATCATATCATCCCGAAACTGCCGAAAGATTTTCCGGCAGGCATCTTGATCGTGCAGCACATGCCGCCGGGTTTTACGAAGCCGCTGGCGGATCGCATGAATAAAAACAGCGCATTGACCGTCAAAGAAGCAGAAACCGGGGACGAAGTCGCGCCCGGCACGGTGCTGATTGCGCCCGGCGGACACCATCTGTTTTTACAGCGCGACATGCGGAAAAAAATCTTGGCGCGAATAGATCGCGAACCGTCCCACTATATTCACATCCCCTCAATTGACCTCACATTTTCCGATGTGGCGGACGTGTATCGTGACGCCGCTATCGGCATTATCTTGACCGGCATGGGCAAAGACGGCGTGGATGGGCTGGAGCGCATCAAGCAAAACGGCGGGCGCTCGATTGCTGAAGATGAAAGCACTTGCGTCGTCTTCGGCATGCCCGAAGTCGCCATCCGGCGCGGCATTATTGACCGCATCGCCCCGATTTACGACGTTGCGAATGTTCTG
>CAZMEO010000161.1:0-7706 GCA_964565315.1 uncultured Candidatus Moduliflexus sp. | reverse complement strand
AAACAGCGCGAGCAGCAAACCGTGTCGCCAATCGAAACGTCAAGATTATCAGGAACAAGCGCACCAATGCGGCGGCTGTTGGAAACGTTGGCGCTGGTCGCGCCGACTGACACGACCGTCCTGATTCTCGGCGAAAGCGGCACGGGCAAGGAATTGGTCGCGGAAACGATTCACGCCAACAGCGCCCGCGCGGGTCAGCCGCTCGTCAAGGTGAATTGCGCGGCCTTGCCGGAAACGCTATTGGAAAGCGAACTCTTCGGCCATGAAAAAGGGGCGTTCACTGGCGCTGTCGCCCGACGCAAAGGAAGATTTGAAGTTGCGGATCGCGGCACGATTTTTCTTGATGAAATCGGCGAAATCCCGATAGCGGTACAGGTCAAACTCTTGCGCGTCTTGCAGGAGCAGCAGTTCGAGCCGCTCGGCAGTTCCAAAACGTTGAGCGTGGACGTGCGCGTGATCGCCGCCACGAATCGGCATCTCGAAGACGAAATCGCGCAGGGGCGTTTTCGCGAAGATTTGTATTACCGGCTGAATATTTTCCCGGTGTTCATGCCGCCGCTACGCGAGCGCAAAGAGGATATTCCGCTATTAGCTGAGGCGTTTCTCACCAAATACGCGGAGAAACACAAACGCCGCATTCGCGGATTTGCGCCGCGCGCGCTTGATTTGTTCATGCGCTACGACTGGCGCGGCAACGTTCGGGAGCTTGAAAACACGGTGGAGCGGAGCGTGATTCTCTGTCGCGACGAGCAGATTGCGCCGCAGCATCTTCCCGCACCGCTGCAAGCGTTGTTGCAAGACGCCGCGCCGGGCAATTCGAGCCTTGAAAGCGGCGTGACGCTGAAAGACATGGAAAAACAGTTGATTCTTTCCACGCTGAAACAATGCGACGACAACCGCACGAAAGCGGCGGACATGCTCGGCATCAGCCGCCGCAGCCTGCAAATGAAGTTGAAGGAATATGGAATAAATTAAATGTTTGTCTATCTCGTTCCACGCTCGGCGTGGAACGCAAAACCCGCCGCTCTGCGGCGAAACAGGACGCGGAGCGTCCGATTTCGGCATTCCACGCCGAGCGTGGAATGAGAATTCACATCTCATGAAACACGATTTGCAACCATACACGCTCTTGTTTCAGGCATACATGGAGTTGCGGGCGATAGAACGCCGCGAGCAGCGCGTTTCCGTGTTCAACGGCGAAGTCGTGGAAAACCGCAGCATCATACGCAATGGCGGCGCGGCGCGGGTTTATTCACATGGATGCTGGGGCATGGCCTCTTTTTCGAATATCACGGAAGACGCCATGACGCAGGCGATTCGCGACGCCGCCGACCGCGCGATATGGCTCGGCGAGCAAGAACCGCGTCACGCCCTGACGCTCCCGGCGCGTCCCGGCGTGGATGAACACGATCTATCCATGCCTCAGAATGAACTTTCCCGAAAAGACCTGATCGACGTGCTGCGTGTTGTTGACGGTTATCTTGCGTCGCGTTGTCCGAAACTGGTTTCACGCCATCTGACGCTGTACACAGATGATCTTGAACAGACGCTTATTACCTCTGACGGCGCAGCAGCCTATTCGCGCATTCCGCGCATCCGCATTTCAATCACGTTGACCGTCGAGCATGGCGCGGAACGAATCTCGCTTGTTGAACACTACGGCGGACTCGGCTATTTGCAGGATTATTACGTCCGTTTCGAGCCGTTGTACGAGCAATGCGACGTCCATTACGCGCATCTCCAGCGAAAAGCCGAAGGGATTCCTTGCCTTGCCGGAAGCGCGGAATGCGTTCTCGATGCTGAGGTTGCCGCATTGCTCGCGACTGACGCCGCTTGCGCCGTTTCTGAACGGATATTGACTGACGCAGCGGAGGTCAGCCCGCTTATTTCGCTTGTAGATATTGCGCACACCTTCTCCGGGATGCGCTGCCCGTCGCCGGTGTTTGTGGATGACGAAGGCACGCTTGCGCAGGATGTGACGCTGATTCAGCAGGGGAAACGCGAAGCCATGCCGCTTGATAAGGAAAGCGCGGCGCGGCTTCAGGCGCAGCCCACCGGTAATGCGCGAACCGCGTATTTGCATGAACCGCCGCAGCTTGCCCCGCGCAACGTCGCGTTGTTGCCGGGAGCGCACACGCTGCCGGAGATGATTGCATCCATTGACAACGGATGCTATGTGATGAAAGCGGAGCGCCTTCAAACCGCTGCCGGGCAGATGGCGTTCGGCCTGACGCTGGGGTACGAAATCACGCATGGACGTTTAGGAAGAGGATTGCGTGAAACCGTCATTTCCGGCGAAATCCCCGACCTGTTGCGCTGCGTGTCAATGGTGTCGAAAGAGATGCGCTGGCTGTCGGGCGAATGGCGCGGCCTTCCGGTCGGCATGGCCGCGCCTGCTGTCAAATGCCGCGTCTTGTTAGGAGGAAAATAAACGTGGACATCCGAAAAGCCATGCAATATTGCCTTGAAAAATCACTCGCGCTCGGCATGCAGAACGCGCAATGCGTGGCGCAACACGACGAAACAGAAGAGATCATCGCGGTCGGCGGCGAGATGTCTTGCGCGAACGCGACGACACACACGACGCTGCATCTGATTGGCATATTTGATCAGAAACATGCCGTTATTTCTGTAAATAGCCTTGAACCGGCGTCATTAGAACAGGCGCTTAACGATTTGTTTGTCCTTGCCAAAGCCTCAAAACCAGACCCGGCGCAGGCGATTGCGGATTATCAGCCGCCGCAGGAAATCGAGCGCGGCCTGGAAACGCCGGATCGCGAATTGATGTACGCCCGCCTTGCTGAATTTTTGGCATATTGCAAGGCCGCCTATCCGTCATGCGTTCAGCGCGAAACCCGCCTGAAATTTATTAGATCGCATACGTATGTGCAAAATTCGAACGGCGTTGATCTTGCCGCACATCAGGGCGCGTATCGCTTTCACGCCGACTTTTCGGCGCAGAATGACAGCGGCACCGCCATGTTCAATGCCGCCGCGTTTGCGTCCGCTCATCTGGATCAGGAATTGCGGACGCTCGGCGCAGTTGACCGGCAGATCAGGCAGACTATCGAGCAGCTTGACGCCGCGCCGCTAACGGAAAAATTTACGGGCGATGTCATTCTTGCGCCCGAAAGCGTGGGGAACTTCATCGCGCTGCTCGCCGACCAACTCAGCGATCAGGCGATGATTGCCGGGACGTCGATTTTCCGGCATCGGTTTCGCGAAATCATCGCCGCGCAAAAATTGACGCTGCATTCGCAGCCACTCGCCGAAGAGATTATGGATAGCGCGCTGGTGACGCCCGACGGCTATCTTGCGCAAAACAGCACAATCATCGGCAACGGGGTGCTTAACACGCTCTTATTAAGCCAATACGCGGCGCGATTGCTCCAAAAACGCCGCGCCCTCAATCACGGCGGCGCGTATGTGATTGATGCCGGAGGGACGCCGTTCGACACCATGATTGCGTCCACGCGGAAAGGCGTGCTTGTCGGCAGCTTTTTGCCCGGCGCATTAAGCGGGAACGGCGATTTCTACGGCGTCGCGCCGATCTGCGCGTTTGTCAAAGATGGCGCAGCGCAGAGGCCATTACAACACATCATCATTGCCGGGAATCTCGCTGACGCGCTTCAGGAGATTCGCTTCGTTTCCCGCGAACGCGCTGATTTCGGCCATGCGATTTTCCCCTGGCTGCAAATGCGCAATCTGACCATTATCGGCCAATAAACGATTGTATCTCTCCAAATTCGGATTCTTTGTTGACTTTCTTCTTGCCTTTTTCCTCCCCTCCCTTTGCATGGTGAACGCTTGCATTTACAGAATTATTCACTCTCGTTACGCAGCCGATTCGAGGCGAATGTCCGCAAGCTCCCCTCCCAGGAAGGGAATTGCCGGTGACGCTGCGTAACGTGAGTTATTTATCAACAGAGACTTCACAGGTTTTTTATAACCTGCGAAATCTTTTAATGGTTATGAAAGCAATCAAACGAGGATTTATTTTGCCCAGCGCGGCGATTACGATCAAAGAACGGCATGTCAAATATTATGAAACGCTTGATAAAGCGCCGGAGATCGGCGATGTCGTCTATGGACAGATTTATCGGATCGGCCAGCATTCGTCGTTAGAAAATTCGTCAGGCCGCATTCATTCGATTCATAATGGCACGCGCGCGATTTTTGTGTATGGCAACCGCTATGCGCCGGATTATTACGAAGGCGTCGTGCCGAAAACGTTCAACGAAGATGTGGATTTGCTGGCGCGTTCCGGCATGATCGGCATGATGAAGCATAAAAACGCGCTGATCAAAGACCCTACGCGCGTGAAGATTCTGGGCTATATCTGCGATAAAGATGGCCGCGTGTTGAATACGCGGAATTTCCCCTTAATCAAGGCGAATCATACGACGAAAAAGACGCCGCGCTCAAAAATGATTCTGGTCTGCGGCACGTCGATGAATTCCGGCAAAAGCATGGCGGCAACGGCGTGCTGCTGGGCGTTAAGCACGATGGGGCATGTGGTCAGGGCGTCGAAAGTAACCGGCACGGCGAGCCTGAAAGATATTCTTCGCATGAACGACGCCGGCGCCAGCCCGTATGCCGATTTCACCTATGTAGGCTATCCTTCGACCTATTTACTTGAAGAAAGCGACGTGTTGCATATTTTCCATCAGTTGGATTTGAAATTTGCCAATAATCCGAAAAACTTCTGGGTCGTGGAGATTGCCGACGGCATTATTCAGCGGGAAACCGCGATGCTGCTGCGTTCGCCGGACGTGATTTCGCGGATTCACAAATTTATCTTTTGCGCGTCGGATGCGTTCGGCGCGATTGGCGGGCTGCGCGTACTGAAAGAACAATTCAATATCGTGCCGGACGCGCTTTCGGGAATATGCTCAAGCTCGCCGCTTTCGATGCGCGAACTCTCCGAGTTTACCGATATTCCGATTTTTAACAGCGGCGACCCGAATCTGAATCAATTGGCGGAGATTTTGTTGAAATAACACGTAGAGACGCACGTTCGTGCGTCTTTATAGTAGTCAAATCATCGGGAAATCGTCGGCATGGGCTGTTCTTCTTTCCGGGATTCCCGCTCGCGATGCAGATGCACGTCAAGCTGAGGAAAGGCAAGCACGATATGTTGCTCTTTGAATACGCGGTCAATTTCGACGCGGATGTCTGTTTCCGTCGGCACGCCATAATCCAGCAATGTCCAGAATCTCAAAATAAAGATCAAGGCGCTGTCGCCAAAATCCGAGAAATGCACCATTGGCGCGGGATCGGTCAACACGCGGGGATGTCCCTGAGCAATTTCATATAAGGTCTGCTCCACGAATTTCGGGTCGCTGCCATACGCCACGCCGACTCGAATAGCGCGGCGCATCCGCGCATCTTGAAACGTCCAATTCGTCACCTGATTGCTGATGATGTCGGAATTTGGAATAATAATCGCCGAATTATCAAACGTGCGGATGACGGTCGAGCGGACGTTGATGGTTTCGACCTGCCCCCAGATGCCGTTGATTTCCAGCACGTGGCCGACTTCAATCGGGCGCTCGAACAACAGAATCAGGCCGCTGATAAAGTTATTGACAATGCTCTGCAAGCCGAACCCGATCCCGATGCCCAACGCGCCGAACGCTACCGTCAACGTCGCCGTGTCGATGCCGATGACATTCAAGCCGATCATCAGGCCGAACAGCCAGATGCCATAGACAGATAACGTCGTAATTGAGGCTTGTATCCCTTTTTGCAATCCGCTTCCGACAAAAATTTGATTTGCCAGCACCCACCGCCATGTCCGCACGAAAAAGCTGATGATGATCATGACGATTCCTCCGTAAAAGATGCGTAAAATACTGAAATGCATGCTCCCAAGCGGAATCGGATAGGTGAGGATTTTGAGCAGATTCGTTTTGATCACCTCTTTTTCGCCCCAGGCGATCAAAAGCTGCGTGAAGACTAATAGCGGCAGCAGAAACCAGGAAAGGCGAAACACTAACCATTCGAGTTGATGCGATTTCCCGGATTGTTCGGTCACGTTCATGGTTTTGACGTGCTGTTCCCACTCCTGAATGACGGCAAAGAGGAGGAAGCCCCAGAGCGAGATGCCCAGCGTTCGCATCCAGCCATTATACCAGTAACGCGCGAAGGCCGCATAACCCGCTAATTCCATCAGCAGGCCGCCCGCGCTGATGATATACGCCAGCCCGACCAGCAGCGTATCAATCGTTTGCTGACGTTGAGGATTCGCGGTAAAATAGGTATGTCCCGGCGGGAGTTCCGCCATGCGCTTCGAGAAGGTTAATGTCCAGACAACTCCCGCGATTTGCAGAACGAACCGCTCCAGCAGAAAAATCAGGCTGTTCTTGCCGAGCAAGAAGTGGAGCAGCAGGTTCGCCATGACGATAAACGGAATCGCGGTCATTAGTCGGCGCACATGTTTCAGGCATCGGATGACCTGCTCATTCTGCGCGTCGCGGCTCCAAAAATTCACAACATCGGACATCCAGCGATAGAGAAGGATCAGCAGAAAGAGCGCCACCATGATATTGAGCAGCATGATGATGATTTCATCCTGTTCGATATGCCGATACATGAGGAGGCAGAGACTGCTCCCTAACAATGGGAAGGAATGTTCGACCATGCTGAATAACAGACGGCGGTTTGGGAATTTTTCCAGCGTGTTTTGGATCGGAAGTTTTTTCAGAAAATTGCGAAATTTGAGCAGCAATGACGTAAACAGCGTTAAAAATAATCCCCCTTTCAGCAGCTTCAGGCCGTACACGCTCAAAAAATTCCCGGATGCCTGAAACAGCCCTCCGGCCTCTCTGATGGCGTCAAACGGCAGCTTGAGCCGAATCATGTCTTGCCGCAGTTGATCGGCGTTCAATAACACGGCAATATCCGTATTGCGTTCCAACAATTCTTGTTTTTTGCGGGTTTCAAGCTGATTAACAATACGCTCGTCTAACGCGCGAAATTCATCATGAATTTTTTGGATTTTCGCTAATAACTCGCCATACGCCTGTTGAACGCTTTCGGCGGCGTGATAATTCTGCTCTAAGGCTGACGTGACTTTTTTCAGCGTTGCGACTAAGCTTTTCGTGTGCGGATCAGGCGAGGCCGTCATTCTGATTGCCGCCTGAATATCCTCCAATTGCCGCTGATTCTGCGTGTACTGCTCGTACAGCGTTGAGCCGACTTGTTTCGAAGACGCGGACACGTCCTGCGCCTCTGTGATTTTCGAACTCAGCACTTCAAGAATGGCATGCGTGTCTTTTTGGATTTTTTGCAGTTCCTCGACGGAAATATTTTCCACTACGAGCAAATTGTGATAGGTGGAGAGTTGAATGGTGTATGTGTGAATTTCTGTCTCGGCGTTGAGGGTGACTTGCTGAATATGCTGAAGCTCTTGTTCTAAGGCGGTTTTGCGTTCTTGTTCCGCCGCCAGCGTTCGCGTCAGCGACACATTCAAGTCAAAATTTTGAGCTGGCGTCGAAATCGGTGTTGGCGGATACTGGGCAGCGACCGGCAACGAACGTCCTGCGATGGCAATCACGCACGCGAGTGCGATAGATACCGGAAGAATGCGAGAACATGTCATATCCACAACCTCATCAGAAAAATGTATAATCCCAAAAGCACGTGATTGTGGAAATAATAACGCATCAGCCGATTTTGTCAAGATTTGATTAACTGATGTTACG
>CAZMEO010000160.1:4720-7711 GCA_964565315.1 uncultured Candidatus Moduliflexus sp. | reverse complement strand
GAATAAGGAACGACTATGAGCAATCACCCATTTGAATTATTGGTGCATGAATTGACGCAGTGCGCGGAAGTGGAAGCGCTCTTGCTGGCAGGATCGCGGGCGCGGCAGGCGCATGACGCGCATTCGGATTATGATTTATATGTCTATCTCACGCGCGAATTGCCGGTCGCCACGCGCAAAACGATTACCGATAAATATTGTTCCTACATGGAACTGAACAATCAGTATTGGGAAACTGAAGACGACGGCATTTTGTCGGACGGCACGCCGATTGACATCATTTATCGCAGCTTAGACTGGCTGGAAGGCGAAGTCGAGCGCGTCGTCGTGCAGCATCAGGCGCGTACCGGTTATACGACCTGCTTCTGGTCGAATCTGCTGAATTCGACGATTTTATTTGACCGCGCAGGACGCGCCAAAGCGATTCAGAAGAAATATGCCGTGCCGTATCCGGCGGAATTGCAGCGCAATATCATCCGCAAAAATTATCCGCTGCTTAAGCAGAAACTCCCGGCTTACTACTACCAAATCGAAAAAGCGGTGCAGCGCGGCGATGCCGTCAGCGTGCATCACCGCCTGACCGAATTGCTCGCCAGCTATTTCGATATTTTGTTTGCCGTCAACGCCTATCCGCATCCTGGCGAAAAACGGCTGATTTCCGTCGCGAAAACGCATTGCGCGACATTGCCGGAGCGCTTTGAAGAGGACGTGACCGGCATGATTCAGGCGGTCGGCGCATGCGATCACACCATTCTGGATCGCGTCAATGGAACGCTCGAACGCCTCGACGCGCTGCTGAAACGAGCAGGGTTATTTCTCGGCGCGTGAGTATTTTTCGATGCCCGAGATCGCGACGATTGCGCCGAAATAGATGCGATGATAGTCTTTTTCTGGATAATTCGCGTTGATCGCGGGATCAAGAAACCGCGACGGCTCTAAATCGTCCCAATACATTTTGCGGCATTCCACAATCAATTCCGCTTCCGCGAAGCCGGGCGCTGCCACCTGCGAAGACGCAATCGGCGTCAGCCCGGCTTCCAACATCTTATTGACATGCCGCCCGGATTTTGAGCCGCAGATTTGCAAAATCTTTTTCTGCGATTCAGGGAATGCGCTCAGGGTAAACGTGTCGTAGTTATTCATAAATTCGTAGGTGTAGCGGACGGGTCTGACAACAACTTGCGCGAACGGCTTGCCCCACATCGTGCCGAAACTCCCCCAGCCAACGGTCATAGCGTTAAATTTTCCAGTGTGAAAATCCCCGGCAGCCAGCAGCAGCCATTGATTCGCCCAACAGTTGTGGGCATTCACCATAAAATCATTCTGAGAAATATGATGACGTTCCATAAGACAAAAAACTCCTTTCATTGAATGTTTCTGTAACAGGCCAACGCGTTTCAATAAGAAATGAGGCCAATCATCGCAAAATGCAAGAAAAAAATGTTGAATAACTTGACATGTCGATAGTTGTCAGACACCTTGGAGGTGTCTGACAGCTTTTTCTCCGAAAACAACATTTTGCACTCCAACCCTGCCAGGGTTCAAAACCCTGGCAGGGTTCTTTGTTGACACAATCATGCAGATTACGTTCGATCATGCGTCATTCGCCTACCCCGCTGCCCTACGAACTGCGCCGCAAATTGTCTTAAACGACCTTGCGATGGATGTTCAAACCAATAAGTTGATCGGTATCTGCGGCATGACCGGCTCTGGCAAATCTACGCTCATTCGCTTGCTGAACGGCATTTTAAAGCCGACGTCCGGTCGCGTGCTGATTGACGGCGAAAACATTCATCACTCAAAGCAGGCGCTCCAGCGCGTCCGGCAGCGGATCGGCATGAGTTTTCAATTCCCGGAGCGCCAGTTGTTCGGGCGAACCGTCTGGGAAGAACTGACCTACACGCTCATTCAGCATCGCATCGAATCGGCGGAAATTGACACCCGCCTCGAATCGGTTGCCCGCTTGCTGCAATTCGATGTGCCGCGTGTTCGCGACCGTTCGCCGTTCGCCCTGAGCCGCAGCGAGCAGCGCAAACTCGGCCTGGCCGTCATTTTGAGCCTGCGCCCGGAGTTGATCGTGCTGGATGAGCCGACGGCGGGGCTGGATCGCGCTAATGCCGCGCATCTGCTTGATCTGCTGCATACATTGCATCAATCCAATCATTCGGATGTCATGCTCGTCTCGCACGATCTCGAATTGCTGCTGAAATACGCCGGGCGGCTGATTTTACTGCATCAAGGCCGCGTCGCCTTCAGCGGCACGCCGCAAGCCCTGCTTGCCGAACCGCTCTTCCTCGCGCAGATCGGCCTGCCGCTTCCCCCATATTACCAACTCTTCCAACGATTTCATGCGCAATCCCCGGAGATATTCTCCTCGACATAAATCCAGATTTTCCACGCTCGCGCGGAAGCTGCACATCGCGTCGTTCCAATGTATTACAAGGATATGCGTGAGTAAGGATGATCCCTTTGATTTATTGATCATTTTTGTTCCAAAACCCTTGACATCTTTTAGAAGGAAAACATTTTGACAGATGGGAAATGTTTTCGTTTTACCTAAAAATATTCGCGCTATTTAGAGGGATATGTTATGACAATGCACGCCGAGCCAATCAGCAACAGCCTGGAAGATTACATGGAAGCGATCTTCCATATCCAAAGCCAGAAACAGGCCGCCAAAGCCAAAGATATCGCCGAACGCCTGCAAGTCAGCAATTCATCTGTCACCGGAGCGTTGCGCCTGCTGGCCGAGAAAGGACTGATCAACTACGCGCCGTATGATCTGATTACGCTGACCTCAAAAGGCAAAGAAATTGCTCGAACCGTCGTGCGCAAGCATACCGCGCTGCTCGACTTTTTTGTCAACGTGCTGCGCATCAGCCCGGAAGAAGCCGAAGTGGTCGCCTGTAAGATGGAACACGGCCTGTCTGACGGCATTTTAGCGCGAATCAAGTTGTTTATGGAATTTTTAGACGCTTGTCCGCCGGAATG
>CAZMEO010000160.1:0-4620 GCA_964565315.1 uncultured Candidatus Moduliflexus sp. | reverse complement strand
TTTTAGCGCGAATCAAGTTGTTTATGGAATTTTTAGACGCTTGTCCGCCGGAATGCAGCGAATGGCTGAAACAATTCGAAGCGTATTGTCAAACAAAACAAATGAAACAATAAAAAGCCCTGACAGAGTTTGATGAAAATAAAACATTACATTCGGCAATCCTCTTAATGCCCCTGCTTCTTCCTCACGGAGAGGGGAGGATGCGAGGTAAAAAAAGCTGCTAAAGGAGCGTGGTGATTGTGATGACGTTGAAAGCTGTAACTCCGGGAAGCCGGGTCATCGTGCAAAAATTAACCGGAAAAGGCGACATCAAGCGCCGCTTGATGGATATGGGCATCATTCCCGGCACGGAGATTCTGGTGCAAAAAGTCGCGCCGCTCGGCGACCCCGTCGAAATCAAATTCAAAGGCTACAATCTGTCGCTGCGCTGGAATGAAGCGGAAACAATCCTGGTGAAACCGAATGAAAAATCTTGACCCCGCGCGCCCAATTACTATCGCCCTGACCGGCAATCCGAATTCCGGCAAAACCACCGTCTTTAACGCGATTACCGGCACACGCCAGCGCGTCGGCAATTGGCCGGGCGTGACGGTCGAAAAAATCGAAGGCGCGACCACGCATCGCGGCTACGCGATCCGCATCGTGGATTTGCCCGGCATTTACAGCCTGACCGCCTATTCAATGGAAGAAATCGTGGCGCGTGACTACCTCTTTGCCGAGCGCCCGGACGTGGTGATTGACGTGGTGGATGCCTCGAATTTGGAACGCAACCTCTATTTAGCGCAGCAGATCAAGGAACTCGACGTGCCGCTGATTTACGCCTTCAACATCATGGACGAGGCGAAAAAACAGGGCTACGAAATTGACGTGCCGCAGTTGTCGAAACTTTTAGCAACGCCGATTCTGCCGACCATCGGCACGCGCGGCGAAGGGATTCGCGCATTGCTTGATCTTGCCATTGACATCGTCGAAGGCACATATCAGACGACGCCGCTGCAATTTTATTACGGCGAAGAAATCGAAACCGAACTCCTCGCGCTTGAAACGCTGATTCGACAGGATGAAACGCTCTGCCAGACCTATCCCCCGCGCTGGCTCGCGGTCAAATTGATCGAAGAAGACGCAGCCCTCCGGCGGCATGTCGCGGAATCGCCTCGCGGTGAGGGCATTCTGGCGCAAACGCAGCAAAGTCTTACTCGCCTCAATCAGATGTTCAATGAGCATGGCGAAGCGTTAATCGCAGAGCGGCGCTACGGCCTCGTGCATGGCGCGTTGAATGAAACCGTCAAACTCCCGCCGCAGATTCGTTTCACCACTTCGGACGCAGTAGATAAAATTCTCACGAATCGCGCCCTCGGCATCCCGATTTTTGTCGGCGTGATGTGGCTGGCGTTTCAATTCGTGGCGAAAATCGGCGGAGGATTGCTGCTGACGCCTATCGAGCATTTTTTCAGTTGGACAGGCCATCTTGTGAAAAATTTCATGGTATCATCGCAAGCGCCAAATTGGATGATTTCATTAGTCGTTGACGGCATGATTGCCGGAGTCGGCGGCGTGGCGGTCTTTCTGCCGGTGATCTTCTCGCTCTACCTCGTGATCGCGCTCCTGGAAGGAAGCGGCTACATGGCGCGGGTCGCGTTTATCATGGATCGCGTCATGCACAGCATCGGCCTGCACGGCAAATCGTTCCTGCCGATGCTGCTCGGCTTCGGCTGCAATGTTCCGGCGATTATGGGGACGCGCATTTTAGAAAATCGCAGCGACCGCCTGCTGACGATTCTGATCAATCCGCTGATGTCGTGCAGCGCGCGCCTGCCGATTTATGCGGTCTTTGCGGCGGCGTTTTTCCCGGAGCAGCAAGGCACGGTGATTTTTTCCATGTATTTCCTCGGCATCGTCCTCGCGATTGGCATGGGGCTGCTGTTCAAAAAACTCCTGTTTCCCGGCCAATCCGCGCCGTTTATCATGGAACTCCCGCCGTATCGAATGCCGACGATGAAGAGCCTCGCCCTGCACATGTGGGATCGCGGCAAGATGTTTCTCAAAAAGATGGGCGGCATCATCCTCTCGATTTCGATTATCATCTGGTTCATGGGAACGTTTCCCTGGGGCGTCGAATTTGCCTCGGAACAAAGCTACATCGGCGTCATCGGCAAGCTTTTCGCGCCGATTTTCCATCCGCTCGGCTTCGGCACGTGGCAAGCCGCCGTCTCGTTCATCTTTGGCGTATTAGCCAAAGAAGTCGTCGTTTCGACCCTCAGCATTCTGTATGTCGGCGGTTCGGAAGTGGCAGACGAAGCGCTGATCGGCGCGTTGCAGCAGGTTTTTACGCCGCTGACCGCCTACGCCTTTATGGCTTTTTCGCTGATTTACACTTCCTGCGTCGCCACGATTGCCACTGTCAAGCGCGAAACCAATTCCTGGAAATGGACGGTTTTTTCCGTCACCTACCAATTCGCCCTCGCCTGGCTCGTCGCCTTTGTCATTTATCAGGGCGGGCGGCTGATCGGGTTGCAATAATCGGCGCACCGAAAAGTGTCAGACACGTTGAACGTGTCTGACACCTGCTTCATTCTCCCAATTTTCACGAATCAATTCTTGACGAAAATCCTCTCAATTTGCCATGCTGAACCAACATTCACAGAAACCGAAATAATCACATAAGGATCGTTGCAGAAACAATGTATAACAATTGTACGCCGAAACTGCGTTTCGGCGAGGGCGAAACAACAGTTTCGCCCGACAATCTTATTACGATTCCACGACGGATTCGGCAGGCGTTAGGAGTGCGCAATGGCGATGAATTCGAACTCATCGTGCAGAATCAAGCGTTGGTGTTGAAACCGAAAGAACCTCGAATCGAAGCGGCACTCGGGCTATATAAGGCCACGCATACGGTGAGCCTTGAGAAAATGGAAAAGTGTTGCTAAAATCAAACATCAGAGAGGACGATACGATATATGAACGACTTGCCGCGCCAGAAATTGTGCGATCTGATTTCACAATACGGGCGCTCGCTCTGCGACGATCCGATTGAAGTGATTGCACCGAAATTGACGAAACGCTTATTTATTATGATCATGTAAACATGGCGTAAAAATTGCTTGACTCGCATGCGATGTGCTGTCTATTCAACGCCATGAACAGCATTTGTCTCTTCCCAACAAACATGTTACCTTAAAAGGGGATGTTATGAAAACACTGAGCATTCAGGAAACAACCCGGCAATTTCCATTGTTGTTGATGGAAATCGAGCAGACCCGCGAGCCTGTCATGATCTGCCGGAACGGCAAACCGATTGCGGAATTGACGCCGCTGCCGCATCGCAGTCGGCTGCAACCGCATCCGATTATGAGCCGCATCGAGATTCGCTATGATCCGGTAGCGCCGTTAGAAGCGGATGAATGGGCTGAGGAGGAGATATGATTTTGCTGGATACATGCGCGCTGCTCTGGCTTGTCAGCGGCGGAGGGAAATTATCAAAAACGGCATTGGAACGGATTGATGCGGCGGCTATCGTGCATGTCTCCGCAATTAGTTGTTTTGAGATCAGTTTGAAGTATCGGCAAGGAAAATTGATGCTGCCTGTTCCCCCGAAAACATGGTTTCAGGCGGTTGTTGCTCATCATGATTTGTCTGTGATTTCGCTCGATTGGGAAATTTGCTGTGAAGCGACCATGTTGCCCGCGCATCACAAAGACCCGTGTGATCGTTTTATTATTGCAACCGCACGTATCTATGACATTCCCGTCCTCACCGCCGATGAGCATTTCCAGGCGTATGACATCCGCGTAATTGCCTGACAGACAAAAGGAAAAACAATTTATGAATGACTTGCCGCGCCAGAAATTGCAAGAGTTGATTTCACAATACGGGCGCTCGCTTTGCGACGATCCGAGACGCTGCGAAGTGATGCTGAAAGACCTCTGCCCGCCGGAATGCAAACGTGAAATCACCCTGTTGATCAGCGCATTGTGCGAAAATGTGCCTGCCGAATTGATCAAACAGACGGCCACATTGCCGATTGAGGCGATTGCGCCACAATTGACAAAACGATTGTACGATCATGTCGGCATGGCGGAGGAATTCTCGTATTGGGCGGTCGAATCGTGGGCGTTGGCATTAGGGTTGATTAGAACGCCGCTGCTTGCAGCGAGACAATCCTCGCCACCATCGCCTGCTGCCGTGTCAATTTCGCGAGCTACCAAAATTCTTACGCAGTGTTCGAACTGTTTAGCTAAATTCAAAGTAGATGCGGAAAGGATCGGGAAAAAACTCAAATGCCCGAAATGTCAGAACATGTTCACCGTATTTGACGCTGATGAGATTGAAATTCTTGAAGATGTCGCGCCAACCGCTACGTCGCTTGTCAGCGCAAGCGGTGTGCCTTTGGAACGTCGTCCGCGTCCGTTACAGCCGCGAGATTTCTTCGAGACGCAGCATACCCGTTTTCTCCCGGAAAAAGCCAATAGCGTGAATGCGTCTATTACGTATGTGATTGAAGGGGATGGCGGCGGCGCATGGACGGTGACAGTCAAAAATGGAAGATGCGATATTCGGGAAGGCGCAGACCCAACCGCGAGCACTCAGGTGAAAATGTCGGCCAAAACTTATCTACAA
>CAZMEO010000159.1:5417-7751 GCA_964565315.1 uncultured Candidatus Moduliflexus sp. | reverse complement strand
CATGCCGCGCAGGGCCGCCGCCGCGTTGCTGCTGCCGCCGCCAAGCCCCGCGCCCATCGGAATGCGCTTGTCGATATGAATCGCCACTCGATCCGAACATCCGCATTTCTCGGCCAGCAATCGCGCGGCGCGATAGACTAAATTCTCTTCGCCTCCGGGCAGATCGGGATGCGTGGTCGTGACGGTCAGCGGCGCGTCGTGCTTATTGAAATAAAGCAAATCGTGAAATTCGATCTGCTGAAAGATCGTCCAGATGTCGTGATAGCCGTCGGGACGCTTGCCTAATACGTAGAGGCCGAGATTGATTTTCGCGTATGAGGGGACGACAAGATCAAAAAGATGTCCGTTCATTGACGTTACCATAAATGCCATTGCTGCGTCCAAAGCACGTAGATGCCGAGCAGAAGATTGGTGACGGCATGCGCGATCACGCAGTCTGACAGGTGTTTGGTGGTGTACAGAAGCGCGGCATACAACGCCCCCGCACATAAGCCGACCAGCCATTCATGATGCTCAAAACCGAATCCAAGCATCACGACGGCAAATGAGAACCAGGTAAACGCGCCGATTGGCACGCTGAGAAAATCCTCTTTAATGAGCCAGCGCAATGCAAACGAGCGCCAGAAGAGTTCTTCAAAAATCGGCACGACAAGCACCGCGCCGATCAGTCGAATCGCGATGATACCCCAGGCGATCAGGCCAGTTCCGTAATGATACGGGTCAAATTCATCTCCGCTGCCAATTTTGGTGAAACGCAGCCAGTCGCCGCCGACACGCCGGGAGAGTTCATCCGGCGCGATCCAGATGATGAAGACGACAATCCCAACCAGCACCGCAAGCCAGGAAAATTTCCACTGAAGTTCCGGGTAACTGCGGCGGGAATGGTAATAATACAGCATGCCCCCAACAATGAGCGTTTTCAGCGGATAAAAGAGATATGCGCCATGCTGCCCGCTGTACGCTCCGGCATACGTCAAGATCAAAAACGCGGCAAACGGCACGAGATATGGCAGCCATGATTTCTTCATCGGTGTCCTCTTTATTCTGGCACTTCGGAAAATACGCGAACGCGTGAATGAGAATTTCTCCATAATCAGTGAAGAATTTGTCAAGAAAAACAATTGTTTCCTTGACATCTCACTTCACTCGGATGACACTTATCTCATGTTATGCTAATTCTTAATTCACGTGTTCCATTGCCTCAAACCTCACAGGTCTCTAAGACCTGTGAGGTTTGAGAAGAGGTTGTCTTATGCAGCAAGCATGTCGTTCTTTCGCGTGGCTTCTTTCCGCCTTTATGTTTCTGAGCCTGGCTTTGTCTGGCTGTGAAGGGTCTCCAGAGGAACGAAAGCTCAAGCATTACGAGAAAGGCGTAGAGTTTCTGAAAAAAAATGATGTTCAATCCGCCATTCTGGAATTCAAAAATGCGGTGGAAATTGCCTCTGATTACGCCGATGCGCATTATCAATTAGGGGTGGCGTATGCGAAACTTCAAGAATTCGATAAGGCGGTCATTGCGTTTGGCAATGCAGCGGCGCATGATCCCAAGAATGTTGAAGCGCGGCTGGAAGTCGCGAATTATTACCTGTTTCGCCAACAAGATTTCACGAAAGCGCAGCAGGAATTGGAAAAGATTCTCCAGGATTTTCCAGAGAATGCGAAAGCCTATACCACCTTAGGCTCGGTATTATATGCCCAAGAAAAAAGCGAGGAGGCGATTGCCGCCCTGAAAAAGAGCCTGGAGTTAGACCCGCAGTCTGTCAACGCCGCCATTAGCTTAGGGCAAATCTATCTTTTGCAAGAACGGCAGGCCGAGGCGCGGCAGGTCTTTGTGGATGCGCTGAATCGGCAGCCTGAAAATATCGACGTGATGCTGGCGGCAGCGACATTTTATCTGAATACAGGACAAATAGACGACGCGAAAACGCTCTATGAAAAAGCCCTGAAACAGGATGCGAAAAATTCAACCGCCGCGACGGGGCTGGCAGAGGTCTATCTTGCTCGCAATGAGCCGGGTATGGCGAGAAGCGTTATTCAGCAATTTCAGGCCGCGCAGAAGGATGCGCTTCCAGATGACATCGCGCTCCGCATCCGATTCATTGTCGGGCGAGCCTATCTGTTTGAAGGCAATTTTCAGGAGGCGATGCCGCATTTGCAGATTGTGAGCGAGCGTCTGCCGAATGTGATGATGGCGCAATACAGCTATGGCCTTGCACAGGCGGGATTAGGAAAATTTGAATTAGCGATTTCCGCGTATCAGCGTGCGTTAAGGTTGTCCCCGGATCACATTCCATCGTATATCAATTTAGCGATTGCGCAGATGAAAAATGGAGA
>CAZMEO010000159.1:0-5317 GCA_964565315.1 uncultured Candidatus Moduliflexus sp. | reverse complement strand
AACCCTGGCAATGTCGAGCTTCAAATCCATATTGGGAAAGCGCTTACGTTGCAAGGAAAGGCGCAAGAAGCGATTGCCGCCTATCAACAGGCATTGGCTCTTGATCCGAACTCGCGCGCGGCCTTGCTTGAATTAAGCCTGCTGTATGTTTCGACCCAGCAGTATGCTCAGGCGCGAAAGACGCTTGAACCATTGCTTCAGAAGAATGCGCGAGAGCAGAACGTGTTGTATGTCTCGGCTCGGATTGATGCCGGAGAAGGGAAATTGAATGAAGCCAAAGAGAAATTGCAGCGAGTCGCGCAAGATGCGCCGTCGTTTGTGGAAGCGCGGTATGCCTTAGCCGAAGTGTATCAGGCGCTTCAAGACGAAGACGGCGCTGTCAAGGAATATGAAGGGGTCTTGAATATTCTGCCGGATCATCTCCCGACGTTGACGCGGTTAGCCTATATCAAGCTTCAGCGCGGCATCTATGAGGATGCGATTTTGTACGCCAATCGCGCGTTGCGGGTCGCTCCCGACAGCATGGCGGTCATTGGCATTTTAAGCTCCGTGTATGCCCAGACCAAACAGTTTGATAAGGCGATTGGCATGCTCGAAGCGGTCAAAGCTCGCTATCCGAACTCGCCCGCAGCGTATATGAGTCAAGCGGCGATTCATTTGTATCAAGGCGAATTCGACAAGGCGATTACGCTGTCGCTTCAGGCGATTGAACGCGACGCCTCTAACCCCGCGCCGTATGAAATGATTGGCCGCGCATATTTAGGGAAAAACGACAACGAACGGGCAAAGGAATATTTTCAAAAAGCGCTGGCGTTTGATCCGAAATTCGTCAATGCGTATATTAAATTAGGTCAGATGGAATTAGCGCAGGAGGCGTTTTCCGAGGCGATGCGGCATTTCCGGCGAGCATTGGAGATTGCGCCGGACGCTGCCGAAGCGATGCTCGAACTCGGCAAGATTTATCAGCGGCAGCAGCGTTATGATGACGCAATTGCGATGTTCGAAAAGATTCCGGAGTCTTCTGTCTTCTTCCGGCTGGCGCTTAAGCCGTTGCTGGAATTATACGCGCTTCAAGCCGATCATAATAAATTGATCAGTCTGGCCTCAAAATATCTCAAATATGACGAAAAAAATACGCAGGTTCGCTTTCTGCTGGCCGACGCCTATGCCAGACGCGGCGATATAGAAAATGCGGCGAACTCGTTCCGGGAAATTACCGCAGCATCGCCGGAATACAGCAGCGCATGGGTGGCGTTAGGGTTGTTGTATCTGAGCCAGAATCGGGTGGATCTGGCAATGACGCAGTTCGACCGCGCCGCAACCCTGCAAGATGTGAAGGTCGAAGCGTTGCTCTGTCGAGCCATTGCCTACCAATTCTTGCAAAATTATCAGCAAGCCATTCGCGACGCGCAGGCTGCGCTTGAGATCGCCCCGGACGCTGTACTGGCTCATTTCGTGTTAGGCAATATTTACGTGTCTCAAAAAAGTTTTTCAGACGCTGCCGCCCAGTTTCGCCATGTCGCAGAGTCAATGCTTGAATTTACCGCACAAGAACAAATGTTGCGTTCATACTATGGCGACCAAGCCGCTGTGGCCGCGCAATACTACAATTTAGGCATGCTCTGCGCGTCGAAACAGTGGTTGAGATTTGCGATGGAGGCCTATACGACCGCCTTGTGGCGAACAGAAAACAACCCGTTCTTGCATTATGCGATTGGAAATATTTACAAGAGGCAAAATAAATACGAACAAGCGCTGAAATCGTTCGAAAAAGTGAAAACCATCGCCCCATCGCTGTTTTATATTGATCGCGTGTTGGCGGAGTTATACCAGCAGCAGAAGCAGATTGATAAGGCAATCGAGATGTATCGGTCTTACCTCCGTTCTCGTCCCGATGACGCGGCGGCACATGTGTTTTTAGGGATGCTGCATGAGGGGAAAGGCGAGGGAACGCAGGCGATTGCCGCGTATCGCGAAGCGATTCGGGTTCAGCCGGATTCCGCCATCGCGCTTAACCAGTTGGCCTGGATCTATGCCGAACGAAAAGAGCATCTGGATGAGGCGCTGCAATTCGCTCAACAGGCGGTTGCATTCTCGAAGGCTGCCGGCATTCTTGATACTCTCGGCTGGGTGCATTATCAACGTGGTGAGTCCGCGCAGGCCATCGAGCAATTTCGGCTTGCCTTACAGCAGAGTCCGTTTCAGCCGACGATCAATTATCATCTTGGGTTAGCGTACTATCAAGCGCATGACGTGAAAAACGCCCGCAAGCGCTTCGAACTTATCCTGGAATTCGCTCCGAATGGCGAACATGCCGACGATATCCGCCGCTTATTGGAAGAGATGAAGACGAGTAGATAACGGTCTTGACAAAACGAAAAAGACACCGTATCATATAACAAGCAGAAGAGGTGAAAGAAAATTTTTTGACCACGTAAATAGGCGTGTTTCCAACGAGAGTTGTTGTGGAAGCGCGTTAAAGGAAGGGAAACCATGATTATTACTTCCGAGAATACGATTCGTTTTTTATCGGTTGCTGAACATTTGCAGCGCAAAGCCGTGGTCTATCAGGATCGCGAGACGACGGTCTATTTGTATCCGAATAAGCAGCATCCGTTTGTCATTCAGCCGGGGCAGGAGGATGTGACCTCGACATATATTGACATGTTTGCGCTGCGCTTTGGGCAGAAAGAGCAACTCTGGCGCAAAGTCGGCGACGGGCGCGTGCTGATTCATGTCGGCTGCTCTCGCGCCGAACGTGATGCCATGCTCTATTTGCCGTTAGAAGAACTTGTCGAGCATCCGCTTCGATGCTGCGAGGATAGTTCGTGTCAGTATTGGTCGCCGCCGACGGGCGTGAAAGGCCGCTATGCGTTCAACTGCATTCTGATGCGTTATCGGGCGATTGGCGTGTTCGATCAAAAGATCGGCTTGACGCTTGAAGAGGTTGGGCGGATTTACGGCTGTTCGCGGGAGCGGATTCGCCAGATTCAGGAACGCGCCTTGAATCGGATGCGGCATCACGTGCGCATTGAAAAACTCAGCGTCTTCCATGATCGGATTTTGGATTATCGCGATTATGGCAGGGAATCTTCGTTGCAGGCAAGCACATAAACATAATGCCCGCCTTCTGGCGGGCATTGTTTTCAGCCATCAAAACTTCTTTCCGATACTTAAGTAAAAGATATAGCGTCCTTCGTCTCCCATTGAGAAATCTGCCGTGATCGGCCCTAAGAAGGTATCCACGCCAAGCCCTGCGCTGCCGCCGTAGCGGGGAGAAAAATCTTCCGTGACCTCACTGGTTTTTTCCCAGACATCTCCCGCATTGCCGATGAGCGTCAAATACACGTTTCCCCCTATCGGCGCAGGCATTTTCAAGAGTTGATACCGATATTCCAACGCCAAAATTCCTAAGTTTTTCCCGCGAATTTCCTCAGCTTTATAGCCGACAAACGAATCGCGCCCGCCTAAAAGAAAGTGGGCATGCGCGGGCATGTCGGTATCAAAATTCGTGCCGCCTTGAAACCGGAAGCCTACCGTATGTTTTTTCCCAAGCGGAACATAGCGTTCGATGTTGAGAAGGAGTTTGGAAAAATCAATCGTGCCGCCCAATTCCTTGCTGGCCCAATCATATTCGAGATCAAACAATCCGCCGGAATGCGGGAATGGATAGGCGTCCTGGAGGTCTAACCTGATTTTGAATCGAAGCGAAGACACCTCGTCGTCAAAATCGAAAGCGGTGGCGGCATCTCCGGCGATATTGGCTTTCAACGAGGCATCCACATTTTCAAAGCGATACCCCGCGGAAACAAATCCGATCCGGGGGAGGAATCCGCCGAGACTGACAGAAAATCCGTTGCTGTCAATGTTATACCGCCCGGTGGATTCCTGATCATCGTACAAGACCTGATAATCACTGCGGGTATAGACTTCCGGGATAATGGACAAGCCTTTGAAAATCGGTTGAAAATAGCGAGTTTCAAGCTTATTCACATTGACGAATTGCAAATCCGTTGCCCAGAATGAACCGCGTCCGGTCAGATCATTGAAGGTGAGATTGGTTAAAAACGCGAGTTTATCAGATTCTTCTTCGTGAAAACGAGATTCATAATACATCCCGAAACGCAGCAGGTTGGGGTTAGTGGTTTTTTCTTCGATGCGGAGATTCAACAGTTTTTTCTCCGGCGCTGTTCCCGGAAGAAGAGAGAAGACGACCGACTCAATATAGCCAGTGCCGAGGATTTCCTCGACCACCTGCGCCATCAGCGTGGGGTTCAATACGACATCTTCTTTTTTTCGAGCGAATGAAAACGCGTTCTTCGAAAAAATGTTCTTGATGGATAATTCGGCTTTTGTCCCGCCTGCTCCTGTGACGGTGACATCTTCAACGTCGATATTGAGCAGCGATTTGAGCACGCCTTGTGAAATTGAGCGGCCAAACGCGCGAGTCTTATGGATGTCATCGGCCAGCGCTTTCAATTGATCGATCTGTTTACGCGCGGCCTCTTCTCCAAGCGCGGTAATTTCCTTGCCATTTCCGAAGCTTGCGGCAGTATAATCTTTCAACGCAGGCGATAAGACAACATCGGCCATTTTCAGTTGGGCTTGCGTGGCTTTCAACATCTGAATCCCAACCATCTGGTTTAAGACGGAAAACGGATTTCCTAATTCCTGTTTCTCGACCAACTTGCTGGAGACATCCACCGCAATAATGATATCCGCGCCCATGGCCTTCACGACATTGACAGGCACGTTGTTGACAATGCCGCCGTCCACTAACAAATGCCCCTCAATTTCGACCGGCGTGAAGACTCCAGGCACAGACATGCTCGCTCGCATCGCCTCCGCCAGAGAACCATGATCGAGAATCACTTCATCGCCCGTTCCAATATCTGCCGCCACCGCCCGGTATGGGATCGGAAGATGATCGAACCCTTCGATCTCGGAGACCGGAAGCGTCAAAAATGAGAATAAGGTCGAAATCTTCTGTCCTTTCGTGAGCCCCTGCGCAATTTTGAATCCATGACGGTCGAACCCTAAGCCGAACAGGTATTTTGACCCCTCTTGCTTTGCCCGCGATGACCAGGTGCTTCTTGTCGGGGTATCTGACAGCACGAAATCCCAATCGATTCCGCTGATGATCTGCTCCAATTCTGCCGCCGAATACCCGGAGGCATATAACCCGCCGACAATGCTCCCCATGCTGGTGCCGGCGATATAATCAATCGGAATCCCAAGCTCTTCCAGAACTTTGATGACCCCGATATGCGCGAACCCTCTGGCCCCGCCGCCGCCAAGCACTAAGCCGACTTTCGGA
>CAZMEO010000158.1:0-7775 GCA_964565315.1 uncultured Candidatus Moduliflexus sp. | reverse complement strand
GATACGTGTCATGCCAGTTATCTGCCGTCCATTCCCAGACATTGCCGAGCATATCGTATAAGCCGAATGGATTCGGCTGAAAACTCCCGACCGGCGCTGTGACCGCAAATGCGTCGTTGCAGTCATGAATGGCGCGATCCCAATCCGCAAGCTGCTGTTTGGCGGTCATGTCGGCGACGCTGGCATATAAACAGGCTTGTCGGGCGTCGTCGCCCCAGAAACGACTGGTTGTCGTTCCAGCGCGGCAGGCGTACTCCCATTCGGCTTCAGTCGGCAGCCGAAATTCCACGCCGCCGCCATGTTTTAAGCGATAGTTTGCGGTCAACCATTCGACAAAATCCCGCGCATCGTTTCCGCTGATCCAGACAACGGGCTGCTGATCATCATTCAATGTGTCGCCTTGATAATCGCGGCTGTCGTGCAGAGGACGCCAGACGCGATACTGCGCGTTCGTCACTTCATATTTGCCGAGCCAGAAGCCGTCAAGCGTCACTTGATGGCGCGGAAGCTCGCTCGCGTAATATTCGTTGTAGAGTTCCTGACCGGGATCGTGGAGCAATTGCTGCCGTTCTTCTTCGCGTTGTCCCATTAAAAAGCTGCCATTGGGAATATAAACGAATTCCATGCCGGTTGTCGGCTCGCGCCAGAGGTCTCCGGCTTGCGGCCTGAACGGAAATCGCGATTTGCTGAAAAACGGCCATGTATCACGCCAGAACAGGCTTGCGCCGATGCTCATGACCGCCAGAATGACGCTGATCGCGATAAATTTTCCACGAAGTGAGCGAGAGCGCGGCATTCCCCTGAAATTGGCTGAAATTGGAGCAAGATTTGCCTGCTCTTCCCGCATCCGCATTTCGAATTCTTTTAAGAGGCACTGCTTTTCCGCGCCGACCGTTTCCGCGACGCTGCACAAGAGCAGAAAGAGCGCCGGCTCGCCGTTCATGTCGCCATATTCCAGAAGACGATGCAGCAATAGCGGCACAAATTCCTGCGCCGCGCCTGCGCAATCAACATGCGTGAGAACGTCTCCCAGTCTCGCGTTCAGCAGCAAGGCGCGCCGCGCCCGTTCACTTTCAACGCATGGCAATGGCGTCAACAATTCCACAATTTCTTTGAACAACGACGGCGACATACGCATAAACACTCCAAACATTAGCGCTGTGGAAGAAACACATAATTTTTCACGACGTTGATAATAGGTCATCAAATTGCGTTGGTTTTGTCAACGTGAATTTGCGCTCGCGATTTGCGTCAGATGGATTTCTCTGAAAAATTGTTGTTACCTCTTATTTTTATTGACATTATCTCTGTCATGCGTTATCATTTGCGAATCAATCACATTACATATTACAGGATTCTTTGCCTATTAGAGGAGCGATTCATGACACGGTTGGATATTGCGAAGATTGTGGCGAGCGAAACGAATTTGACGCAGCAGAAAGCGAATGACGCGGTGATTGCAGTGTTTGACGCCTTGCGCGACGCATTGCAAGAAGGGGAACGGATCGAATGCCGGGGGTTCGGCATTTTTATGGTGCGGGATCGGAATCCGCGCACCGGGCGAAATCCGCGCACTGGCGAAGAAGCGCCGATTTCCAAAGGCCGCACGATCAAATTTAAGCCGGGCAAAGAATTCAAAGACCGCGTCAGCGAAAGCGCTCCATCCGACACGTCGTCTGACGATGACGAAGGCGAGGAATAATTCTCAGATCAGGGCGAACGGCGCGTTACCGCCAAGTAAAAATTGTCAGACACCGTAAAGGTGTCTGACAATTTTCGCCGTTCGGAATTTTTCTTGACAGAATCACGCCTGATTCGAACGATGAAATTGTTCTTTTATAAATTACGCCATGAAGGTCTCTCGCAAAAGAGTCAAAAGGGAATCCTGTGCAAATCAGGAACGGACCCGCCGCTGTAATCGTCTGCCGCATCTTGGCAGAACCCGACGCTGTCGGGGGGGACGAACGCCGCGCACCCCACTATGCTGGTAGGCATGGGAAGGGGCGGTTAGTAGGATGATCCGAGAGTCAGAAGACCTGCCTGAATGGAATGCGTCTGAACGCGCGAGGTCGGCGAATGGGCGTGACAGGGTATGAGAATATACGGGGAATCCTCGATCCGAACAAGATCGGGATTCCCCGTTTGTTTTTGGAGGAGCGCAAACGCTTGCTGATGCTTCATACGCCAAATCGCGATGTCATCACGTCCGCAATCAGGCACAAGCGCCGCCGCCTGTTCTGGGTCGGCGGAGCGCTCTGCTGCGCCGTGATTGCGGCGATGATTGTCTCCGTGAATGTGGGGCAAGCGCCGATTGACCTCCGCGCAATTCTCCGCGTGTTGCTTGGGAAAAGCCTGGCGCGAGACGCGCTGCTTCAGGGGATTCCGTCCGCGCAGATCGCGATTGTCTGGGACATCCGCCTGCCGCGCATTCTCTTGGCGGTGATTGTCGGCGGCGGGCTGGCCGTCTCCGGGACGGTGTTTCAGGCGCTTTTGCTCAACCCGCTGGCCGATCCTTACACTATCGGCGTTTCAACCGGCGCAGCATTCGGCGCGGTGGTGGCGATTTACCTGAATCTGTCCGCCGCAAGCACGTTGTTGTCAGTGCCGGTCTGCGCATTTATCGGCGCGTTGCTCACGCTGCTGATCGTCCTGAAAATGGCGATGCGGCGCGGCTGCTTAGATACAACGCATCTGATTTTAGCCGGAATCATCGTCAGTTCAATCCTCTCGGCGGGAATCAGTCTGCTGAAAACGGCGTCCGGCGAGCAGGTGTCGGCGATTGTGGCATGGCTGATGGGGTCGCTGGCAGCGCGAACCTGGCAGCAGGTCTGGCTCGGTTGGCCGGTTGTCTTGGCAGGAACGCTGATGTGCTGGTATTTTTCTGGAGAGTTAAATCTGCTCAGCCTCGGCGAGCAGGATGCCCGTTCGCTCGGCGTGCGCGTCCAGATGGTGCGGCGCGTCTGCGTCATCACCGCGTCACTGATTGCGGCGGTCTGCGTCTCGGTCAGCGGCGTCATCGGCTTTGTCGGCCTGATTGTGCCGCATCTGCTGCGCGTGGCGCTCACGTCGGACAATCGGGCGCTGCTGCCGCTGGCGGCGCTGACCGGCGGGCTGCTGCTGCTGCTCGCCGATAATCTGTCGCGGCTGCTGTTTGCCGTCGAAATCCCGGTCGGCGTGATTACCACGCTGCTCGGCGGCCCGTTTTTCCTGCTGATTTTTTTGAAAAGTGATCGAAATCAATGACTCATGTTACGCAGCCGATTCGAGGCGAATGACCGCACACTCCCCTCCTGGGCAGGGCTGTGAAGTTCTCAATTCTGAGGGGAGCAAGACGCCCCTCGTTCCACGCTCCGCGTGGAATGCGACCAATCGGACGCTCTGCGTCCCGTCCCCGCCGCAGAGCGGCGGGGAACGGGCATTCCACGCGGAGCGTGGAACGAGAACTTAACAGCGCCCCTCCCAGGAGGGGAATTACTCGCCTTCGGCGAACATTCGGATACAATGTTTTCAGTCAACCATCTCAGTTTCAGCTACGACAGGCATCTTGTTCTGAAACGCCTGAATTTCACGCTGACCGCCGGGAAATTTTATACGATTCTCGGCCCGAACGGATCAGGCAAAACGACGCTGCTGAAACTGCTAAACGGCGAATTGCGCGGCGCGGACGGGCATCTCGATTTCGACGGGAACGCCCTGCATCAATATCCTATCGAGCAGCTTGCCCGGCGCTTTGCCGTCATTCACCAGCGAGCCGCCATCAATTTCCCGTTTACCTGCATGGAAATCGTGATGATGGCGCGGCATCCGTTTGTCCGCCGCCTGCGCAGCCTGTCGGCGGCAGACATGGACATCGTGTATGCGGCGATGGAACAGACCGACACGCTGCAATTTGCGCAGGCCGTCATCACGGAAATCAGCGGCGGCGAGTTTCAGCGCGTCATGTTTGCCAGAGCGTTGGCGCAGCAGCCGCAAGTTTTGTTTTTGGACGAAGCGTTTTCCGGCGTGGACATCGCGCATCATCTCCACGCGCTCAAACTGCTGCGTCAGTTGGTTGATCGCGACGGCGCGACTGTCATCGCCGTCATGCACGATCTCAATTTCGCTTATCATTTCAGCGACGAGGCGCTCGTGCTGAAAGATGGCGAATTACAGGGGCAAGCCGCCCCGCAGTTGTTATTCACGGAGATGTTCATTCGCAGCGTCTTCAATGTTAATGTGCGTCACATCGAGCAAGTCGGGCTGATTGTGACGCCGTAAGTTGTCAGACACTTTCGACGTGTCTGACAACTCAAAAAGGAGCAAAAATCATGAAAGAGATGTTGTTGCTGGGTTTCGCTGTTACCGCCGCATTATTCGGCACAATCCACGCCACGTTGCCTGCAAACGCCGCAGAGCCAAAAAAGGCGATTGTGGTCGTCAGTTTCGGCACAAGCGTCGAGGCGACGCGCAAGCTCACGATTGAGGCGTGCGAAGAAAACATCCGCGCCGCGTTCCCGGAATATGACGTGCGCCGGGCATTTACCTCCGAAAAAATCATTTCGATTTTGAAAGAACGCGACAAGCTCAATGTTGACACGCCGGTTGAAGCGCTGCAAAAGCTTCAGCAGGAAGGCTATACGGACGTGATTCTGCAACCGCTGCATATTATCGCCGGGCTGGAATTTCATGACATCGTGAAAATGGCGAAGCCGTTCGAATCCGGCTTTCAATCGCTGAAGATCGGAATGCCGCTGCTCGCCGCGACCGAGGACTATCTGAAGGTTGCGGAAGCGTTGAAAGCGCATTTGCCGCAAACTGGCACGAACGAAGCGGTCGTCTTGATGGGACACGGCACGCCGCATCCGGCGAACGCGGCGTATCTCGCCTTAGAGCGCGTCTTTGGCAATCTCGGCATGGAGCGCGTCTTCATCGGCACGGTCGAAGGTTATCCCGAACTGAAAGATGTCATCGCCGCGCTTCAAAAACATGCAATCAAGAGCGTGACCGTCACGCCGTTCATGGTTGTTGCCGGAGATCACGCGCTGAACGATATGGCGGGCGATGACGACGATTCCTGGAAAATGCAGTTGCAAAACGCCGGTTTCAGCGTCAACACCATTATAAAGGGCCTGGGCGAATACCCGGAAATTCAGGGCATCTACGTCCAGCACGTCCGCGCCGCAATCGAAGGCAAACCCGCCGAGCATTAGTATTTATACAAACCTCACAGGTCTTTGAGACCTGTGAGGTTTCTTCCTACATGCAAATATCTTGACAAGAAAAAAATAGTCAGAAAATAGGGAGGGTAACGCATTCTAAGGGAGGAAACATGAAACGTTACACGACCTATTTAACGGAAAACACGCCGTTTGAGATTCGCTTGCCCGAAGCGCAGACGGTGACGATGAAATTCAAAATCGGCGAAGGCGGCTTCGGCGAAGTCTGGCGGGCGGTGCATCCGAGTCAGCCGAAAAATTACGCGCTGAAGCAGATCAATATTCCATTTTTGATTGAAAAAGGGCGCATCAACCGCGACGACAAAGCAACCTTGATCGAGCGCATCAAGCGCGAAGCAAGCATCAACGTGCCGTCGGAATTCGTCGTCAAATGTTACGGCTGCCGCGAAATCGAGGAGAATTTTTTCCTGCTGTTCGATTTCGTGTTCGGCGACAGTTTCGGCGACTGGCTGCGCGACCACCGCAACGCGCCCTGGCCGGTCAAAAAAGCCCTGTTTCTCGATATTCTGCGCGGTATCCGCGATTTGCACCGCGCCGGAATCATTCATCGCGATTTAAAGCCGTCCAACATCCTGATTACCTACGAAACGCAGAAGCCGAAAATCATTGACTTCGGCCTCGCCAAGCTCGACGACAGCAGCATGACGATGTCCGGCGATTTCTCCGGTTCGAAATTCTACAAAGACCCCAGCCTGATCCGCGAATGGAAAGGGATCAAATCCGGCGATGAATCTTCCGATGTGTATGCGCTCGGCCTGCTGCTCTACGAATTGATTGTGGGCAAAAATCTTTGGGACGCCAACGGCCTGCTGTATGAAGAGATTTTCAACCAGATCGTCGGCAAAGATAACGCGCTCGATCTTGACCGCCAATTCCAGTTAGACGCCGCGCCGGACGAGGTTGCAACGGTGCGCGAAACAATCCAGCGCAGTACGCGCTTTGACCGCGCGAATCGCCTCAATTCGGTTGACGAGATGCTGGCGCTGCTTGGCGAGACGCCCGCCATTCCAACGGCGTCCAGCATTCCGACAGCGCCCGGCGTTCCGGTCATCGAGCGCAGCCGAGATGCCCGGCCTACCGCCCCGCTTCCGACACAAGCGCCGCCGCAAGCTCGCCCAAAGCCCGCGCCGACGCCGCCAGCCGCGTCATCTGAGCGCCAGCCCGCAAAGCGCGGCGGTTTCGGCAAAATGGTCGTTATCGCGATGTTGATTGCCGCAGGCGTGTTGGCGTATCAATTTAAAGACGAATGGCTGCCCGCCCCGGTCGAACCAATCGCGCAAGCGACCGCCACGCCCGAGCCGACCGCGACGCCAGAACCGACCGCCACGCCGGGCGGCGAACGTCCCGCGCTGCCGCCGGAAACGGCGTCAGAAATGTTGACGCTCGAAATCGCGACCAATCAAGCGTCGTATCGCAGCGGCGAGCGCGTCATCGTCACTATTCGGGCGAGCCAGGCGTGTTATCTGACGCTGTATGACATCAGTGTCAACGGCGAAATCGCGCAGATATTCCCGAACGGCCATAGCGACGCGAACCGGCTCGAAGCGGGCAACACCTACCGCATTCCCGCCGCGTCGGATTCGTTCGATTTTGAAGTCAGCGGCGAACCGGGCATGGAACGCTTTCTTGCGGTCGCGACGAAAGAGGATATTGCGCTGTTCAAAGAACAACGCCAGATGAGCGGCAATGCTCCGTTTCCCGTGTTATCTCGCTATGAAGATGATTTCGAACGCCGCCTGCATGAGCAACTCTCCCTGCTTGCGCCGGAGGATTGGACACAAGCCAGCGTCACGTTTCAGGTGCGCTGACATCCCATCAGACCTCACAGGTCTCCAAAACCTGTGAGGTTTTTCCTTGTTATTCTTCCTGCGTTAAAACCGTAAAGCGGCTTTGCAGAAATTCGCCGTCTTCATCCACAAGCGTCAACGTATGTTCGCCTGGCGACGGCGCTAAAGAAACCTGATGAATCTCGCGGGTTTCGCCGAGATAGCCGTCATCAAGATGCCAGTACACGCTTTTCTGCGGGGTGCGGTGCGCCAATTCAAAGACGACGCGCCCGCGCTGGCCGCTCAATTCGATGGGAATGTAAATTTTGCCGTTGCGCGGCGGATAAATCAGCGTCATCGCGGGCGTATTCGTCTCGGCCAGCGTGGCAAGGCAATCGTCGCGATATGGCGGCAACGGCTGATAATCGGAATGCGCCTGCTTGTAATACCATTCCATCGCCGGGGGCAGCACAAACCACGAACGCGAGTGAATCGCGGCGACCGGCTCGCAATTGCCATGCACGCGCCACTGTTCGAAGGAATCGGTGTGAATGATCTGGCAATACGGGCATGAACCGGCGCGTAAGGCGGCGCGCGGTACGCGAATGGTTTTGCGCGTTTCGCAATTCGGCCCGGCGCGATAGCCGCTTTTGGCGCACACTTCAATTGTCACAAGATCAAGTTCCGGCGCGGAAAACCAGCCTTGCGGCTGCAACACGTCGAACAATTCGAACAAGATCGGCGCAGCCGCCACCGAGCCGGTCAAATTCGGGCGGCCTTCGCCATCGGCATT
>CAZMEO010000157.1:2107-7777 GCA_964565315.1 uncultured Candidatus Moduliflexus sp. | reverse complement strand
GAAATCATCTTGCAGGCCGAATGCGACGAGATGCTGCAAGGCTTTGTGAAATATGCGTTCCATGCTGTTATAAAATGGCTCATCAATATCGCCATATTCATTCGTAAATTTGACGCCCATTTCGACGAAATAGAGCATGACATCCGCCAGCCCGGCGGGATCGCCGGAGACCTTTTTATAATCTGCGACGGCCTTCCGCGCCACCGAGCGATTCGCCTTGCCAAAGCCACGCTCCGGGAAAAATTCTTTGCGAATAACCGCTTTGTACTTTTTAAGAAGCTCGGTATCATTCACCGGATGCAGTTTCGCGTAATAATAATCCTGCACGACCGGAAATCTGGCAAAGATGTCCAGCGCTTCCTCCAGCAGTTCTTCGGGCGAGCGCTGCATCAGATACGCTTTCACCGCACTTTTCGTCACCTGTTTTGTCATGGCTGCGATACGCAAACGACAAGGATATGTGTCAGCAGGGATGAAAACGGCTGATCCTTTCTTACGCCTCCCCTTGTCGTGCAGCGTTTCAGAAATACGTACACAGGGAAATGAACCCGGTAGCCCCGCCCGATGTGGCGGGAATTGTGTCCAACATTCCGCCACGTAGGGCGGGGCTACCTGTATACTTTTTGTAGTTTCAGAACATCTTCTCAGCCGCGACTGTTGGGAGGCTTCAACTCGAAAAAAGCGTGTCTAATGCCTTCGACACCTCATCGTCAGCCTCATGCTGCTGAAGCGTCCTGATATTGAACACTGCTGACGCAGACTCATGCCCCGGCAGTTGAAATTGTTCTGCATGGTCTTTCAAGGTATTGGCCTGAAACGCTAATTCATTCGCTGACGCCGCCAGTTCATGCACGGTCTGAAAATTTTCATGCACGAACGCCAGCACCCGTTCCATCGAACGCGACACCTGAACAGTCTTTTTCTGCTGCGCCGCGACTTCATCCTGTACATGCGTTTCTAAGTCCCGCAAACTTGCCATAATCGAGGTGAGGTCTGACGTGCGGGTTTGCTGCTCAAGAATCGATTCATTCATCTGCTGAATCATCTGGGACACGTCATGAATTTTGTCAATCATTCGCGTCTGGCTTTTGGCCTGCTGCGCGACTAATTCGTCAATTTCAATCGCTAAATTCGAGGAATTTTCGGCGCTTTCCCGAATTTTATGCAGCGCGTCGTCGGCGTTTTTCGCCAACAGCACTCCCCGCTGCACTTCATTCTGGCTTTGTCGAATCGCCGTCACGGCGATTGACACTTCTTTTTGCACACCCTTGATGATGTTGGCGATTTCTTTGGTGGAAACGCGCACGCGCACCGCCAATTCCTTAATTTCTTCAGCCACCACAGAAAACCCTTTGCCGTGCGATCCGGCCTGCGACGCGATAATCGAGGCATTCAGCGCTAACAGCGCCGTCTGTTCCGCCACGTCATTAATCACATCCACAATTGAGGAAATCTCCCCGGAATGCGACCCTAAGCGCGTAATCACCTGAAAGATGTTATCAGTGAGTTCCGACATGGCGGTCGTGCTGGCGATCATCTGTTCCACCGATTCATAGCCGGAAATCGCGTCTTGCATCGTGGTTTCCGACAATTCGCGAGAATGCTTGGCCTGCCCGGAAATCTGCATCAGCGACCCGGCAATCTGCACAATCGTGGTGGTCGCTTCTTGCATAAAATCCGACAATTTGCTGGAATGCTCCGCTAACTGCGCCACCGACGCGCTCATGTGATCGATAAACAGGGTCGTATCCTCTACCGAAAGGCTGAGAGAACGCATGTTGGCGCTGACTTCCTGCCCGCTGGCGCTGACTTCGCGCATGGCCGCCGAAGTGCTATCGGCCTGGAGGCCGATTTCATGCAGGATATTCGTGCTTTTGGAAGAAGAAATCAACACCAGATTGCTGATAGACGAGAGATATTCCGCGCCGTTACGAATATTGGAAATCAGCGTAATCAGGCCGTTTTTCATGGCAACAAACGCATTGCCGAGCCGGTCTTCCGCTCCACGAGCTTCGATGCTCCCGCACAAATTCCCCTGCGCGATCTGCGTGGCCGCCTCCCCCATTTGTTTCAAATACGCGATCATACGCTGAAAGGCGTTGCCAAGCACGTCATGCGTCGCGCGCGACTGAATCTCCTGATCGAGATCGCCGTTAGAAAGCCGCGTGGCGGCTTTCGCCATCGATTGCAGGTAAAGCACCATACGGGAAAATTCCTGGCTTAACCGCCCCAATTCATGACGGGTGCCCTGAAACAGCATGATTGCGCCAGAATCCTGCGCCAATTCGCCCTCAGAAATCTTTTCCGCCGCTCGAATAATTTTCGTTAGCGGCATGACAATCTCGTTGTGCGTAATCCAGACCAGGATCAATGTCAGGATCACAAAAAACACGCCGCCCGCAAGCACGGCGTTAAAAAGCGTTGTGTACAATTTTTGCCGAATCATCTGGCGCGAGGCCACTAATTCGACGTGCGCAATGACATTGCCTTCATGCGTGATGTCGGCGGTCTGCGTAAGAAACTGCTCTGAGGCTTGAAAAAACTCCAGCGTTTTCTCTTCCATGCCCGGCGCAGCGTGGGAAATGGCGGCGCCGCTTTCATCAACAATATGCGCCCAGACCAACCGTTGATCTAAAAACAGCGCTGTCAAAAAGTCATGAATCATCGCCTTATTCATAAACCACAACGGCGTCGCCAGGCTGATTCTGCTCACTTCAGCGGCCACAGCCAGCGACTCGCGCAATTCGCTCTCATAGACGCGAGATTGCCGAACGAGCAAAATGCCTGTTCCGACAGCCATCATCAGGAATAATGTGCTGATAATGGCGACCGTATATCTAAAACTGATGCTGTTGTGATTGAACACGCGACCTCCTTTCTTTCATTGTATTCGTCTCTTCTTCGAATCAGTTCCCCTTCCGAACGCGCCGCGATGTATGCGCTCGCTCAGTTCGTGCGGTGGCGAGAGGCGGCATAAGTACGCTCAAAAACTCAATATCCATTTCTTTGCGCGAACAAAAGCGTTGTTGTCAAGAAAAAGTACTCATTCCAAAAAGAATCCTTGCGATATTTTTTTCTTGCCATTCATGTGGAAAAGGAATAGAAAGACATTTCCCAGATATTTGATGCTCAAAACCTTGCGAATACTTGCAGCCTTCGCAAGGTTGTTCAGAACTCGTCTCACGCAAAAGGAATATTGGGCATGAAAAGCATTGGTTCGATATTAGCGTTGCGGATCGCAGTTATTCTTGTTCTTGTGATGGCGATATTTAGCGTTGTTGACCTCTATCAGCGCTATGAAGAATTGTTAGAATTCTTCGAAGAGAAGGAATCCCATTTGACGAATCAAATGGCCTTGATTCTCAGCGAATTTTTGTTTTATGTCAACCTCGATCCGCTTCAACATATTGCCAATTCCTATCTTGCGGATCCTCAAATCCTTGCGGTCAAAATTTTCGATAATAGCACGGTTCACGTCTCTTCTGGAAGAATGTCGGAAGCCTCCGAAATGACAGACTTTCTTCATTCCGGGCAGGCGCAACCGACTTATTCCAATGCAGTCACAATTCCCAAACCGATTTTTTACCAGAATCAAGAAATCGGAACGCTGGAAGTCGTTTTCTCGCGGGAAACCGTTCAGCGTAAAGTTCGAGACGCGATTTTGAGGCTGCTCTTCAATTTAGCAGTCGTTGTCGTGGTCGAAAGCCTGCTCGTCCTTTTTTTAGCGAAACGAGATGTCACGCGACCGCTGTTGACGCTGGTTCAGACCGCGCAGCGCATCAGTCAGGGACAATTAAACGCGGCATTCGTCACGAAACGAGCCGTTGGCGAAATCGGCACGCTTTCCAAGGCGATCCAGCAAATGAGCGACCAATTGACACACGTCTTGCAACACGCGAAAACCGTTTCGACCAATCTGACGCTCAGCAGCCAGGATATGCGCTCGAATATTCAAGAGATGGCTGATCGCTTGAACATGCAGGCGGCGATGGCGGAAGAAGCGTCCTCATCGATGGAAGAAATGGTCGCCACGATCAAACAAAACGCCGATAATGCAGGCGAAACCGAAAAAATTGCCCGCATTGTTTCGACAGTGGCCGAAAAAAGCGGAGAATCCGTCGCCGAAACGGTGGCGCGGATGAATGAAATCGTCAAAACCGTGAGCATCCTTCAAGACATTGCGCGGCAAACGCGCATGTTATCGCTCAACGCGACGATTGAGGCGGCGCGGGCTGAAGAGCATGGCAAAGGATTCGGCGTCGTCGCCTCCGAAGTCCGCTCGCTCTCGGAGCGCAGCCAACAGGCCGCCACCGCTATCAGTGAATTGACCAGTTCAAGCCGCCTGGTGACAGACCGCACTGGCGACATGATCGCCGAATTAGTGCCGGAAATTCATCGAACGGCCAGTTTAGTGCAGGAAATCAACGCGGCCAGCCATGAGCAGCAGACCGGCGTCAGCCAGATCAATCAGGCCATTCAACGCCTGGATCAAATAACGCAGCAGAACGCGCACAACACGGAAGAACTTGCCAGGCGGGCGACAGAACTGGAAGAGCAGGCGCAGCGCTTGAACGACATGATTCGATTTTTTCAATTTGACGAGGCCGCCTAAGCCCACGCTCCTTGTCAACGCTTACGGAACGCTATGGAATTTTTATTGCTGTTCAGCCTGATTATTCTGATTGCACTCACCATTTACCTGATGATCTCCATTCGCGCCCTCAAAGACGACCGCGAAATTCGCAGCGCGGTGCGGCAGGATTTCGCCGAGCAGCAAGCCTATCTGACGCATCTGCTGCAAAGCAGCTTTTCCGATACGGCGGAACGCATCGCCCGTTCGTCCGGCAATCTGCGGCAGGAACTTTCCGACCGGCTGAACGAGGAATTCCAGCAGATTCAGCAGCGGATCGAAGCGCAGCTTGCGCAGGGGCGCAAAGAATCCCGCATCATGCAGGTCAAAACCACGCAAGCGCTGGAACTCCGTTTTCTGCAATTGGAAGGAAGCACGCGCAAAGAATTGGAGCAGATTCGCAGCAAAGTGGATGAGCGCCTGACCGCTATCGGCCAGGACGTGCAGAGCAAATTGAACGAACAGATGCAAGAAGGCTTCCGCCATTTCGAGAAAGTGCAGGAACACCTGAAAGCGGCGGAAATGCACCTGCAAACGGTCGGCGCGGTCGGGTCATCCATCAACGAATTGAACAATCTGCTCAAATTGCCGCACCTGCGCGGCGGATTCGGCGAAGCGACGTTAGAGCGCCTGCTGCGGGATTTCCTGCCCGGTCATCTGTTCGAATTGCAAAGCGCGTTAGACGGCGTGGGGCGCGTGGACGTATTAGTGAAGTTCCCGAAAGCGACGCTGCCGATTGACAGCAAATTCCCGCGCGAGCAAGTCGCGCCGCTGTTTGACACCTCCGATCAGAAACAACTGACCGAAGCCCGCCGCATTCTCGGCAAAACGCTGCGCCTCGAAGCGAAGCGGATCAGCAAATACATCCGCCCCGACCTCGGCACGATGGACATGGCGATCATGTTTCTGCCGAGCGAAATCCTCTATTTCGAATTGATTCGGGATCAGTCGCTCTGGGAGGATTTAGGCAAAATGCAGGTCTTTCCGGCCTCGCCGAACACATTAGCGATTATGCTGCGGGGCATCGCGATTGCGCAGGA
>CAZMEO010000157.1:0-2007 GCA_964565315.1 uncultured Candidatus Moduliflexus sp. | reverse complement strand
CGGCGATATTCCGCGCTGGCAAATCGCGCAATCTCAGCATCGAACGGCACAACCGCAAATCCCGCAAAGAGTTGCGCCATTACCGCTTCATGCTCCGGCTCGCAGCCATAAAACACTTCGAACACCGAGATCGACGACACAAAGACCTCATCATACGCCTGGCACAGATTGTACAACAGCGTATTTTCTTTTTCTTTGCGCCGCAAATAGCCTAAAATAATCGTGGTATCAATCAAAACCCGTCCAGTGTCCACTGGCGAAACTCCTTTTTGACATCCTCGATTTGTTCAAGTTCTTTGTCGCTGAACGTCGGGCCATGTTTCAGGAATTGCAGAAAGGCGGCATGATCCCGTTTCGATGCCACAGAAGCCGTCGGCGCGGGATCAACCGGCAGCAGAATTACTTCCACCTCACGGTTATTCAGATGATACGGGACTTCGATATTCACCTGGTTATCGATCACTTGCGTTATCAGTCGAATCGCTTCCATCGGGTCCTCAATTTCGAGCATTGCTGCTGTTTGTCCTTCGATTGCGCGAGAGGTGTTGAATGCAGGCAAAAAAAACATAGAGGCATTCGACGAGAATGTCAAGAAATTTATGCGG
This sequence comes from uncultured Candidatus Moduliflexus sp., assembly GCA_964565315.1. Classification (GTDB taxonomy): domain Bacteria; phylum Moduliflexota; class Moduliflexia; order Moduliflexales; family Moduliflexaceae; genus Moduliflexus. The sequence goes on along the minus strand of CAZMEO010000157.1, from coordinate 1,402 downwards.
CGGGCGCGGGATGATGCAGCGTCTCGCAGCGGCGTCAGCATACGCGGACAGTTGCGAGACAGTTCGTCCGAATTTTCCGAAAATCGCGCATCCTTTCATCGCATTTATCGAAAAAAATTTCACTCATTATTCTGTTGACAGAAACCGCAAAGATATAGTAAAGTTGATTCCGTATTCAAGAGCAACTCGCCGACGGTGTGAATATGTCAAGACCTCTCTAAGAAAAGGGCATGTATGGAGACACGATCAATCTATTATTATTTGACCTTTCCCGATCAATCGCAGACGCTATTTCTGCTGGAGATTGATCCGGCCAGGATGGAGTTGATCAACAATATTCCGGATCCGTTGCCAGCATGGACAGATTTAACGTTTCATCAATGTCCGCATTGTCCGCTTGACAGGTCTCGGCAGCCTTATTGTCCCTTAGCCGCCAATCAGGTCAATATCATCAAGCAAATCGGCCCGTTTCTGCCATATCATAAAGTGCTGATGGAGGTCGTGACCGACGAGCGCAAAATTACGCAAACCGCGACACTCCAGGCAGCTTTCGGCTCATTGATGGGGCTGGTCATGCCGTTGAGCGGCTGTCCGCATACGGCGTATTTCAAGCCGATGGCGCGGTTTCATGTGCCGCTTGCCAACGCATCGGAAACGATGTATCGGTCGGTGGCGATGTATTTCATGGCGCAATATTTTTTGCACAAAGAGGGCAAGTCGGTAGATTTGAACCTGACCGGCCTGTCGCGGATTTATGAAAATATTCATGTCGTGAATACCTCGATTGCAGAACGTTTTCTTGCCGCCAGCACGCAGGATTCGTCTGTTGATGCGCTTGTTCAGTTAGATATTTATGCCATGACGTTTCTTGGCATCCTTGAAGAGCCGTTGCAAGAATTGCGTCCGTTATTCAGCGCGTATTTTGAGGAATACGCGCCTGTTTCATCGCGTTAATGCTTTATCATGGGAGGACATCATGACTGACGATTATGCAAACCGCCGTGAATTTCCGCGTTTTAAAGCGCCGATTTGTTACCGTTCCGCGCCGTTTTTTTCGACGCGCCGCCAGTTGGTCAACATCGGCTTAGGAGGCATTCGTATTTTCAGCAACGATAAGCTGCGCGTCGGCAAGCGCCTCGAAATCGAGCTTCTGCTGCCGGATGACGAAATCCTGACCTTCATCGCCAAAATTGTCTGGCAGCGCCCACTGCCAGAAGGCGAAACCGCGCAGTATGACGTGGGTTTGCAATTCCTGGACGCGCCGGAAGATAAGTTGCAGCGCCTGGCCGAAGTCCTGAACCAATATACCGAAGCCGGTGAAGCCGAAGAAGCGTAACGCTTGACGATCTCTATGAATAGCTGTCAGACACGCTCAACGTGTCTGACAGCTTGTTTTGTCTTT
>CAZMEO010000156.1:2491-7780 GCA_964565315.1 uncultured Candidatus Moduliflexus sp. | reverse complement strand
TCAGGCGATTTCGTGTTGCAGCAGGCGCAGAATTTTGTCATACTCGAAATGATACGCGAATGTTTCGAGCCTGTCGGCAAGGGCGGGGGCAATTGTGCGAATATCGCGGATGGCCTCCTGAATTGCATCCATATCGGCGATAACGCAGGCCGTGCGTAATGTGTCGAGCCATTCCTTCGGAAGCGGCGGATAATCTCTCGCGGTTTGCCGATTCATCTGCTGCGCATGATAGGTGTCCAGAAATGCGCGGACTTCCTTCATCTGAAATTTATAGGTAAATGCGCGTACCTGCTCGGCAAAGGGGCTGAAGGCGGAATCGCGTTGTTCGAGTTTCTCCAGCCGGTCGCGGATGTCCTGAATATCGCCGATGTCGGCGGCGGCGTACAGCGCGGCCAGATCATCAGCCGGGGGCGGAATAATTGGCAGCGGCGGCGCGGCGGGTTCGTCTTCGGCATACACCCAGGCGAGGCGCAGCAAGCGCTGCAAGTGGCCGAAGAGTTCATCGGCGTTAATCGGTTTCGGCAGAAACGCCTGACCTCCGGCGGTAATGCTCTGCTGCAAATCTTCGCGATACACGCTGGCGGAGGCGGCAATCACCACAATATCCTGAAATTCGGAGCTTTGTCGAACCTGGCGGATCAATTCCAGGCCGTCCATGCCCGGCATCCGCATGTCGGTAATCACGACAGCGGGATGCGCGGCGCGTATCTGGCGCAAGGCGTCCAGTCCGTCTGTCGCCGTCAGCACCTTGAACCCGACTGGCGTCAGCAAATCGACCAGCACGGCGCGGTTATCCGCTTGATCATCCACCACTAAAATCGTCGGCGGCGTCCCGGCGATGCCCACAATGCGCTGCGAGGTTTTTTCAGCGGACGACATTTCCATCTGCACTACTGGCAGCGACAAATCGAACCAGAAAACGCTTCCCTGCCCCAACACGCTGCTGACCAGCAGCTCACTGCCCATCAAGCGGATCAGATTCCGCGTAATGGTTAAGCCTAAGCCCGTGCCTTGCTGCCGGAAGTGCTGCGTGCCGCTCTGTTGGAACGGCTCGAAAATTCGCGCCATATCCTCAGGCGCAATGCCGATGCCGGTATCGGTGATTTCAAAACGCAGAATGCGCGTAGGAGCAGCCCCCTGCGTCTGCCCATTTTCCGGGCAAACATCCGTCTCGTGTTCCGGGTGAACGCAGGGGGGCGTCCCGACCCGTAATGTCACCGCGCCGTGTTCTGTAAATTTCAGGGCGTTCCCTAATAGATTCAATAACACTTGCCGGAGGCGGTACGGGTCGCCGAAAACGTGGGTGGGCGCGTCCGCTGCGATGTCCATCTGGAAACGCAGCCCTTTGCGGTCTGTCCGCACGCGAATCAGCATGCTGAGTTCCTCGATCAGCATAAGCAAATCGAAGGCTTCCGGCTGCAAATCTATTTTTCCGGCTTCGACTTTCGCGAGATCGAGGATATCGTTGATCAAGGTCAGTAAATATTGGCCGCTGCGCTCGATGATTTCGGCCTGCTCGCGGTGTTGAGGGCGAAGAGACGCATCGCGCTGGAGAATCTGGGCGTAGCCGAGAATGCCATTGAGCGGCGTGCGCAGTTCGTGGCTCATATTGGCTAAAAACGCGCTTTTGGCCTGATTCGCGCTTTCGGCTTGTTTCCGCAAATCTTCGGCACGTGCGGTTTCCGCCTGCAACGCCAGCGTTCGCTCTGCGACGCGCTGCTCTAATGTGAGATTCAGATTGTGCAGCGCGTCTTGCGCCTGTTGTCGCTCAATTTCGCGCTGCTGTAAGGCATCTGCCATCTGATCGAAATCTTGCGCCAATTGCCTCAACTCGCTTACCCCTGAAATCTGCGCGGCGCGGACGCTGAGATCGCCAGCCTGCACCTGCTTGACAGCCGTCATCAGGTTGCGCAGCGGATGCAAAAAGAGCGTCGAACTGCCCCACCAGGCCAGCGACAGGGCGATCAGCATGATGAATGTCAGCACGGCCAGGCGCGTCATGAGCGTGGTCGTGGCGGTGGCATAGACTTCCGCCACCGGATAGCCGATATGTAAATATGCCGCCACCTGCGCCTTCAACGCGAGCGGCGTCATGGCGTGCAGGCGCGTGATTCCGTCCACATCCTCGCCTGTCAAGACCGTCTGGCGATTGCCAAGCAGCGCGATAAACCAGGCCGGAACGCGCGTCGCGGCAGAAAGCGGTTCAGCGTTCCTGTCATGTGCGCGATACAGGATCGTTCCGTCCGCAGCGAACAGCGTGAACGTGGCGTCTGCCGGCAGGTGGATTTTATGCTGCCAGATTTCCAACCATTGCAGTTCCAGCGTGGCGATCAAGACTGTTTGCAATTCCCCGGCAAACGACCTGACGGGATAAGCCGCCGCGCATGTGGGGACATCGGTGTTGGGATTCCGCGCATACGTCCCAATGGTCAGATCAAGCGTTTGGATGGCCTGTTGAAAATACGCCTGCGCCCCGATCTGACGCTGCCCTAAAATTGGCGCGATGGAGCAAGAGATTTTGCCCAGCGGATCGCTCAGGCTGATATTCGTGACTTCCGGCGCAAGCCGCGCATAAGCCAGCCGCAAGCTCGGAAACAGCCGCGTGCAGGTATTGAGGGAGCGCAGATCGTCGCTCTGCGCTTGTTGCGAAAACTCATCGCGGATTTGGTCGAGAATGGACAAAAATTCTTCCTGCGCCAGCGTCGTCAGGCTGATCACGTCGCGTTGACGCCGCTGAATTTCCTTGCGGAGATCATACAACGTCCCGGCGACTTGCACGATAAACGCGGGCAAAATCGCCAGCAACACCAGCCACAAGAGTCGCGCCCGGCTGCTATCCAACCACGCCGGGCGACTTGACGTTCTCGGTGTCATTGATCCCAGCGGCCTTGCAGGAACGGCTGTGCCGTCTGCACCGCCTGTTTGAGGGCATCTTCCGCAGTCGCTTCATTCCGCCAAATACTGCTGAAGGCTGGTTCGAGCGCCTTGTCAATCAAGGTCGGATAGCTGCGCAGATAATACGACGGCCCCTGAACGGCGCAACACAGGGTATAGTCGGTAAACACCGGCCAACTCTGCGCCGGATGCACCGGATTATCAAGCCAGATGCGCATCTTTTCCGGGTCGGTATAATACTGTTTTTGCAACGGCATCCACAAGCCGCGCGCAAAGAGATCGACCGCTTCGGGGTTATTATGGAATTTGTAGAAGCGCACAGCGGCCTCCAAATGCTGAGTGGCCGTAAAAATGACTGTTGGCGATCCCATCATTATCGTCGCTGGTTTTTTCAGGCGCGGCAAAACGGCGACGCCCACATTCGCATCCGGCGCGGCGGCATAATCCAGCAAGTTCCAATGGCCTGTGACGTGCATCGCTAAATTGCCGGTTTGAAGCATCGCTAAGGCGGGCGGCAAATTCTGTTCCTGCTGCGGGGTGGGCGTCACGTGATGCACCCAGATTAAATCCGCCAGCTTTTGCACGGCGTCGATGGCTTCGGGCGAATCGAGCAGCAGGCGCGTTCCATCGGCGTTGCTGATTTGTGCGCCATTGCTGAACAGAAAGGGATAAAACCCCCAGCCATTCACGGATTTATCGAACGCAAAGCCGTAGGTCGCAATCTGCTGCGGATCGAAGCCCGGTTCGTCGGGATGTTTGCCGTTGACATCCTCAGTCAGACGTGTTGCCACTGCCACGAATTCATCCCACGTCCAGGCGTTTTGCGGGTCAGTCGGCGGTTCGGGCAGGCCGGCGCGGGCAAACAGATCACGCTGATAAAATAAGATGCTTGTTTCGATGGCCGTATTGACGCCCAGAATCTTGCCCGGCGCGTAATAATAGAACGCTTCCGGCAGCGTGGCCGCTAACAACGGATCGTTGCGGATCAGATCGGTCAAATCCATGATTGTCCCTTCCCTGGCCCAGAACGGCGCATCATGACTGTAGCAGTAGCCCACATCCGGCGTCGCGCCTTGCCGCATCATCGCGGTGACGCGGGTGTTATACTCGCCGCGCGGAATGTGAATCGCTTCGACATCAATATCCGGGTTCGCGTGTTCAAAGGCGGCAACCATCTGTTGAATCGCCGCTTTTTCCACATCTGACCCCCAGTAGGTAAAGCGCAGGGGCGTGGGATTTGCTGCCCCCGCCTCTTGCGGCACGACAATCATGACAAGCCAGAACGCACACACCCAAAGCCAGAACACGCGCATAGATTTTGCCAGCATACCGCCGCCTCCTGAAAAACGAGATTGTCGTCCGTACCGGGACGACCTCTCATGAATGATGAATAATCACCAGCAATAGACAAGCCTTACCGCTACGCGACACCGCAAAAATTGTCAACTTGTTCGTTACAAAAAAGGTTGACTTCTTATGACGAAATCATGCTGAGAATTTTTTCGTATTCGAAATTATGGGCGAGGCTGCTGAGCGTGTCAGCCAACGTGGCGTCCCTGCTGCGCACGTCGGCGATCAACTGTTCAATCAGGCGGATATCGGCAATCGTCACGGCCTGCCGCATGCGTGTTGTCCATTCTGCATCCGCGTGAATCACCACGTGGGCGGGTGCATCTATCGCCGTATCCGCCGGGGGCGCGTCCTCACGATAGCGCCAGACCGCCACGCCAAGCTGTTGGAGTAATGCGCCTAATGCGTCTGCCTTCACCGGCTTGGGCAAAAAGGCGTCACTGCCGAGTTTGAGGCTCTGCTGCTGATTCTCCGCATACACGCTGGCTGAGGAGGCGATGATGATCGTGTGTTGCAATTCCGGGGTCTGGCGCACCAGTTGAATCAACGTTTCGCCGTCCATGTCCGGCATGCGCAGGTCGGTAATCATCGCCTGCGGGCGGGTCTGTTCTGCTAATTGCAAGGCGTCCTGCCCGTTGGCGGCGTCAAGAACGCGGCAGCCCCAGCGCGTCAATAATTGCGCCAGCACGTCGCGATTGTCGGCCACGTCATCCACCACTAAAATCGTCGGCGTCGGCGCTTCGACGCCGATAATCACGCGAGCGGCGGTCTGTGACGCCTGTTCCGGGGCGACTTCCGGCAGCGACACCTCGAAGCGAAAGATGCTGCCGACGCCCACCGTGCTGCTTACCTCCAGCGTGCCGCCCATCAACTCCGCCAGATTGCGGCTGATTGCCAATCCTAAGCCGGTGCCTTGCGCCCGCCGCGAAAGGTCGCCGACTTGTTGAAACGGCGTGAACAGCGTCGCCAGGTCTTCTGGCGCAATCCCGACGCCGGTGTCTTCGATGTCAAAACGGAGTGAAACCCCACCCCCCGCCCCTTTGG
>CAZMEO010000156.1:0-2391 GCA_964565315.1 uncultured Candidatus Moduliflexus sp. | reverse complement strand
GTGGGGTGAATCAGCCGTCACGCGCAGCGTCACGCTGCCGTGATCGGTAAATTTGACGGCATTGCCTAACAGGTTCAGCAGAATTTGACGAAGACGGTGGTCGTCGCCTTCCACATATTCCGGCAGCGAGTGCTCGCACGCGATCTGGAAGCGCAGGCCTTTCCGCTCGGCTTTGATGGCGATCATCGCGCGCACGTCATCCAGCAGCGCCAGGAGGGACAGCGGCGCGAGATGAAGTTCCAGCTTGCCGGCTTCGACTTTCGCGAGATCGAGAATGTCGTCAATCATGACAAGCAGATGATAGCCGCAGCGTTCGATGGTGGTCACGGCATGAAGCGCCTCCTCCGGCAGCGATCCATAGCATGTCAACATCTGCGTATAGCCCAGAATGCCATTCAGCGGCGTGCGGAGTTCGTGGCTCATGTTGGCGAGAAAGATGCTTTTGGCGCGGTTGGCGGATTCAGCGGCTTCTTTCGCGTGTTGGAGCGCTTTTTCAACCTGTTTGCGTTCGACGATCTCGGAAAGCAGTTCTTCGTTCAGGGTCGTGAGTTCCTCTGTTCGGGCTTGCACCTCATTTTCCAGATGATTTCGATGGCGTTGGAGTTCGGCTTCGACATGCTTGCGCTCCGTGATTTCCTGGATCAATTCCTCGTTCATCTGGCTCAAATCCATCATTTTTTCGCGAATTGCGTCGCGCATATTGGCAAAACTTTGCGCCAATCGTCCCAATTCATCCGGTCGGCTGAGATCAATCTGTTCGTCTAATTGTCCTTGCGTCATTTGATCGGCGCTGGCCTGGAGCGCCGCGAGGGGGCGAAGAATCGTGCGGCTCGTAATCAGGAACGCGGTCAGCGAAATCGCGAAGATCACGAGAAGAGTTTCCATGGCGATGATCGCCATGCGGCGTTGCTGGTTCGTTCGAATTTCGGAGGTTGACACGGCAAATCGGAGAACACCTAATTCCGTATGTTGCATGGCGATTGGGACGCGCTGCGTGATGAATTGCGGGTCATGTTCGAAAAACTCCCAGGCATGCGCGGCGAATTCAGGCCGAGTTTTGATTCTTTTCCAGGACGGAATGGAGGCATTCCCCGTCACCTGATACTCCACATACACGACCGAATGATCGGTAAAGATGGCGGCGATGAAATCTTGCAGCATCTGGTCGTCCACGTTCCACATCGGGGCGGGCAAGGATTTTTCGGCGAGGCGCGAAATCACGGCGATCCGCTCATGCAATTGGCGTTCGAGGCTGTGATAATGTTCGACTCCTAAAATCACCGCAAACCCGATAATGATGGTCGCAACCACCAGAATCATCGCCAGGCTGACACGATGGCTGATTTTTGTCGTGATGACGTCGAACATATCAACACTCCCGCGCGTTTGGTGCGAAAAAGCAAACGTTTCCCACAAAGACGGGAGTTTTTCCTATTGGGACGGGCTGGTCAGGACGTCGAACTCCTGCTGAATCAATCTGGCATAATCGTCGGGATTGAAAGGAGTGCCGGCCTGCACGGCATTATATTGCTCCAGCAATTGCTGCGCACGCGGCGACTGTTTCGAAAAACCGACATACATGGGAATGGGCGGATCAGGCAGCGGCAGAACTTTGATCTGCTCATACACTCCAAGTTCTTTAGCCGCATAGGGCAGCGTATAGTCATTCAGTTCGTATAACGCATCCACGCGGTCTAATAACAATTTCTTCACCTGCTGCTGCCATACCGTATCGGATTGCGGGACATAATCCATCTGAAAATGCGACAGGTTTTCTTGGATAAATGGCAACGTGCTGACATTCGTCAGCCAGGCGACGCGATACCCCTCCACATCCTGCACAGTGGTGATTTTGCTTAGCGGGTTTTCCTTGCGAACCACAAACACCGATTGGCTGAAGTGAATGGGCTGATTCCCATAGAGGACAATTTGTTGAATTTCTGGAAAGACGGCCAGATTCACAGCGCCGTCAATTTTCCCCTCACGCAAATAATCCAACAGCCGCGTAAACGGCAGCGGCCCGACCCATTCGACCTCATAGCCCATCTTCGCCGCCATCATCTCGAAATAGGCGATCATGGCGCCGCGCGGTTTCGTCGCGCCGTCAGGCAGGAATTGATGCGGTTTATGAGGGAAATAGCCTATAGTAATGCGTTCCGCGCCATTGGCCGCCCAGGCGGTCAGCAGGGTGATTCCCATGATGATTGTGATCAATACGTGTTTCATTGTGTCTCCTCCTTCATTCTGCTATCGCGCCAATGCAGCAATCTCCTCTAACGCCAAGTCGGTCAGTTCGCGAACATCTTCCGGCGCATACCCTTTTGCCAGCATCTTGCGGGCGGTTTCGATGCGTTCCTCCTGTCTGCCTTGCTGCACCCCCTGCTGCAAACC
>CAZMEO010000155.1:0-7894 GCA_964565315.1 uncultured Candidatus Moduliflexus sp. | reverse complement strand
ATTGTCGTGCTTGCTGCCGGGGAACTGCATTTCGGCTTAGTGGTGGACGATGTCGGCGATACCGAAGAAATCGTGGTCAAGCCGCTCAGCAGCCATATCAAGCAGCTTCCGTTCTACGATGGGGCGACAATCATGGGAGACGGCGGCATTTCGTTGATTCTGAATACTGCCGGCTTGCTGAGTTCCGTGCAGCTTTCGACGGATGAGATTAAAAAGGCGGAGCAACAGAGCAGCGATCAACTCGAAACCATCAGCGAGACGGACACGCGCGAACATCGGCAGACGATTGTGCTGTTCCGGGTGGGGAACAGTGAATATTATGGCGTGCCGTTGGCGTTCGTGATTCGACTGGAAGAGTTTTCCGCGTCGCAGATCGAATATTCCGGCGGACGCGAAGTCATGCAGTACCGGCATGAAATTTTGCCGCTTATTCGGCTGGAACAGTATTTCAATATTCCTGAAACCCCGCCGCAGGAGATGTTGTCGCTGATTGTGTTTGCGGTGGAAAAGCAGATTGGGTTAGTGGTGTCGGAAATTGTGAATACTGTCGAAATTGACACACATATTGACACCGAAACCTTCAAACAGAAAGGGATTCTCGGCTCGACGATTATCGAAGGCCATTCCGTGATGATTCTTGATATTCACGGCTTGATCGAGTTAGCGTATCCGACCTGGTATAAAAAGTTTTTCGTCAGCAAGATCACCGAAGAAGAGCGCAACAAGCTGGACGTGCTGATCGTCGAAGATTCGATGTTTTTCCTGAACATTGAAAAATCATATTTAGAAGCTGCCGGGTATCATGTGATCACCGCAATCAATGGCAAAGACGCGCAGGAAAAGCTCGCGGCGCATCATGTGGATGTGGTCGTCACGGATTTGGACATGCCATATTGCAATGGCTTCGAACTGACGAGAATTATCAGGTCCACGCCGGAATGGAAACATCTGCCGGTCATGGCGCTGACGTCGCTCAGCGGCGAAGAAGACCGGCGGCACGGCTTCGAAGTGGGCATTGATGAGTACCAGATCAAACTTGATCGCGAAGAAGTGCTGAAATCCCTTGAAACGGTGCTTCTCAAAAAACAGGGGAGACGGAAGTAGCGCGTAGAACAGGGCATCTATCCCCCTAAGGGTTTGGAACGCTCACAAGATTTATGAAAACATGACTCCCACATTACACGAGTTACGATTATGAGTGAAGAGAGCGTACACAGAACAAGTGTCGAAAGCATGAGTGATGAGTCCTTTTACCGGTTCAGTGAATTTATTGAAGCGGAATTAGGCATCAAGATGCCGATTGCCAAGAAGACGATGCTTCAAGCGCGTCTTCAGAAGCGCCTCTGGAAATTGGACATCTCTTCCTTCGAAGACTATTATGACTATGTCTTCAGTCCCGAAGGCCGCGAAGTCGAGCTTCAGCAGATGATTGATGTCGTCACGACGAACAAAACCGATTTTTTCCGCGAACCGAATCATTTCGAGTATCTTGTCGAGCGCGTGCTGCCGGAAATCATCAGTCGAATCGGAGTTGACCGGCAGTTTATGTTCTGGTGCGCGGGCTGTTCTTCTGGCGAAGAGCCGTATAGCCTGGCGATGGTGCTGCATAATTTCAGCCTTCAGCACCCCGGATTCAATTTTCTGATTTTGGCGACGGATGTGTCGTCGCGGGTGCTGGAAAAAGCCAAACTCGGCATTTATGATGAAGAGAGCGCCGAGCCGATTCCTGTGGAATTTCGCAAGCGGTACCTGCTGAAAAGCAAAGAAAAAGAGAAAGCAATGGTGCGGATTTCCCCCGAAATTCGCGCTTTTGTCCGCTTTCGGTCGATCAATCTCGTCCATGGCGAATTCGGTTTTCGCGAAATGATGGACATTATTTTCTGCCGCAATGTCATTATCTATTTCAACCGCGATATTCAAGAACAGGTCATCGGGAGATTATACCAGCATTTAAGCCCTGGCGGGTATCTCTTTACCGGGCATTCAGAGACGTTGAACGGCCTCTCCGTTCCCTTGAAGGCGGTCGCGCATACGGTCTATCAAAAGGAAGTCAGCGCCCATTCCGCGCCGAATTTGCCCATCATTACCCTGAAACCGGCGGAATTATACATCAGCGATCATCCCGCGATTGTTCGCACCGTGTTAGGATCGTGCGTGGCCGTCACCATGTTCGATAGGCGTATCGGCGTGGCGGCGATGTGTTACGCGCTGCTGCCGCAGGGGAACGAAGCGCTTGATCAGCAAGCCGCCACGTCTGAAAACCTCTCGTATAAATACGTGCAAACCGTGATTCCGTTGATGCTGCAAAGGCTGAAAGCCTTTGGGTCTGAGCCGAAAGACCTGGAAGTCAAATTGTTCGGCGGCGCGGATATGCTGACGGTCAGAACCGGCAACCCGAATATGCAGCCGGTCGGCAAATCGAATATTGACGCCGTGCTGCATGCGATTAAAGCGCATAATCTTGACTTATCGGTCTCTGATGTCGGCGGGCATTTAGGCCGAAAAATTTTATTTTATACCCAAACAGGCGAGGTGTTATTAAAACGTATCAACTCCGCTTCAGAACCTGGCTGGGGAGTATAATGGCGCTCCCTGCGTTTCAGCGTTCCGTGACGCATGACAAAAAAACCACCTGTAAAAGTTCTGATTGTTGATGATTCGGCATTGATGCGCCAGACATTAAAAACGGTACTCTCGACCGATCCGGAAATCGAGGTCATCGCCACCGCCCCGGATCCGCTGATTGCGGCCAAAAAGATGGAAAAAGAGATGCCGGATGTGTTAATGCTCGACATCGAAATGCCCCGGATGGATGGCTTGACGTTTTTGCAAAAAATTATGAGCGAGCATCCGATTCCGGTGGTGATCTGTTCGGCGCTGACTGAGGAAGGCTCTGAAGTTTCGTTGAAAGCAATGGAATACGGCGCGGTGGATATTATTCAAAAACCCCGCGAACGCACCAAAGAGTTTTTGGAAGAATACAGTGTCCGCATCTGCGATATTGTGAAAGCGGCGGCGGTTTCGCACGCGAAAAAAGTGATTAAAATCCGCGAAGTCGAGCCGAAACTCACGGCGGATGTCGTGCTTGCCAAGCCGACGCGCAATACGATGATTCAGACCACTGAAAAAATCGTGGTGGTCGGCGCGTCCACCGGCGGCACGGAGGCGTTGCGGGAATTTTTAGAGGCGATGCCCTGGAATGCGCCCGGCATTGTGATTGTGCAGCACATGCCCGAACATTTTACGAAAGCGTTTGCGAAACGGCTGGACGGCTTGTGTAAAATCACGGTGAAGGAGGCTGAAAATAACGATTCCGTGATTCCGAGCCGCGCCCTGATTGCGCCGGGCAACAAGCACACGCTGATTCGGCGCAGCGGCACGAAATATTATGTCGAAGTAACCGACGGCCCGCTCGTCTGCCGTCATCGTCCGTCGGTCGATGTGCTGTTTCGATCCGCCGCGCGTTATGCCGGACGGAACGCGGTCGGCGTCATCATGACCGGCATGGGCGACGACGGCGCGCGCGGCATGTTAGAGATGAAAGAAGCTGGCGCCGCGCTCAATATTGCACAAGATGAAGCCACCTCCGTCGTGTTCGGCATGCCGAACGAAGCAATTAAACGCGGCGCAGTTGATAAAATCCTCCCGTTAAGCGAGATTGCCAAAGCCGTCATCGAGGCTGTTTCAAAATAAGCGGACGCGGAAGATTGCGCCCGCTTTGCAACGTAAATCAAAAAAGCTGCCTTCAATTGTTCCGGCGCACCGGAATGCAGATGTCAACCAGATGTTTTTTTTCAGGGTGCGTATCGGAATCGTTTTTCTTCACTTCGAAACTATATCCTTCTGCGACAGAATAATTTTGCCGTGAAATCCATTCATACAGATATCCCCAGGCGCTGCCGAACTCTTGCGCCGATATTTCGAACGTTCCGACAGCATACGTGGCGCGAGGAAGCGTCAATTTTCGAATGCCGTCTGGCGTTGGCGTCTCTTCAGGCACGGTAATTCCTAACCACAGGCGTTGTTGCTCTTGGGGCGTGGTCGCGGGATCATCAGGATACACAAGAATCATTTTGGTGGTCGCCGGAAAATCCCAGAGATTTTTGGGCAGCGCCCACGCCACCAGGCGTTCAATCAGCACATCATAAATTTCGCCATTTCCCTCAAAATCGCCAACATGCTCCACATACGCAAGCTGATATTCTGGAAGCTCTTTCACCACAAACGTGGCGTTGCTGAGGAACTCTTGCGCCTGCGCAAACGACGCGCTGACGATAAACGCACATCCCGCCAGTAACATCATCATCAATTGTCTTCTCATGTAAATCTCCTGGTGTTGAGCGTGAACAATGAACTGCGTCCAGAAGCAATCACGCTGAGAACCTGCTTCTGAATACGTATCTATTCGTAACAACAGAGATAATATCGGTGTCAATCGAATTTTTGTCTTGATGCGGCTTGCTGAAATTTCGACGAAAAAATGCCGTTTTGAACGAAGAGTTGATCATTTTTGCGATAGGACGAGAATCTTCAATATTCATGTTCTATTTCGATGTTAATGATTTTTGAACACGTTCATTTTATGGGATTTAAAAAATGAGAACAGTTCTCAAAAAATATTTTTTGATATAAACCCCTCATATTCAATTATATAAAGGAGTATATTTTTTCAGAAATCACATAATTGATTTTTACGTTTATTTTTCTTGACAGATAGATACGAATCAATTTTTTAATCAAAAATTGAACATGTTCAATATAAATATTGTTGGATATGTTCAAAAAGCGTCCTCGCGTTTTTTCAATATTAACAGTTTCATAGGAGGAAGGTTATGAAAATCAGAGCCATGTTGGGAGTATTGACAGTTGCTATGTCGCTGATGTTCAGCGCGGTCGCGTTTGCGGAAGACCCGGTCACAATCACGATTTGGGATTTTAAGTATGGCGATGCTACCAGCGGCGTGCAGGCCGCCATGCAGCAAGTTGATGCCTTGATTATGCAGCAAAATCCGAACATCAAAATTGAACATATCGCCCAGCCAAACAATGAATATTATCAACTTGTGCGAGCCGCCGTGCAATCTGGTGAAGGTCCGGACGTGGTGATGTTTCATGGCGGAGTGCAGGCGTATGAATTTGATGAATTCACGCTCGAATTAGATACATATATTAAGCCCTGGCGCGATGAAATCTCGGAATTTAGCTGGGCGTTCTGCTCCGTTGGCGGCGATGGGCAAAAACCGGTGCACATGGTGCCAATTACGATGCAAGGCATGGGGATTTATTACAATAAAGCCTTGTTCAAGCAAGCAGGACTTGATCCGGAAAAAGCGCCGACTGATTTAGCGGCCTTTTTGGAAGCTTGCGAGAAACTGAAACAAGCCGGGATCGTTCCGATTACCGCAGGATTGCAGGGCGCGCCATTTACGGTTGATTTCCTCTTCCGCACCTTCGTCGCCAATATCTATGGCGCTGACACAGCGGCGCTCATTACCGGCGAACAGAATTTCAAAGACAATGCGGGCTTTAAGAAAGCCACCGAAATCGTCAAAGAATTGTTCGACAAAGGCTATATGGATCCGAATGGCTCTTCGACGCCGTATTTTATGGATGCCGCCAATAATTTTGCGGCTGGCAAAGGGGCGATGTTTGTTGGGTTATTATCCGACGTGTGCCACTGGAAGGTCTTCAGCGATGGGCTGGGCAAAGAAAATGTCGGTTATTTTCCGAGCATCAATTTCCCGGAAGCTCAATACAAAGATCAACAGGCCGGTCAACCGGCTGGCATCGGCTATTCCATCATGGCCTGGTCGAAACATCCGGCAGAAGCAATGAAAGTGATCGAAGGCTACGCCCGCGGCGAAGGCGCAGCGCTCTGGATGGGGCAGACCGGCGCGTTATCGCCCAATAAAAATCTGGATATTAACAAGTTGGGCTATCCGTTGGTCGGCGAAATCCTGAAACGGTCATTTAATCGCGATTTCGTGACCTTGCTGACGAATGAAGACGCGAATCAGAATTTTGACCGCTATTGCGCGCAGGCGTATGTTTCCAATGAAATGACGCTTGATAAGTTCATCGAAGCCGCGCAAACGATGTTAGAGAACGCGAAAAACAGCAAATAAGCAATGAATCGAATCCTGTCAGGGTTTGAAACTCTGGCAGGGTTGCATGTACAGCGGAGGAGTCAGTGAACGCAAAAGTCTGGAAGAGCAATCGCGAAGCGCGGGATGCGTATCTGTTGATCGCGCCGTTGGTGTTGCTGCTGTTGATATTTATTCTTTATCCAGTGCTGTCCAATTTTTATTATAGCTTTACCAAATGGAAAGGGATGGGGACGGCGCAGTTTATCGGGTGGAACAATTATAAAACGTTATGGCAGGATGAACGCTTTTGGATTTCATTAAAAAATACCACGATTTTGCTGCTCTATATCCCGTTAGGAACGCTGGTTCCGGTGCTGATTGCCGCTATTCTCCGCATGGGGTTGAAAGGGTGGTCATTTTTCCGGGCGCTGATTTATTTACCGAACGTGCTGGGATATGTCATCATCGGGTTAATTTTCAGCATTCTGTTTAGAAAAATCGGTCCGCTGAATGCGCTCTTAACGGCTGTCGGGCTGGAGAATTATGCCTTAGATTGGCTGAATAAATCGGTGTTGGCCATTAATATTTTAGGGCTTACCTATGGCGTCTGGATTAAATTAGGGTTTGGCTGCATCTACTTTCTGGCCGCGATGAGCGCCGTAGATGAGAGTTTGTATGAAGCGGCGACGATTGATGGCGCTGGATGGTGGGCATCTTTTTGGAATGTGACGATTCCCTCGATTCACTTTGCGATTGAATTTTGGGTTGTCCTTTCCTTTACCGAAACCCTGGCCAGAGCGTTTCCGTTTATCTACACCTTCACCCGCGGCGGGCCTGGTTTTGGCACGTTCACGCTGGAATACGGCATTTATAATGCAGGCTTTGTCGCCTTCAACATGGGCTACGCCTGTACCTGGGCGAGCGTTTTATTTGTCTTTTGCGCCCTGATCGCCATCATGCAAGTGCGTTTAATGCAGAGGAATGCCAATGAATAAAAATGTGACGAAAACCATTATGTATATCGTGTTAATCATCTTTACGGTATGCGCGATCTATCCCATTCTCTTTACCTTCCAGACCAGTCTGAAAACAGCGCATGAGTATATGGATAACAAGCTCTCCTGGCCGAAGCATCTCACGCTGGAAAATTACACGACCGTTCTGATAAAAGGCCGTTTGCTGAAATATTTTCTAAATAACTGCCTCCTCATGCCTGCGGCGATGCTGGTGTATCTGTGCGTCTGCATTATGGCCGGATTCGCATTTGGCCGATTACGTTTTCCGTTCCGGCTGCCGATTTTTTTAGCGATGCTCTTTCTCATGATCTTTCCGCAAATGCTCCTCTCCATTCAGATTTTTCAGGTGTGCCGGGCATTGCATCTCGTGAACTCCCGCATCGGCATTATTCTCGTGTGGGTCGCGTATTTTGCGCCGTTCGGCACGTATATTATGACGACATTTTATGCCAGCGTCCCGATGGAACTGATTGAATCAGCTCGTTTAGATGGCGCGAGCACCTGGCAATTATTACTCCGCATCATGGTCCCGATTGCGCGACCGATGGTCGGGATTATTGTGATTATCGGCTTTCAATCCATGTGGAATGAATTGCCCTTTTCGATGCTGCTCCTGCAAAAAGATACGCTGCGGACAGTGACGCAGGGCATTGCGATGCTGCAAGGCCAATATGGGGTAGATGACACCATCTTGACCGCCGCGATCATGACAGCCTCCGCCGTCCCCTTAGCGTTATTTCTGTTTTTCCAAAAAAATATCTCAATGGGCGCGTATGCCGGCGCGATGAAAGG
>CAZMEO010000154.1:5308-8021 GCA_964565315.1 uncultured Candidatus Moduliflexus sp. | reverse complement strand
GAGGTTTTGGCAATCACGAACGAATCTGCGTGCATCTTGGATGTGACTTTGCTTTTATAAGACGGCACAGCAGCCGTATCCCATTCTTTTTTGTAATCAGCCATGCAGCAGCCCGCATACCACTGATGCGTCAGCACCATCGCGATATTGCCCGTCTGGAACCAGTTGCCCTGTCCCATGTAGTCGCTGTTGCCGCCAGCGTTATTCGGATAGAAATGGCTGGTCCACATGCCATCATACATCCATTTCCAGGCGTCAACCCATTCCGCAGGAACTTGAGCGGTTTTGCCGTCTTCAGCGACTAACGAACCAGAAGCAAAATATGATCCGACGCCGCGAGCATCTGTCCAGGGAATCCCAAAACCCCACTGTGCGATATTTTCCGCGTCGAAATTAGCGTCAGACGCAATATTCCCGTTTTTATCAACGGTCAATTCAATCGCTAATTCTTTCACCGTGTCATAGTTCCATTCTTTTTCTTTGCCGTCTTTGTCAACATACGGTTTGCCGTATTCCTGTGGAGGCAATGGCAGTCCAGCTTCTTCGAACGCCGTCTTGTTGACGAACATATAGGACGGATAAATCCCGAATGGCAAACCTAACAGGCCTTCGCCTTCTACACGATAGAAGTCCACCATTTCCTTCTGGAAATCGCTCAGATCGTATTTGGTTTTATCAACAAGCGGCTGCAAATCCAACCAGGCGCCTTTGAAACTGTCACGTCCGCGCAATCCCACCGGGCCAACAAGGTCAGGAGCATTGCCAGCGGCAATCTGTGTGGCTAACACGTCAAACGCCTGCGCATTCGCGACAACTTCCATCACGAGTTCAATGTCGCTCTGCGATTCGTTAAATTTTTTCACCACCGCTTCCTGCGGAGCAAGCTGCTGCTCGTTCGTGCCTGTTCCCAAACCAACAAACCAACGAACTTTCGTTTTTTCCGCAGACGCTAATCCTGGAACTAACATTAAGCCAGCGACCAACATTGCAACAAACTTCTTCATACACACAACCTCCTGTAAATTCCCCTCGTTAATATCCTCTATATTAACGAGTGAACAATTTTTCCCGAACATGCCATCTCCCACAGAAGAGAGCATATTTCAGGATGTTTCAGTGAAGAATGATTTGTAATACCACATCAACACAAGGGCGTGGTGAAATTCAAAACTTGTCCCTAACCACTTCCTTTGTACGAGTCTGTTATCGTATGGCATAGGTACAATTGTCAAGGAAAAATTGAATTTTTTTAAAAAATAGATACCAACAAGTTGTAATATATTACAAATAAATGATTTGTTATAATAGTTATTTTTAAAAATTCTTATTTTTTCTTGAAATTTTCTTCAAAATCGTTAAAGTTATTGGTAACATTTTGTTTTTTCCTCTTTTTGAGGATTCTGTATATATATCTATGGTACAAGTGACATGCTTCCCCTTATATTAAAGAATATTATGAACATTATGAAAAAATTTCTTGACGCCAAACAGTTAAAAAAACATACTTACATTGTTGTTATACCAATAAGTAACAGGAATGCATATTTTCATTAAGGGGAAGCGTATGAAAATTGATGAGAGCAATCCAACCCCGAAATATCTTCAATTAAAAGACATTATTAAACAATATTTCGAAAGCGAGCAGTATAAGCCGGGGCAGAAAATCCCGTCAGAGAATGAATTGATCAACCAATTCAACGTCAGCCGCAATACTGTCCGGCAAGCGTTAAGCGAATTAGTGAATGAAGGTTTTATTTATAAAAAACATGGCAGCGGCAGTTTCTTTTCAGGAAAAATCAAGGACGAGACGACCCAGAGCTTTCTGATTGGCGTGGTGACGCCGTTTATTTCCTATTATATTTATCCGCCGATTATTCAAGGGATTGACGATATTGCTCATAAAAAACAATACAATATCGTGCTCGGAAGCTCGCGGGGCGATCAGGAAAAGGAATTGATTTGTTTAGAGCAACTGCTCCAAAAAGATATTGACGGCTTGCTCATCGAACCTGCCGGAGGATTTCATGATATTCAAGAATCCAAAGTGCTCCCCTTGCTGAAAGAGATTTCGATCCCGGTCATGTTTATCAATTGGGTCATCGATGACCCCGACGTGTCATTTGTCTCTATTAATGATATGGAAGGCGGCTTTACCGCCACAAAATACCTGATTGAGGCCGGGCATCAGCGAATTGCCTGCATTTATCCCAACGATCATGTTCCCGGACTCCAACGACATCTCGGCTATCGAAAGGCGCTTGAAAAATTCAATCTCCCGTATGATCCGCAATTGGACAAGGCTGGCACGATTTTCCGCTGGAATGACGCCGAGTATATCGGACGGCTCGTGAAGGAACTGTTGATGTTAGGCGAAAAAAGGCCGACCGCCATGTTTTTCTTTAACGACAGCGCCGCGCTGCAAGGGTATCAGGCCATTCGCGAATCCGGCTTGAAGATTCCGTATGACATGTCCGTTGTCGGTTTTGATGATTCGGAATTAGCGGCGATCTCCGATGTTCCGCTCACCAGCGTCAATCATCCGAAATATCAGATCGGACGCTGGGCGGCTGAAATTTTATTCGAAGATATTCTGCATCGCGGCTCACGGCTTCCCGCGAAACAAATGATCATCAATCCGACCTTAGTGGAACGAGATTCCGTCAGGTTTTTGAACGTGCCGGATGAAAATGAGTAAAGTCTATGGTACAAGTGA
>CAZMEO010000154.1:0-5208 GCA_964565315.1 uncultured Candidatus Moduliflexus sp. | reverse complement strand
TTGTTCGATATACGCCCCCATGCTCGGATGGCCTGACATCTCGTTGCTGAGCGGCAAGCCTTGTTCCTTCGCGGCGTCAAGCGTTCCCATCTTCGACGCGCACGCCTGGCAGACGGCGTGAATCAGCCCTGCGCCTTTCACCTGGCGATACAGCGCGGCAAACGGCGCATCTGGTTCATTCAACGTTTGCATCAACCGGGTGGTGCTTCCTTCGATAATTAATGCCACTTCATATCCTCGCGCTTGCAAATCAAGCGCATTCAGCAGCGCATGCACAAAACACATCGGCTCGCCATTAAACGCAAATAACGCGATTTTTTTCTGCATCATTTCTCCTCCATTAAAAAAATCACTTCGGCTCAGACCTTACAGATCCTCAAGACCTGTGAGGTTTAAAGAATCGGCGCGGAAATTGTCTTGACATGATGCCCACCACGCCTGAATCTGTTATTTTATGCAAGAAATTTTGTGCGTGAACATGATTCACGATAATTACCTATCATCCTGACAGGATCGGGCAATCTGCTGAGGTCTGTTATAAATCATCCGTTTTTTACCGCAGGAGGCGTCCCAATGCGAACCATTATCGAACCGTTTCGGATTAAAATGACTGAGCCGATCAACATTATTTCTCGCGAAGAACGGGAACAAAAACTGATACAGGCGCATCATAACGTGTTTTTGTTAGATGCGGAGGACTGCTGCATCGATTTGCTGACCGACAGCGGCACGGGCGCCATGTCCGACCGCCAGTGGGCGGCGCTGATGTGCGGCGATGAAAGCTATGCGGGGAGCAAATCCTGGAAAAAATTCGAGGCGGTCGTCAAAACCATCACCGGCATGAAACATGTCTTTCCGACGCATCAGGGACGCGCTGCCGAGGGGATTCTGGCGCAGACTCGCGTGTCGCCGGGGCAAATCGTCCCGAATAACAGCCATTTCGACACCACGCGGGCGAACATGGAATATGTCGGAGGCCGGGCGCTGAATTTTCTCTGTTCCGAAGGGCTTGATCTGACGCTTGACGTGCCGTTCAAAGGGAATATGGCGTTAGATGCCCTGGAACAGTGCATTCAGGAACATGGCGCGGCGCAGATTCCGTTCTGCATGATCACTGTGACGAATAACACCGGCGGCGGTCAGCCGGTAGCGCTGGCGAATGTGCGCGCCGTCAAAGCGGTCTTACAAAAATACGGCATTCCGTTGGTAATTGACGCCTGCCGGTTTGCGGAAAATGCGTATTTTATTCATCAACGCGAGGAGGGCTATCAGAACAGATCGCTGCTGGAAATTGCGCAAGAAATGTTTTCCTATGCCGACGCCGCCACGATGAGCTGCAAAAAGGACGGGCTGGCGAATATCGGCGGATTTTTCGTGTGTAACAATGACGAGTGGGCGGAGGATTTCAAAAACCTGTTGATTCTGCGCGAAGGTTTTCCGACCTATGGCGGCCTTGCCGGGCGGGATTTGGAAGCGATTGCGGTTGGCTTGATGGAAGCGTTAGAATATGATTATCAGGTTTATCGCCATGCGACCGTCGAGTATTTGGGACGACAACTTCTTGAACGCGGCATTCCGCACGTGCGTCCGGTCGGCGGTCACGCGGTCTTTCTTGATTCCAAAGGCTTTCTGCCGCAGATTCCGCCGTTGCGCTATCCCGGCATCGGATTGGTGAACGCGCTGTATGTCGAAGGCGGCGTTCGCGGCGTAGAATTGGGGAGCGTGATGTTCGGTCGCCGCGACGCGCAGGGGCAGGAACTCGAATCGCCGTTGGAATTAGTGCGCCTCGCCTTCCCGCGCCGCGTCTATACGCAAAGCCATTTCGATTATTTGATTGAAGTGATTGAAGAGGTCTGGCGTCAGCGCGAGCGAATTCCCGGCTATCGCATCACGTATCAGCCGAAATTCCTGCGGCATTTTACGTGCCATTTCGAACCGCTGGCATCATTGAGCAATAATGCGTAACATCGGTTATGAAAACGCATGGCGGGAGAATCTGGTGCGAAAGCGCCATCGGCCAGGGGACGCTCTTTCATTTCACGCTGCCGAAACTTCAGACCTCACAGGTCTCCAAGACCTGTGAGGTCTAATAGGAAGCCGCCCGTTCATTTCATATTCGGCACGACTTGATATTTTCTGAACTCTGACGACGATGGCGCTTCTTGAAGCGTTTTGTCCTGTTGGTATAAATCGGTATTGTATTGCAATGGCGTCTGCGCATACACCGATAGGAAAATATCATCGCCGAGATGCTGGCCGTATTTGCCGCGCACATAGGGCGTTTCATCCACTAACAGATATTTCTCGAACAAGAATTGCTTGCCTTGCAGCGGAATGTCAATCATCGGCTTGACGTTCAGCGCGTCGGTCGGCGCAGCCGCCAACTCCGCCACTTGCTTGACCGGGCCTTCGAAGCGCGTATATTCGTAATTTTCCGGCAGAAACAGCGTCCAGCGCAGATGACTGATCGGGACATCCACGCCGGGAAGCTCGTTCAGCAATTCCCCTTTCAGACTGAGCTTGTCCACATCCGTGACATAGCCGATTTCAATCGAAAACGAGCGTAATTCCTCGCCGCGCATCGCCGATTTTTTCATCGGAATCAGCATCGCGCCGCCCTCCGTCGTGGCGGGCTTCACCGGTTCGCCATCCGAAAAGGCTTGCAGCAGGCGCGATTTCTCCGGCAGCGTGACGGTCAGGAATTGCCGGTCGTTGTTGCGGATGAAATAGCGGGCGCGGGTGATGCTTTTCCCTTCCAGCGTGCGATGCGTGACGCAATCCATCACGTCAATATTGGCGATGACGGTTTGAATTTCCTGAAAGCTCTTCACGTCAAGCTGCGCGTGAAAGGCGGCTTCATGAAATTCGTAGCCGTACAGCAGCGGACTCGACGCGCTTTGCAGCAGCGCTTTCGGCAGGTTTTTGGCCGGAATCATGAATTTGTTCTGCTCGGCGGATGTCACGTCGAGATTGCCGACAACCTCGACGCCGACGAAGCCCGCGACGAGTTCCACGCCCGTGATCTGCGCCACCGGCACAGCGGCTTTGGCCGGAAGCGATGGCAACTGAGCGCGATACGCGACCGTGAGATTGACCGTTTTGCGCCCGTCGATCTGGCCGGTCAGTTTAATGATCTGCGCCGCATCGCTCTGCTCGGTAGTCCAGCGTTCAATATCAGCGCTGCTGACGTTCAGAATATCCACGTCTTTCGGCAGATGCAATTCCACCTGTTCCAATGAGATCAGATTGTTCAGCGCGATCATGCTGCTCATCGACAGCGCGGTTTTTTCGACCGTCGCCAGCGTATGCACGTCCGCCGACGATTTGCGGGCGATGCCGGTTTCTTTTTCGATTTGCCAACTCAGCGCAAGCGTATCGTTTTTGCTTAACACCGTCTGAAACGTGGTGCGTCCGTCGGCTTGCGTCACCTGTCCGGCGGGCGACATCTTCAGCAGATTTACGGCTTTTTCGGGAATGTCAATCGTCATTCGATTCATCACGGCGGGCGGCGGCGTCAGCGCAAGCGAATAGGTCAGATTATCCACCTGAATCGGCGCGTAAAACACGATAGCAAGTGTAAATTGCGCCGGTCCTTGCGCGATGATGTCATAGCTTTTATCGCCGCGCACAAGTTGTGCGATTTTTGTGGAAGGCGCTGAGACAGGCGGCAGCGTGGACGTGGCATCTTCTGTCGGAACGGCCTCACGCTGCGTGACGTTGACGGATTCGATCCCAACGTCAGCGGGAAGGAGTTGAAACGTTGTCCAGCCGGTTTTCAAAATTTGAACCGTCATCTCCGCTTCGAAGCGCATCGTCGCGCCCTGCGCCGTGCCGCTCAGTTGCGCGTCAAGCACGTTAAATGCAATCGGCGGCGTTTCTTTGATCTCCGGCTTTTTCTGCTCGGCGGCGGCGCGTTTCAGGCTTTCCAATTCATCGAGCATGCTTTTCAATTCGCTCCAGGTCAACACGACTTTGCCGGATTCTATATTCGGCAAAGTCGGCTCTTCGGCGCGAAGCGGGGCGTTTCCCCATGTTATCGAGGCGAGGCAGGTCAATATGATAAAGAATGTTTTGACGTTCATGTGATTCACCTGTTGTTGCAGAGTTGTCAGACACCTTTGAGGTGTCTGACAACTCATGTTCATCGGAAAAACGTTACGATTCCATATCCGGCAAATCCGGCGGCGTGGGCGGTTCCGCTTTTTTGCGTTTCGGAAAGAGCGGTTTATTCAGCGTGTTCCAGCCGAGCAATTCCATGAAATCGGCGTCGCGATAGCGCGAAAGCACCTGCATCACGACCGCCAGCAGCACGACCGCTTCAATCGTCAAAATCAGGCCGGTGTAGGCCGGAAAGAGCGCGGCGAGCGACGTGATGCCGGAATAGAACACATAGGCCAACGTAATCGCGAGCGCGGCATTGCGCGTGTCCACGATGCGGGCGTAATTGAACATCAAGCCGCCTAAAATCGCGAACGCGAGCGCGAACGCGAGCCAGACCGACATATACATCGAGAGATACGCTAACAACGGATAGAAGAGGAAGTATGCGGCGCACAACACGCCGATTTTGATGAAGCTCAATGGGCGTCTTGCGAGCTTCAAAATCAGGCAGACCGAGGCGATGAAGAGCAGGAAAAAGGCCGAAGCGCGGCGCGTCATGACGCTGATCTGCTGCGCCACGTTCAGCTTATCCGGCAGAATCACGCCGAGATTGAATTCCGTCAGCGAGCGATTCAGCGCCCACGTCAATGTGACGCCGTCGCCGGTGGTTTCGACGTTGCTCGGCGTCATGGTCGAAACCGGATAATCGACGTTGCGTGCGCCAATGACCTGAATGGTCATGGTAAATTGGTTGATTTGCGTCCCCGGCTCGAAACCATAAATAAAATGATTCAGGCCGCGCCCGTGATATTCCAGCGTGAATTCGATGGCCTGTTCCGCGTCCAACAGCCCCGTCCAGAGCGCGAGATTCTGCTGATATTCGGTGTTTGCAGGTTCTTCCTGGCCGTTGACGAGCAGCTTGACGTCGCGCAAAATGCCTTCGCCCTGCTGCATGGGATACGGAAAGATAAACGACAGGTAAATCTTTTCTTTTTGCGGATTTTTGACCGTATATTTCCCGATAAATTCAGCGTTATAACCGGTGTAATAGACCAGCCCTTTTTTGCGGTAATCCATCTCAAGCTTGACGCGCACGTCCGACGCCGC
>CAZMEO010000153.1:0-8028 GCA_964565315.1 uncultured Candidatus Moduliflexus sp. | reverse complement strand
GACGCCGGTGTCTTGTTCAACGGTGAGCGCACAGTTACGCACCGCGATTCAGGCGACGCAGAGCGCTCGCGCCGCGTCCGTAATCGCGCCTGCTGAATGTGACCGCGCTGTTGGCGCTGCGGCGAACTTATTGGAAAGTTCCAAAACGATTCGCGCCTATTTGACGCATCCGGTGCTGGCAGAGGCATGTTTTTCAGCGGAGGAAACGCCTGAATTGCAGGCGCGGCTCGGCCAGATTCAACGGATTATTGACTTGCAAAGCATCGAACTCGCGCAGTTGAGCGACCGCTGTCAGCCGCTTTCGGCCAATCGCGCCTGCCAGGATTTCGAGCAAGATATGACGCTGCTGCTACGCGAATTTCAGCAGGCCGAAGCTGCGTATTTAGTGCTGCAAAGCGGCGGACAACAAGCGGCTTGCGACCAACAAGAAACCGCGTTGAACGGTTTGATCGAGACATTGCAGCGCATCCGCCGGATGCTGCGGCAGCACATCGCCGCTGGAGACTGTTTGACCCCGGAGGAAAAGACGGAGTTTCAACCGCGCCTTGCGGGAATCGAACAGAAACTTGCGCAATATCGACAAGAGCAGGACAAGCTCTTGTCGCAATGCCGCGCTCCGCGTTCGTGCGAAGAATTAGAAACGTTGTTAGCGCTATCGTTCGATAATTTCCGGCAAGATTTCCAAAACGCGCGCGAGCAATGCCAGCAGCGCCGTTCGCAGTTGACTGCGCTGTTCGATGCGCTGCGGACTGTTCAGCAGGGACGAGCGGCAGCGGGAAACTGTGGCCTGGAGATCGTCAACGAAACTGACCAGGCATTGCCTGGGCTTGAGCAGGAGATTGCCGCTGCTGAAGAGGAATTGCAACGAATTTCTGAATTGTGTCAACCATAGATGAAACCTGTCAGGCGCTTTAAAAGCGTCTGGCAGGTCTGCGTATTTGAACTGGTGGAGGAAAATTATGCGTAGGATGCGATGGCATGTAGGATTCGCGTTGCTGAGTCTGCTGTTAGCGTCAGGCTGCGGCACGATCAAGCTCAGCGATTCCGAGCGGGCGTCGCTGGCTGAGACGCTGGCGGATTTGCAAGCTGCCGAAGTCACGATGCAAGCGATTACGGTATTGGAAGGAGAACAAACCTCGCCGGAGGCGTTCGCGAGCATTCAAGAAACGTTGAGCGCGGCTTATCGGGGAGTTCCTGAATCGTTATGGCGCTATCCGGCGGAACTTCCCCGGCGCGTCGAACTTGAAAAAGCGCAAAAAGAGGAAATTCTCGTGAAGGTCGCGCCGCTTGCGCAACAGAGTGTGCGAGAATCTCAAACATTGTTTGACAGTCTGGCACTGCCCATTTTACAGGACATTGCCAGCAATTTGGAAATCATCTGGAGCGCCGACGATGCGAACATTGAACGCTATCGTCGTTCTCAGGCGTATGCTGACGGGTACAATGCGTTTTTTGCCGCTCGCAAACATTATCCCGACGTCGCCATTCCGTCGGGCGTGATTTATGACGGGCGTCCTGTCGCGTTTCAGGAGGAGACGGGCATGCTGTCGCCGATAGCGGATGACGGCGTCGCGCCGGATCGCATCGCGACCGCCGAAGCCATCGCAAAGAGCAAGCAGATCATCGAAAAGATTTTGTTCCATTATCTTGCCCGGCGCGGAGACGCAGGCATTAACCTGGCGGGCATGCCGAAAGATGAGGCGGCGCAGGCCGCTGCGCCGCCTGAAACTATCGGGGGGCGGATACTGAAAGGCTTTGACGACGCGCTCGGCCCGCTGGGCGTTTCCCCCAATCTTCTGGAAGAATCGTTCACGATCTCATTTCAGCGCGGCGGCTATTCGCTGTCGCGTCTGCCGAGCGAGGATCGCGCCCTGCTTGACGCAAAACTGACGGCGTGGATCGCGTTTATCGAGACGTTAGACCCGGCGCAGCCAGTGAGCGTGACGCTCAAGACGGTCGGCTATACCGACAGCGTTCCTTTGCAGGAAAATAACGTTTTTGTTCGGAATTTTATTCGTTCGCTCGAAGACGCCGGACGCGAACTGCCGACCACGCAGCCGGAACGAAAGCTCGCGTTGAATCGGTATTTTTCCGAATTACGCGCCTTCGTCGTCAATGATTATCTCCGCCATGCGTTGCAAAAATCGCTCGCTAAACGGACGGTCAGGGAATTTACAAAAGAGATTTTAGGCAAAGGCGAAGAATTGCCGGAAGGCGTCAATTCTTCGGATAGCGAGGAACAACGACGGATTTGTCACGTGTTGATCCGCATTGAGGGGGTGAAATAATTTATGCAGGCACAGCGATATGCTCATCTGATTCTGTTCGCCGGGTTGTGCGTCGGCGTCTGCTTTCCGGCAGCTGCGCGCGAAGCGAACCTGTTCAAATCGACGCAAGAAGTCAAATTATTGGAACAAAGTTTTGATAATCTCGATATTTTCTGGGGACTCGGCATTCAAAATTCCGCAGAATACGCTGAAATCCATAACGTAGTGATGGTCGCCGCGCCGTCATTTCCAGAAGCGACGATTATTCCCATTTCCATGCCGACGGAGTATAGTCGGCAATGCGTCGAATTTCTTCCCGGTCAACGGCGGCCAGAACTATTGGCGCAATGCCCCGCGCTGTCCGGCACGCCGCAGGAATTGGCGCAGCAAAGCTATCAACGCACGCAGCAGATGTTTGCGGCGCATTACACGGCGACCTTTCACCCCGTCGCCCGAAGCCTGCAAGAGCGCCTGCTGGAAACCGTACAACGCGAACCGGACAGCGCGCTCGGCGATTTTGTCGGCAAGCTCGATGCGATTTTAGCGTATATCGAAACGGTCGGCGAGGAGGCCGCGCTCATTGATACCGCGCATTTCATGGATACGCGGGATACCTTGAAAGACGCTGAAATTCTCCTGCAATTAGAAGAGCAGATTCGCCAAACGCTGAGAAACGATCTCTCGTTCGAGCCGGGGAAATATGCGATGGCGGATTTCGGACAGAAAGGGCAGCAGGCGATCAGCGCCTTTATCGAGAATTTGTTGGCGATTAAAGCGCAGTATCCGATGCAATATCCCGGACAACTGTTGACCATCAAAATCAAAACTGTCGGTTACACGGATCAAGTGCCGGTCTCGAATCCGAAACTGATCGAAGCATTGACGCAGGGCATCGATGCCGCCGCGATTCCGACTGAGGAGGTCGAACGCCGGAAATTTTTGAATCATCGCCTGTCCGAATTTCGCTCCCGCACCGTCAATGAATACGCACAAGCCCGGCTGCAAGAGTTGACACGCGGCGATACGACGCTCAAGGTTGAGATTGAAATTGTCGGCAAAGGCGAAGAATTCCCCGCGACGGATGCGGACGCGCCAAAGTATCTTTCCCGCGATCCGCGACGGCGGATTTGCAAGATTTCCGTCATCTTCCAGCGGCAATCCCCCCCGTCGTTGTTCGGCAAGACGACGTTTTAATGCGGTTGGGCAGCAGCGGCAATCTGCGGAAGATTGCCGCGCTGCTGATATGATTATTCCTGCGTGGACGTGGCTTGAATGTCGGCGCTCGCTTTCCAGAAGTTTTCGGGGCGGCGGATGTGCAGCGAAAAACTGCCGGTTTCTCCGTCGGCGAGTTTCTCCGGGCGCACATACCCTTTGACCGTCAGGAGCTTTTGCCCCTGTTTGTCCTGAAGCGTGACATTGACGCGCACGTCTTTCACGGTAAATCCGGCCTGGTTCGACACGTCGCCGGAAATGTGTAATTCTGCTAGATCCTCACTCGGTGTAATCGCAAAATTCTGGATAGACAGGCCGGATTGCTGAATGACTCGCGTTTGCGAAGCCTCATCCAGCGCATCAATGTCTTGAATCGGCGTGCGGCTGGTGTCTATGCGCGACACATCAACCGTCAAATAGACAACATCGTCCTTTTTTACGATTTGATCGACTTCTAACGTCGTTCCATCAAGAAAATAGACGGTGATGGCGTGCGCTGTTGAAGTCATTCCCCCAAGAAACACGAAACAACAGACAAGCAGGATGTTCCAATGTCGTAATGTATTCGTCCTGATCATTTTCATAACGTTTTCGCCGCTGATGTTTCGAGGTGCGCTGTTTGCGCAGCGTCATCGCTCATCGTCGGCGCCTTTCGCAACGTTTGCATTATTTTCTGCTGAACAGGGGCGCTGTTCAGGCATATTCCACACAGAACCATTTCTCTATATTCTCTGCGCAGTGTCAAATGTTCTGTGAAAAATCTCAAACAAATTTTCAGATGTTGCACAATCGAACACCTTACTGGCGAAAGAGTTCACCCCAATCTTTTTTATTTTTTTCTTGACCGAGGAGATTTTGATTTATACGAGGCTTACAGAGAGATGTTTGGGCGTAAGGCAAATTCTATGAATGAGATGCGTATGATTCCGGGGGGAGGATATTTATCATGTCTGTTGTTGAACAGGGGATTGTGGTCACCGGCGATATTTTCGGAGAAGTTGATTTGTCGGTTCGTGGAATTATTCGGGGGTCTGTCTTTTTGCAAAATGCGAATTTGCATATTGATCAAACCGGATACGTGCAGGGGGAAATTCGGGCGGATAAGATTGTGATTGCCGGAGAAGTGCTTGGAGATGTGATTGCGGAGTCTGCGCTTCAAATTGCGTCAACGGCAAAAATTCATGGCAATATTCGGACGTCGAAATTAGCGATGTCCGAGAATGCTCAATTTTCAGGCGGTCTCGACATTCGAGAACCAGAGCCGGTCGAATTGGAAATTCGCGATTTCAAAACGCTGAGCGAAGACGATTATACGAAATTACGGCGTTGGCGCATGCAGAATCATATTGAATAAACAATGCTGCAAACGGTGGCAACGCAAGGAGTAACGGAATGAATAATTCATTTGGAGATCGCGTCTATGCGGGCAAGCTGACACGCCGGGATTTTTTGTGGCTGGCGACGGTTTCCTCAGCCGGAATGGTGACCGGATGCGCAGCAAATCCGGTCACCGGGCAACGTCAATTGATGCTGGTCACTGAAAAGCAGGAACTTGCGATAGATCGCCAAAATTCTCCGCATCAATTTTCTTCGGACTATGGGCAGACCCAGGATCGCGAGTTGAATGCCTACATTGAGCAGGTCGGAAAGACGCTGTCTGCCAATTCAGATCGCCCCGATATGCCCTATTCCTTTCGCGTTGTAAATGCCACCTACATCAACGCTTACGCCTTTCCTGGCGGCAGCATCGCGGCCACGCGGGGCATTTTGCTGGAAATCAAGAACGAAGCGGAACTTGCCGGATTGTTAGGGCATGAAATCGGCCATGTCAGCGCGCGCCACACGGCGGAGCGGATGAGCAAAGGCATACTGATGAGCGGCTTATTGACGGGAGCGGCGGTGTATGCCGGAACGCAAGGGAACAGTGATTGGCTCGAAATCATTGGCGTCGGCGGCCAGTATGCGGCAGGCGCATTGTTAGCGCATTACAGCCGCGATGACGAGCGTCAGGCCGACGCGCTCGGCATGGAATACATGACGCGCTCTGGCTACAATTCACAAGGCATGGTCGGCTTGATGGAAATTCTGGTTGGCTTGTCGGATGAGAAGCCGTCGGCGCTTGAAATGATGTACGCCACGCATCCGATGAGCGCGGAACGCCTGCAAACTGCGCGAGATCGGACGGTGATTGATTATTTGTCTTCGGCGAATTTGCCGTTTTATGAAGATCGCTATTTAGATCATACGGTTAATCTGCGAGCTATGCGCGACACGATTGAAAACCTGCAAAAAGGCGAAGAGGCCATGAGGTCGAAGAAATTTTCGCAGGCGCAAACCTATTTTGCCGATGCGCTGCATCACACGCCGAATGATTACGCCGGATTAGTGTTGATGGCGAAATGCCAGATCGCGCTTGGCAATTCGGGTGAAGCCAAATTTTACGCCGAGCAGGCCAAAGCCATTTATCCCGAAGAGGCGCAAGCTATCCATCTGTTAGGCGTGTCCGAGTTAAGCTTGAACAAACCAGAGGCCGCGTATGAAGCGTTCGATGCGTATGAACGTTTGCTGCCGGGCAATCCGAATACGATTTTTTTGAAAGGAATTTCCTTAGAACGCATGCAAAACAGGCAGGCCGCAGCCGAAGAATATGACCGATACCTGCACAGCGTCAACGACGGCCCGAACGCGGAATACGCCTACCAGCGTTTAGTCGGCTGGGGCGTCATGAAGCCGCGATAATAGAGGAAAATTAATGACACGCACAACATATTGCCCGCGGTTATGGACGAGCGTATTTATTGACTACGATGGCAACGTCTATTCGTGCTGTCACCATAAACCTGGAGTGATTGGCAATATCTATGATGCCACTCTGACAGAAATTTATGCAGGCGAGACGCTTCGGCAGTTTCAAGAACAATCGTTACATGGGGCGTTAAGATGTTATGCGGGCTGCACGCTTTTAGGCGAGGAAGACAAAACGAGCCGACCTGACATGAGGAGACTTGACACGCTCAAAATTCGATTTGGTGAGCGGTGCAACGTGGCTTGTACGATGTGTTGGCAGAATCACCAGAGCAGGCAGGAAATTGATGCTGAAAAACTTATTCGAAATCTTGGCGATTTGACTCCTTTCGCGTCAATAGACTTACAAGGTGGTGAACCTCTCTTTATGCGGTCTGCCATGAAATTTTTTGATCATTGTATTGAGCAGGGCAAAGCGGCATCTTTTTTAACGAATGGCACGCTTATGAATGAAAAACTGGCCGAAAAAATTGCAAAACATGTATTGCAGCTTTATGTTTCCCTGAACGCCGCCACAAAAAAGACGCATGAGGAAATTGTTCAAGGCTCGACATGGGAACGGGTGTTGGAAAATATTCAGATGCTTAGAGTTGCGAGAACCCGCTTCGAGACGAATTTACGGATTCATGGGCACATGACGATTGTGCGTCAGAATCTCCATGAAATTCCATTATTTATCGAAAAATTTCAGGAATTCGGCTTTGATGAGATTGATTTCGGGTTTGATGTCTCCTCCGTTCCCCTCTATCTTAACATCAGATTTTTGTTTGCGAGAACACTGAGAAAAGCCGTTCAAGCGTCACTGAATGCTTCTGATATCAGCCGAATTGACACAAAACGGTTAAAAATGCTGAAGCTCGTATAGACGTAGTACATTGTTTCATGAGTTTTTACAGGTGTGCCGTACCGCCGACGTCCTCGTCGGCCTCTTTTTGAAATGCCGACGGGGACGTCGGCGGTACGAAGTTCTGTTAAAAATTACTGAATCGGTGTAGTAGAAACGGTATGCGATGTTCGGACTTTTTTTATGCCGTCTCAGGCGGGAAGAGCCGCGTTTTTAACGCAGGCAGCGCCTGTTCGGCGGCCTGCTCGCCGCGTTCGATCAACTCTGCAACGCGATGCAGATCGAACAGACGAATATCGTTGACCGTGATTTGAATCAGCACGTCCGATTCGGCGCGGCCTTTGTTCGCGGTTTTTTGCGAATGCAGCGCCACGAGATATTGGAGCGTCGTGAACATATTGCGCGGAATTTTGCGTTTTACGGCCAGCGCGCCGCGGCTGACATCGCAGCCAATCACGATTTCCGCTCCCATGCGCCGCAGCGCCGCCGCCGGAATTTGATTCACGTAACACCCATCAATATAGAGCCGCTTCCCCACCATCACCG
Source organism: uncultured Candidatus Moduliflexus sp. (assembly GCA_964565315.1). Classification (GTDB taxonomy): domain Bacteria; phylum Moduliflexota; class Moduliflexia; order Moduliflexales; family Moduliflexaceae; genus Moduliflexus. Next base: position 354 of record CAZMEO010000153.1, on the reverse strand, counting down.
GCTGAAAGATGCCCGGAATGCTGCAACTGGCGCTGACCGCAGGAATAACATCGCCGGAAAGAAACAGACGTTCTTCGCCGGACATGAGATCGGCGGCGACGACGCCGAACGGCAGCGGAAATTCCTCGAAATAGCGACAGCGGCAATGGCGTTCCAAAAATTTCCCGATATTCCGGCTGGATAAAATCCCGCGCCAGGGAGCGTTCCAGGCAATGGCGAGCAAATCCTTCCAGCGCGTCTGCAACGCGATCTGATTGGTCTCTTCAATGGACGCGCCCGACGCATAAATCGCGCCGATAATGCTGGCCGCGCTGCTGCCGGTCAGGTAGTCGAGGCGAATGCGCTCTCGCGCGA
>CAZMEO010000152.1:0-8031 GCA_964565315.1 uncultured Candidatus Moduliflexus sp. | reverse complement strand
GGGATTACTCCTGACAATATTATTTCGACAATGGATGAAACGGAAGTCTTCCCAAATGAAGCGGCAGATGTCGCAATGCAGGCGATTCAGGATGGGCTGGCGAGAGTGACGATGACGCGGGAAGAAGCCTTTGCCAAAACAGCCGCTGATATTAAATATGCTCGGGCGACGGTCAAGGCGTTAGCGGACGAAGGGTTGATTCGGCAGCCTCCGCAGGAAATGCTGCAAGACGCGCTGGAATGGGCAATCAAGCAAGTTTCGTAAGACCAGGACAGAAACAATGTAGGTGTTTACATGGCAGACGATAGTAACCGTTAACCAAAGTAGGGTTGCGGCTCATCCCGAACGAAGCTATTTGAATAATTTCCCCGATAGAGATGCCTGTAACTCTTGGGGCTGATCGCATGACAACATCGGCCATGCGATTTAGAAGATAGCTGAAACAGGAAGCAAAGGAGAGGGAGAAGCGCTTTTTTCTTTTTCTTGCAGAGCAATATGATCTATGGCCTATCAAGATGAGTACAAAAATTGTGTCTGGATGGACTTTGAGACGTTGGAACGGTTTATGAAAGACGCGCTTGTTTGTCATGGCGTTCCGAGAGAGGATGCGGAGATCGTTGGCGACGTGTTAATCATGTCCGATAAGCGCGGGATTGATTCGCATGGGATCGGGCGCTTAAAACCAATTTATCTTGATCGGTTTGACGATGGGGTGCAGAACCCGGTCACCAAAATTGACATCGTGAAAGAAACCGAAACGACTGCCGTGCTGGATGGCAATAACGGCATGGGACATGTGGTGGCGAAAAGAGCGATGCAAATGGCGATTGATAAAGCCAAACAGCATGGCATGGGAATGACCGTTGCTCGGAATTCCACGCACTACGGCATTGCCGGGTATTATTCATTGATGGCTATCGAAGCTGGCATGATCGGCATGACCGGCACGAATGCCCGCCCGTCCATCGCGCCCACGTTTGGCGTGGAAAATATGCTGGGCACAAACCCGTTGACTATCGGCTTCCCAACGGATGAAGAGTTCCCGTTCGTCCTTGATTGCGCTACGTCCGTAACGCAGCGCGGCAAAATCGAATCCTACGATCGCGCTGGAAAACAACTGCCTCCGGGCTGGGTGATTGACGAAGAGGGCAAGACTCGCACCGATACGAAGCAGGTGTTGATTGACTTAACCAAAGGCAAAGCCGCCTTGACGCCATTAGGCGGATTGGGCGAAGAAACCGCAGGGTATAAAGGCTATGGATATGCGACTGTTGTGGAAGTGTTATCAGCCGCCCTGCAAGATGGCGCGTTCTTGAAAGCGTTGAACGGCTTTGATGCTGACGGCAAAAAAATCCCGTATCCGCTGGGACATTTTTTTATTGCCATCAATATTGAGAATTTTATGGGGTTAGAAATCTTCAAGCGGATTGCCGGCAGCATTATGCGAGATTTGCGGAATTCCAAAAAAGCCCCTGGCGAGAATCGGATTTACACGGCTGGCGAAAAAGAATGGATCGCCTGGCAATATCGCAAAGAACATGGCTGTCCGGTTCCAACCGTCTTGCAGAAACAGATGAACGAAATTCGTCAGCGTTTCTCGATGAAGTATGTCTTTCCTTGGGATCCAAAATAACCCTTGCATACCGGGTTGAAAATGTCCCGCTACAAACTCCCCCCGTTTATTTCACTAAACGGGGGGAACATAATCATGAATTAGCCACTATGCAGCAGTTTTTACGTGCTGAGTTAGTGTCTAAGATAGCATTATTCATAAAGATTGGCGCTCAAGCGTGTCGAAGTTGTGAACGCACCGATTTCCCTTGCTGGGGCGTGAATGTGCGTGAATAATGCTATAGATGACGGAATCTTTTGTTGCAACGCAGATGAATAGCTGTAAGCAAGCGTTGCAGGAGGAGAATCTGTTGCGTTGCTCATTCGTGTTTAGGTGTAGTCATTGTTAACAATTTTTTAGAAGGAGAAGGCGTATGTCAATGTTTATTGCCGATCTGCTCGCAACCATGATGTTGGTCTGGTTAGGCGACGGGGTTGTTGCAAACGTGCTGTTGAAGCATTCGAAAGGAAATGGCAGTGGCTGGATCGTGATTACCGCCGGATGGTGCTTTGCCGTTGTGATGTCCGGATACGTTGGTGGGATTTTCGGCGGCGCGAATAACCCTGCCGTGCCGGTTGCATTTGCTGTGCTGACTGGACAGGGATGGGCAGATGTGCCGATCCATATTGCTGGAACGATGACAGGCGCATTCGTTGGTGCCGTGTTGGTGTGGCTGCAATATATCTCCCATTGGGAACCGACCGAAGATCAGGGGTTGAAATTGGCAGTATTCTCAACAGGGCCAGCGATCCGAAGCCTCGGAGCAAACTTCCTCTGCGAAGTGCTGGGAACAGCCTGCTTGCTGCTTTGCATCTTTGGAATTGGCAAAAGCTTTGGTGGCGAAGAAGCGAAAGTTTTAAATATGTCGCTTTCTAATGTGGTCTATGGGTTTATGGTCTGGTCAATGGGCTTATCCCTCGGCGGACCGACCGGGTATGCGATCAACCCTGCGCGTGATTTAGGGCCGCGCGTCGCTCATGCCATCCTGCCCATTCCGGGAAAAGGCGATTCTGATTGGGGATATTCCTGGGTGCCTGTTTTCGGGCCGTTTGTTGGCGCGATTGTTGCCGCTATCGTGTGGAAGATGGTATTAGGCATATTTCCGGGCTGATCTGTCATAAATATCTCGGCTTGTTGTCAGTCGTTGTCGTGGTCAACCATATTGCATGATTGACTGAATCATTCGTTACAAAAAACACCGTAATTATTAGGAGAATGAAGACTATGGCAAAGAAATATATCTTAGCATTAGATCAGGGAACAACGAGTTCAAGAGCGATTCTGTTTGATGAAGAAGGACGTATTGTTAAAACAGCGCAAAGAGAATTCACGCAGATTTTTCCTAAAGCCGGATGGGTTGAACATAATGCAATGGAAATCTGGGATACCCAGATCGGCGTGGCGAATGAAGTCATAGAAATGGCTGGCGCGAAAGCTACTGAAATTGCGGCGATTGGCATTACGAACCAGCGCGAAACGACGGTCGTGTGGGATAAAACGACCGGCAAACCCGTGTATAACGCGATTGTATGGCAGTGCCGCCGCACCGCAAGCATTTGCGACGAGTTAAAGAATAAAGGGTTAGCGCCATATTTTCAAGAAAATACCGGCTTGGTGATCGATGCCTACTTCTCTGGTACGAAAGTGAAATGGATTCTTGATAATGTCTCGGGCGCGAGAGCGAAAGCGCAAAAAGGGGAATTGCTGTTTGGAACGATTGACACCTGGCTCATCTGGAATCTTACTAAAGGCCGCGTTCATGTCACCGATTACAGCAACGCCTCCCGGACGCTGTTGTATAATATTAAAGACTTGAAATGGGATGAAGTTATCCTGAAAGAACTGAATATTCCTGCATCGATGCTGCCGGAAGTCAAGCCGTCAAGCGCAGTGTATGGCAATACGGACGCGCAGTTGTTCGGCGTGGAAATTCCGATTGCCGGAGACGCGGGCGATCAACAAGCTGCATTGTTCGGCCAGGCATGTTATAAACCGGGCATGGCGAAAAATACCTATGGAACGGGCTGCTTTATGCTGATGCTGACCGGCGAACAGCGCTTCACCTCGAAAAATGGATTGTTGACGACCATTGCGTGGGGAATAAATGGTAAAGTCGAGTACGCGCTGGAAGGAAGTATTTTCATCGCGGGCGCAGCGGTGCAATGGCTGCGTGATAGTCTGAAGCTGATTAGCGATGCCAAAGACAGCCAATACTTTGCCACCAAAATCGTAGATTCGCAAGGTGTCTATGTCGTGCCTGCGTTTGTCGGCCTGGGCGCTCCGTATTGGGATATGTATGCGCGTGGCGCGATCTTGGGCTTGACTCGCGGCTCAGGCAGAGACCACATCATCCGGGCGACGCTGGAATCTATCGCCTATCAAACCCGCGACGTATTGGAAGTGATGCATGCTGATTCTGGCATCACGCTGGAAGCGTTGAGAGTGGATGGCGGAGCGAGCGCCAATAATTTCCTCATGCAGTTCCAGGCTGATGTGTTGGGCGTGCCAGTAGAAAAACCGGAAGTCACTGAAACGACCGCCTTAGGCGCTGCCTATCTGGCAGGGCTGGCTGTCGGATTCTGGCCGGATCAAAAGACCATTGCTGAGCATTGGAAAATAAACCGGAAATTTGCTCCATTTATGGGCGCAACTGAACGCGAAAAACTCTATAAAGGGTGGAAGAAAGCGGTTCAACGCGCGATGAAGTGGGCAGAAGAAGACGCGGAATAAGGCAGTAAAGGAAACGTCCTCTCTTTTTCAGGTTTCCTGAAAGGAGAGGACGTTTTTGTTCTATTGGTCGCAGGTGGTCTTGATTGCTTCCACTCCGCTGACGCGCAGCATAAATAAATTTATCAGGATTTACGCATTTCAAGAACCCCACCAGAGATGGGTGATTGAGGATTCCCCTCTCCTTTGAAGAGGGGCAAGGGGTGAGGTTGTGCGTAAGTCCTGTTTCGCAGATCAGATAACCTTCATCGCATTCAACGAAATCAAAGAACCTTCGCGGTAATACGTCCCAAATCGTAGAGCAGGCTGTCAGGAAACGTCTGCCTTATTCCCATGCTGATTTTTTTCATGCGGTTCTTCTAACGTGTAAATCCCATTCAATCGTTACTTTTTTCAGCGGATTCTAACGATCTCGGAGCGCATAAGTTGGCGCTTTCTGCGGCGGCTCTGCCGCAGCCGAGGCAAATATATTTCGGATTTCGCACCAATTGTTTATATGCCTCAGGATGCTCTGTCAAAAGCCGTTCGATATTGTGTAAATGACACAAATGTTTCTCATGCTCACCATGCGGTTTCACATCTACAATTTCCATAATTATCGTCTCCTGTTGAAGGAATAAAGTGAGATAATCATCCTTGCCGTATTTTTATTGTGGTGATCCAAAAGACTTGTCAAGAGGAAAATGCAGGTTTTTTTATCTCAATGAAAAAGGGGATAGGAATGATTGTGGCGAATATTTTTTCATGAAATATTTTATGAAAAGCAACTTAACTTTGCTGAATTTGTCTAATATTGGTTGATTGAAAGAATATTTCAACCGGGATGTACGTAAAAATTATGCAGTTATCTGGCATTCAGTCTGGCCATGTTTCGACTTCACGCAACATAACAGGCCGAATATTCCTGAGATTCCCTTCTGATTTTGCGTAAATCCTGCTGGATTACATCTTAACGCCGGTACTGAAAAAAATGACGAAAAAAGGCACAAGGAGAACGCTATGAGCGATGAAAAAAAGCTTCGCAACATTTCCTTTAAAGACTTATTTGATATTAAGGAAATTCAGCAACTTCAAGATGAATTTGCCATTGCGACGCATGTTGCATCAATCATTACCGAACCTGACGGGACTCCGATTACGCAGCCGTCTAATTTCTGTGATCTTTGCATCAATGTGATTCGAAAAACAGAAAAAGGATTAGCAAATTGCATGAAATCTGATGCAGAATTAGGGCGTCCCAATCCTGATGGTGCGACGATTCAGCCTTGTTTAAGTGGTGGTCTATGGGATGGGGGCGCGAGCATTCGGGTCGGAGATGTCCATATTGCCAACTGGCTGATCGGTCAGGTACGAGATGAAACTCAGCACCCGCGCGAAATGCTGAAATATGCCGATCAAATTGGCGCAGACCGAAACGTGTTTAAACGAGCGTTAGATCACGTTCCACAAATGTCGCGTAAGCAATTTGAACATGTCGGACAAGCGCTTTTTTTGTTAGCCCAGATGCTTTCAAGGCAAGCGTATCAGAATTTTTTGCTCCAGGATACACTCCAGACTCAAAATCATTTGATCAGTCAGATTATTACGGCGTCAGATCATATTACATCCAGCAGTCGCGAGTTGAACGCCCGTTCCGAACAACTCTCGTTAGGGACAGCACAGCAATCAGCGGCGGCTGAAGAAGTTTCCGCATCAACTGAACAATTAGTGGCGAATATTCGCCAAAACGCGGATAATGCCCTTCAAACGGAAAAGATTGCAATACAAGCGGCTAATGATGCTGAAAAAGGCGGCAAGGCGGTGAAACGAGTTGTTAAAGCCATGAAAAAAATCGCTCAGAGAATCGAAGTGATTGAAGAGATTGCAGGACAAACGCATTTGTTATCGTTGAATGCAACGATTGAAGCAGCCAAAGCCCAGGAGTATGGACGAGGTTTTGCGGTAGTCGCCTCTGAAGTCCGCTTATTGGCTGGACGAAGCCGCGCCGCTGCCGAAGAAATTAGCGAATTGGTTTCCTCTGGCGTGGCAGTCGCAACGAGAGCTGGAGAAAGTTTGACGCACCTTGTGCCGGATATTCAGAAAACCGCCGAGTTAGTACAGGAGATCAGTGCTGCCAGTCGAGAGCAACATGCCGGTGCAGAGCAAATCAACAATGCAATTCAACAATTAGATCAAGTCATTCAGCAAAATGCGATGATGTCTGAGAACCTGTCAGTAACTTCAGAAAAATTGAAAACGCAGGCGGAACAACTTCAAGCAACGGTAGGGGGATTTAGACAGAAAGAACCTGTTCAAGAGCAGAATGCCGTTGAAATTGCAAAAAACCATGATAGAGAAATTCAGTCATCACTTCCAAAAGGAAAGGAGCAGTCAAAACTAAAACTTAACCTGCCCAAACCACATAAGATAATACTGGATGCGAATAACGTCGTCCCGGACGAATTAGATCGTGAATTTGAGAAATTTTAATCGTTTTTTAATGATTGTCTGAAAATGCAATCTCCCATGTGTCGAATGCTTTGATCTGCTGAAGAGAGGTGCTTTACAAGGTGCGTTGTTCGTTTTGGAGGGATGCAATATGTGTCCGTTGGCTTCTATTGCAGGAAACGAGTTTTTTTTATTTTATTTAAAAAGTTCTTGACATTTATGGAAGATTTTTTTTGAAGGGATACTGTCATTTGCGTGAAAAGGTGTAATTCTTTATGGATTGTAAGTAGTTTTTTATTAAAGATACAGTTTTCGCTTGACTTATTCACGCAATAATTTTCAAAAGTCTAATGAAGATGTTGCTGGTGTAGCTCAGGGGTAGAGCAGCTGATTTGTAATCAGCCGGTCGGGGGTTCAAATCCCTTCGCCAGCTTTTGCATGCAATTGAAATGATTGGGGAGATACCCAAGCGGCCAAAGGGGGCAGACTGTAAATCTGTTGGCGGTGCCTTCGAAGGTTCGAATCCTTCTCTCCCCATTTTAAATGCAATTCCTTGTCATGAAAATGGTTGAAGGGATTGAGAGTGATGTGCGTCAATTGCATGTATATCCAACCGGGATGTAATAAACGGTTGCGCGGGAGTAGCTCAGTTGGTTAGAGCATCAGCCTTCCAAGCTGAGGGTCGCGGGTTCGAACCCCGTTTCCCGCTCCATTTTATTGCTCCTATTTTCCTCCAGCGGTCTGGATTCTTAACTCATACTCAATTTCAAGATGGTTGTATGAGGGCGCGTAAAAAGGCGGGGAGGGCTTGTGTGTTGCCCACGTAGCTCAGACGGTAGAGCACTTGCATGGTAAGCAAGTGGTCACCGGTTCAAGTCCGGTCGTGGGCTTTCTTGTTGGCTATTAATTGATAAAATTTATACATGGAGGGTTTTGGAAATGGCAAAAGCAAAATTTGATCGGTCAAAGCCGCATGTGAATGTGGGAACGATTGGGCACGTGGATCATGGCAAGACCACGTTGACTGCTGCGATTACGGAAGTATTGGCCAAAAAAGGATGGGCGGAGTATGTGCCGTATGATCAGATTGATAAAGCTCCGGAAGAAAAAGCGCGTGGGATCACGATTGCGACGGCGCACGTGGAATATCAGACGGAGACGCGGCATTATGCTCATGTGGATTGCCCTGGCCATGCCGATTACGTGAAAAATATGATCACCGGCGCGGCGCAGATGGATGGCGCGATTCTGGTGGTGAGCGCCGC
>CAZMEO010000151.1:0-8040 GCA_964565315.1 uncultured Candidatus Moduliflexus sp. | reverse complement strand
TTTGACGACGCCGTTGACCGCATTATCGGCGGGTTAGAGAAAAAGAACCGCGTCATCAGCAAAAAAGAAAAAGAGATCGTCGCCTATCACGAAGCCGGACACGCGATTGTCGCCGAAGCCGTGCCGACCGGCGATCCGGTGCATAAAATCTCAATCATTCCGCGCGGCATCGCGGCGCTCGGCTATACGCAGCAACTCCCGACCGATGACCGCTATCTGATGACGAAATCGGAGTTGGAAGATAAGCTCTGCGTTCTGCTCGGCGGGCGCGTGGCGGAAGAGATTATTTTTCAAGATATTTCGACCGGAGCGCAGAACGATTTGCAACGCGCCACCGACATTGCGCTCGGCATGGTGACGGAATACGGCATGAGTCAGAAACTTGGGTTGCGCACGTTCGAAAAAGAGCGCCGTTCCGCCTTCTTAGAAGCGCCGATGCCCACGTCGCCGCGCGATTACAGCGAAGAAAAAGCCAAACAGATTGACGAAGAAGTCGAACAGATTTTAGGAAACGCCCACAAGCGCGTCCGGCAGATTTTGAACGACAAGCGCGAGATATTGGAGCAACTCTATCGCCTGCTGTTAGAACAGGAAGTCGTGGAAGGCGAGCAATTGCGCCAGATTATGGGAAAAACGCCGCCCCCGCTCGAAGGCGTGGAGGCATGAAACAGACAGCCCTGCCAGGGTTCTAAACCCTGACAGGGCTATAGTGGCGAGATTCGAACGATGAAACTTCATGAATATACCGTAGATTATGTGAAACGCTGGGCGGGTGGCGCGATTTTTAAGCGCGGGGAAAAGTATGCCCGCAGTGGGATGGTGCAGCAATTGACATACGACCCCGACGCCGACACGCTTCAGGCGAACGTCAGCGGCAGCGGCGATGACTACGATGTCGAAATTTCTGCGCGTGCCGATTCACTGGCCGCAACCTGCACCTGCCCGTATGACGGCTGGCCGTGCAAGCATATTGTCGCCGCCATGCTGGCCTTTTTGGAACGAAAGGATGAATTGGCGAAGCAGACGGCGCGTCAGAAAAAAGCGGATTCCGCATTAGCGAAAAAGCTCGCGGAACTGCCGTCCGCCGAATTAGTCGCCATTTTATTGGACGGCGCGAAAAAATATCCTGACCTCAAGCGGGAACTTTCCATGCGCTTCGAAGCCAACAAAGAATCCACGTTTACCGCCATCAAAAAGCAAATCGCCCGCGCCTTTCCTTCCATCGAATCCGATTATTATGAGACCCGAACCATTGCCAAACAACTCCGCGCGATTCTTGCCTCAGCGCAGCCATCCGAACCGGCGATGCGGGCGAAAGTCTGCTGGGCGGTGATTGATCGCATCCTGAAAGAATTGAATGATTACGGCATGGATGACGAGCCGCTCGAAGATGCGGCGATGACGGCGATGGACGAACTCGCCGAGGCGTTTCAGGCCGCGCCAGACCTGCGCGACGCCCGCCGCGACGTGATCACGCAGTTGTTGGCGTATTATCATCACAGCAATTGCGGCATGACGGATTGGCTCTACGACAGCGCCGTGCAGCTTTGCGCCGACAAAGAGGATTATCAGATCGTCATCGAATCGCTGAAACAGGCTGTGAAAAAGACGAATTCGTCGTATTATCAGGGATTGCTGGCAAAATTATACGAGGCGACTGGCGACACTGAGGCGCAACGGAACACATTGGAAGCGCATCTGAAAGAGGGGATTGATTACTGGCGGTTAGCGCAGTTCTGGCTCGCGCAGAACGACAAGCTCAAGGCGCTGGAAGTCGCCTGGCAGGGCATCGAACGCGGCGAAGGACGCAAAGTTGAAGTGTACGCCTTCGTGCAGGAAGAATTACAGCGGCGGGGCGATTACGAGGCGATTGCCGGGCTGCTGCAACGGAAAGTGGAAAAGCAGGAATTCGACACGCATCATCATTTCCTGCATGACGGCACGTATGCCTGTTTATGGGAACATTACACCGCCTCGAACGACTACGAGGGGCAAAAATATCTGCTGAATTTGCGGCTGGAACATCATGACATTGACCTCGATTTTTTCAAAACCGCCAAACGATTCTTGAATGAGGCGGATTGGCCGGACTTCGAATCGCGCATCATTGCAGATTTGGAGCAGCGCGCTCAGAGCAGGCAAAAAACGCCTCCTGCTTGGTTCGTGCCGAGTTTCCCGAATCAAGTCACGACATTAGCGGAGATTTACGATTATCTCGACGATTACGACCGCCTGTTCGATACCGTCAAGCATCAGGTCGAACTGCTGCGCCAATATGAAGCCAAGCTTTTGCCGCATTTTACGACGGAATATCTCGAACTCTATCAAAACGTCGTCAACCGCCTTGTAGCGGCGCGTGGGCGCGAGAGCTACAAAGCCGCCGCGCAATATGCTTGCGCCATCCGGCATATTTATGTCGATCTGCGCCAGACGCCGGAAGAATGGAAACGCTATATCGGCGGCTTGCGAGCGGAAAACAAGCGGTTGAAGGCGTTTATGGAAGAGTTCGCGGATGTGTAACCGTGCGACGGTTTGAAACCTTGAACAACTGCGCCGCGATTTGTGCGATTATTGGGCTGGATACGCCGCGCAATTGAGGGACGCCGGTAATGGGCGTCGAAATCTGGTGCGGCGGCTTCGAAATTCGCGGCGTGGCATGTAAAAGGAGCGTAAATGCTTGCTTTTGCGTTCCTCACGATACGCAACGCGAGTTCTTTGTTGACATTTTCCGATAGAATGAGAGAAACGGTCGCGTTCGCAAGCGATTGCGACATGATGGAATCACGCTCAATCAATCCAATTCGGTTTGTAATAGGAGGATACACCATGCGGAAAAAATTATTCATTCCCGGCCCGGTTGAAGTGCGGGAAGATGTGCTGGCGAAAATGGCGATGCCGATGATCGGCCACCGTTCGAAAGACGCATCGGCCTTGCAGCGCGACATCAGCGAACTCGCGCAGAAAATGTTTTACACGAAGAACCAAATCATTCTTTCCACCACATCCGGCAGCGGATTGATGGAAGGTTCGGTTCGCTCCTGCACGCGCAAACGCGCCGCCGTTTTTTCGATTGGCGCATTCGGCGACCGCTGGTATGAAATGGCGCAGGGCAACAACGTGCCTGCGGATAAAATTAAAGTCGAAGAAGGTCAGGCCACCACGCCGGACATGGTTGATGACACGCTGGCAACCGGCAAATACGACCTGATCACGATTACGCACAACGAAACCTCGTCCGGCGTCATGTGTCCGGTGGAGGCGATTGCCGACGTGATGAAAAAATATCCCGACGTGATCTGGTGCATGGATACTGTCAGTTCGATGGGCGGCACGAAAATCGACGTGGACGCGCTCGGCGTGGACATCTGCATCACCTCCACGCAGAAATGCATCGGCTTGCCGCCAGGCATGGCGATCTGCTCGATGTCGGAAAAAGCCGTGAGCGCCGCGAAAGACGTGCCGTTCCGGGGTTATTATCTTGACTTATTGGAACTCTACAATTACATTCAAAAGAAAGATTATCAGTATCCTTCTACTCCGTCGCTGTCGCACATGTACGCGCTGCAATATCAATTGCACCGCATCATTGACGAAGAAGGACTGGAAAACCGCTTTGCGCGGCATTTGCAAATGGCGCAGCGCGTGCGGGAATGGGCGAAAACCTATTTCGACCTGTTTGCGGATGAACGTTATCTGTCGAACACGCTGACGGTCATTAAAAATACCAGAGGCATCAATGTCGGCGATCTGAACAAACAACTCGGCGAAGTTGGCCTGACGCTCGCGAACGGCTACGGCTCGCTGAAAGAAAAGACGTTCCGCATCGCTCACATGGCGGATTGCACGCTGGCGGAAGTGGATGAACTGCTCGGCCATATCAACCGCATTTTAGGGTTGTAATCTCAAGGCAAACCTCACAGGTTTTCGAAACCTGTGAGGTTTTTATTAAAGATTGCTCGAAAGCGACATGGACGCGGAAACGATTCTTTCAATGACCGGCATTTCGCCTGACAAAATCAAAGATTAAAAATGTATGGTATTATCCACGTACCGGCGAGCAGCCTTGTTCGCCGAACTCGCCAATAACGCGGCATCAGGGCGGACAGGCTGTCCGCTGGTACGTACAATGAATACATGAGATTTCTGGGATGATCGGCAGGAGAAAGTGATGCTTCAATTTCTCCTGCCGGTTGTGTTTTTATGGCTATTATTCGACCATTCAAACCCTATCGCCCGACGCCGGAGATGGCGCCGCGCGTGGCCGCGCTTCCGTATGATGTCGTCAATACTGAGGAAGCCAGAGCCATTACGACCGCTAACCCATTTTCGTTTTTGCGCGTGAATCGCGCTGAAGTTGACCTGCCGCCGGAGATTGACCCGCACGACCCGCACGTCTATCAACAGGCGAAACATCGCCTGCATCAGATCATCGATGATGGAACGCTTGTTCGGGAAGCTGCTCCTCAATTCTACCTGTACAAAGAAGTCATGCGCGGACGCTCGCAGGTCGGCCTCGTGGCTTGCGCCGCGATTGATGACTATCTTTCCGGTACGATCAAGGTGCATGAATTCACGCGGGCGGATAAGGAACTCGACCGCACCAATTATGTGGATGTCTGCAACGCCAATACCGGCCTTGTGTTTCTGACTTATCGGGCGCAGGATCGCATCAGCGCGATCATTCACGCCTGGATGCGCGACCACGAGCCGGTCAACGACTTTCTCACCGATGATGGAATTCAGCACGTCGTCTGGGGGATTGACGACATTCAGACGATTTCCGACTTGACGGAGTTGTTCGGCGGCGTCGAATCGTTTTACATCGCCGACGGCCATCATCGTGCCGCATCTGCCGTGAAAGTCGGGCAGATGCGCCGGGAGCAGCATCCCGATTACACCGGCGATGAGCCGTTCAATTATTTCCTCGTCACGCTCGTTCCCGATACCGATTTGTGCGTCATGGATTACAACCGCGTGGTGCGCGATCTGAACGGCCTTTCTTCGGAAGAATTCATTCACAAAGTCGCTGAAAAATTTATGATTGAGCCGTGCCTGATCAATGAACCATACGCGCCGACCGCCGCGCATCTGTTCGGCATGTATCTTGACGGGAAATGGCATAAATTGACGGCAAAGCCGAACACATTTGACGAAAGCAATGTGATTGAACGCCTCGATGTCTCGATTCTGCAACACAACCTGCTCGCGCCGATTTTAGGCATTTGCGACCCGAAAACCGACCAGCGCATTGATTTTGTCGGCGGCATTCGCGGCCTGGAAGAATTGGAACGGCGCGTGGCGAGTGACATGAGAGTGGCGTTTGCCCTCTATCCGACGAGCGTTCATGACGTGATGGCGGTCGCGGATGCCGGAAAAATCATGCCGCCGAAATCCACCTGGTTCGAGCCGAAACTCCGCTGCGGCCTGTTTGTCTATGTTTTATAAGAGGAACGAGTCAGGCGATACTTTATCCTTGACAGTTCCCCTATCTCAGCATAGAATTCGATAATGATCGAACCACGAAACACACAAAATACACGAAAATTGAAACATGATTGTTTTGATCTTTTTCGTGTATTTTGTGTGTTTCGTGGTTGAGAAAATGGAGGTGATGCGCAGAAATTGAAGCAGCAGCAAACCGTCTCACCGTCAATCGAACAGCGACCAATGACTTCAACCTCACGTAGAAAGGAGCATGTTATGAAAAAGACGATGTTGTGTGTTCTTCCTGTTGTCGCGCTCACGCTTTTCGCCGCGACCGCCTATGCTGAAATCAAAGACCCCGATACATTCGTTAAAGTCACATACGGCACGATCCCGACGCTCGACCCGGCGACCGCGTATAACACCACCAGCGCGCAGCGCATCGAAAATATCTATGAACGCCTTGTGCGCCGCGATGGTTCATTTACGGACAAATTCATTCCGGTCATATCCACTGAAGTCCCGACAATTGAAAACGGCCTGTTAGCGGCGGATGGCATGACCTACACCTTCCCGATTCGCAAAAACGTCAAATTCCATGCGGGCGGCGACCTGACGCCGAGCGACGTGGAATATTCGTTAGAGCGCACAATGGTGACGGATCAGGATGGTGGGCCGTCCTGGATGCTGTTGGAAGCGTTAATCGGCGACGGCGCGACGCGCGATGCTGACGGGAAAATCAAAGAAGGCGTCTTTGAAAAGATCATGAGCGCGGTGGAAGTGCAGGGGGATAACGTCGTGCTGCATCTGCCGAAACCATACCCGCCATTGATGGGGATTTTAGCGAATAGCTGGGCGGCGATTCAAGATAAAGAATGGGTGATTGAGCAGGGGGGCTGGGATGGCACGCTGGAAAACGCGCCGAACGCCAATAACCCGGAATTCTTGCATGAGACGCTGCAAAAAATCATGAACGGCACGGGGCCGTTTTTGATGAAATCATGGGATCCGTCCGGAGATTTCGTCTTCGAGCGCTTTGACGGTTACTGGGGCGAAAAACCCAAACTGAAACGCGCGATTTTTAAGCCGGTGGAAGAATGGAACACCCGCAAACTGATGCTGATGAACGGCGACGCGGATTATGTCTCGGTTGACGCGATGTATGTCTCCGAAATGAAAGGGCTTGAAGGGATTACAACGTATCGCGTGCCGCAACTGGCCGTCGGCGCCGCCCTGTTCTGCCAGAAGATCAATCCGGATCAAAATACCAGCATCGGCAGCGGCAAGCTCGACGGCGAAGGGATTCCGCCGGATTTTTTTTCTGATATTCACGTCCGCAAAGCCTTTATGCACGCCTTTGACCGCGAACTGTACGAAGAAGACGTGCTGCAAAACATCGAAACCATCCCGACCAACCCGAACGTGCCTGGCCTGCCGTATGCGATTGACGTGCCGGTGTACGAATTTAGCTTAGACAAAGCGGCGGAAGAGATGAAACAGGCGTGGGGCGGCCAGGTCTGGGAAAAAGGCTTTAAAATGACGATCACGCACAACAGCGGCAACGAAAAGCGCGAAAAAGCGGCGTTGATGTTAGCGGAAAATATCATGTCGCTGAATCCGAAATTCCAAATCGAAGTCGCGAACGTCGAATGGAAAGATTACCTCGTGAAATACAAAAATTTCCAATATCCGCTGTTTATCATCGGCTGGGGCGCGGACTACGCCGATCCGCATAATTTCCTCTATACCTACATGCACAGCAACGGCGCGTATGGGAAATTTGCGGGTTATTCCAACCCGGATGTTGATAAGCTGATTGACGAAGGGATCGCGACCGTTGACCCGGCGAAACGCGAGGAAATTTACACCCAACTTCAAAACTTGTGGTACTCCGAAGCGATTGGCCTGTGCATTTATCAGAATACCGATATTCGCCACTATCGCGACTGGGTGAAGGGCTTTGTCCCGAATCCGCAAGACGATGACGCCTCGGAATGGTTATTCCAGTTATCAAAAGAAGAGGCGAAATAAGACGAATAACGTGATAGAGACGCCCCGTTGGGCGTCTTTAAATTCTTCACCACGAAACACGCGAAATGCACGAAAAAGGCGATGCTCCTTACAATGAGGAAAGAACCTTTGGAATTTCCGTGTATTTCGCGTGTTTCGTGGTAATAATATATAAAAAATTTATGGAACTTGATGCAAAACTCTGGTTAAAGAAAAAAGTATTGCGACAGAACGATCTCTTCAGTGATGTGGATGATCTCCGCTTAGATTATCTGATTAGCAATGCCCAGACCAAGCTGCTGAATGCGGGGGATTATCTCTATCGCAAAGGCGCGGAAGCCAACGACACGTTTTGCATCATTATCTTTGGCAGAATGAAGATCGTCGGGGCAAACGGGCAGGAACTCGCCATCGTGAAAAGCAGCGAAATCCTCGGCGAAATCGGCATTATCGGCATTTATAACAAACGCACGGCAGACGTAATCGCGATTGAAGCCACTTCGATTTTGGAATGGACGTTCGGCGACATCAAAGACAAAGCGCCCTATCTGCTGCCGAAACTGAAGCAGGCTGCGCTGCGGAAATTGAGCGCAACGCGCAAGTCAT
>CAZMEO010000150.1:3245-8057 GCA_964565315.1 uncultured Candidatus Moduliflexus sp. | reverse complement strand
ATCTCTCTTCTCTCCCCTGTGTTCAATCATCAGGATAACATATTGTGATTTCAGAGGTTATCCGTTGACATATTTGGGTCTGTCATCAGGCATGCGGTTTGTATATGTTATTGCTGTCAACGTGAAAGCAGGAAAAAGCATATCATAAAAAGCAAGCCTACGGAGGAGCGTAACGTGAAACATATATCGAAACGGATGCGATTGAGCGTGATTTTGGTCGTGGTAACAATTGGAATGATGGCGTGGACGCAATATGGGCTGAGTTCATCTCCGCGCTCGGAAGAAACCGGCAAAACGCTGGCGGCGATGACAACAGAAGGCGAATGGCTTGAATTTGTTGACGGCGTAGTGATTGTCAGCCAGATTCGCCCAGAACAGGCCGCACCGACGACTCTTCCTTATGTGTATCTCTCAAAAGATTGGGACGCCTGCGTCGAATATACGCTTGACGCCCCGGATGGCCGTGCCTGTTCGGACGTGTTCGACATGCTATTGAAAAATGCCGAGCGATTTGATGTCAAACATGCGAGTTAATTTTGCCCGTCAAAATTTTCAATGGCGCTGAGAATATTTGGGAGTTCCTTCTCAGTCTCAGCAACTCCGAGACGAATCAAATCGGAGATTTTGTCAATATCAAAAAAGTGGAACTCGCCGCGCAATTCAGGATAGACCATAATAATCTCATAATGATGCGCCATTGTGTGCATCGAATGATTCGCAATCATGAGATTATTCGACGACAGCCCGGTTAAATGCAGCAAGAGTTTGACCGGACTGTCAATCGTTTGATAGGTCGGCGTTTCAAACCCCATCGCAATAATCACATCCGCGCCATAACGAATCGCCACGTCAATCGGCAGCGGATCGCTGACGCCGCCATCAATCAACGTTCTTCCATCAATTTTTTTCGGCTGAAAAAAGCCGGGAATCCCAATGCTGGCGCGAATCGCTTCCGCGATGCTCCCTTGTTCAAGCACCACTGTTTCGCCGCTGAAAAAATCCGTTGCCACGATTTGCAGCGGAATCTGTGCTTCCGCAAACGTTTTTCCCTGAAAATAATTCTGAAACACCCGTTCGATTCGGTCGCCCCGAATCATGCCGAACATTTCGTTGTATCGAAAGAATTTCGGAAAAAACATTTTCAGAAGATCGCCATATTTGAAGTCTTGAAATTCCCGCTTTTTCCACATGGTCAACGTCAGTTCTTCGATGCGTTTCGGGTCTTCGCCGACAGCATAGACCGCGCCAAACAGGCTGCCGCCGCTGCTGCCGATAATCACGTCCGGCACGATCTGCTCCCGATGCAGCACCTGGAGCATGCCGATGCTCGCTAAACATTTAATCCCGCCAGAGCCGATCACCAGAGCAATTCTTGGATGTTGACGTTCTTTCTGCATATCTTGCGCCTCGATATTTGCCGATTCATGGCATGCAAACAATTAAGATCAAAAAGTTCGACCCCTCAAATTGATAAAGATAAAAAATTTTGACACATTGCATGATAATTTTTTTCAGTTTCCGTCAAGAAAGAAGTCCGCTCGCATTGAACGAAATCATGACATCAACTGTTTTTGCTTGACGCAATCATCACGATGCCGCATTTTATGCCTTCGAACGTTTTTAGAATGTATTGCAGGTGAAATAACGCAAGAACTTTTTTATCAACATTATTGTCGTTCTTTACGTATGTCAAAACAAACCTCTCCAGATTTGATTGAAAATATTTGCGAAGGCAAAGGGACGCGCTTTCACGGCGTGCAATGCCAGTTTTACGCGAATCTTGCGCGGGAATGCGAGCTGTTGAAAGGTCAGCAGATTCAGGTGTTCTGGGATCATGGTCGCTGCGCCTATATCGTCCTGCAAATTGTGGAAGACGGCTGCATGAAAACCATTCATGAATTGTATGCCGATCTGGTGACAGATGATGCGTTTGATTACGATATTCAGGCCGTTGTTGAGCGGTTGAAGCATCAAGAATTGACAGCCGGATTTTCGCTGCCCGTCTGGCATCGGTATGTCTATACGACAGTTTATCGCGAAATCAAGCGCCAACTCCCGATGCTGCCGGACAAACGCCACTGCGGCACATGCAAACACCTGTCCAAATCCTCCGATTATATCTGCGAACGCCGCCGCGAAATTCATTCCAGCTTGCGCATCTGCGACGAATATGCGCGGAAGCCGGACACGCTCGATGTCGTGGAACACGTGGATTGCGCAACGTGCCAGCATCTCTCGCGAAAATCGTATTTTTGCTATTTTCACAGAGAAAAACGGAACAAAACCGACGATTTGTGCGAGAATTATAGCGCGGAGATTGTCGTGGATTTTGTTTCGCTGAACGACGACGCGACCGACGAAAACGTCGCGCATCAATCGCCGCAGTCGAACCGCCTGCTCCATGAAATCAGCCAGATGCAGGCGCAAACCGCGCTCTCCGCCGAAGCGCAGGTTGCTGCGGAAGATGAGTTGAACCACATTCGAACGCTGCTGCAAGATCGGATCGACACGGCGGCTTCCGGCAGCAAGCGCCGCGAAATGTACGAGCGGCAATACGAATTGTTTTTCCAACTCGTCATGAAAATGTGCGATGACGACCTTGACGAAGATAGCGCGATTCAGGCGCTTGCGAAGGAATTCGGCATCAAAGAATGGACGCTGCGCCGCGATATTCGCGACGCGCGTGAATTTCTCTTTAAAAATGGCTGAGAAACACGCGAAATACACGAAAAAATTTTAGCAGAAACCATCAGGAGTGCAAAAGTTTGCTTGTGCCATGCGATTGCAAAAGCAAGCTTTTGCACTCCTGGGATATTTTCGTGTGTTTCGCGTGTTTCGTGGTAAAATCCATGACAAAAAATGTTCTGAAAACGGCGTTGCCTCTCTCCTTGTACCCAAAAGGAGGTGAAACGTTATGAAAATATCTGATAACATTACGACGCAAAGCGACCGCGCATTCGGTCAATTTCTTCGTGGAATCGCCCGGTCAGAGGCGTATCGTCGGCAGCGGCAGGAAATAGAATGCGGCCTGCATCCTGATCAAGAATGGCTTCATGCGTATATCTGGGGGCAAGTCTCCGACGAACAGGCGCGAATTATTCGAAATCATCTTCCGGGCTGCGCGTCATGCGCGAACACCGCGCTGCGCCTGCGTCACATCAAAGACGAGATGGAACAGCAGTTGTTTGACTGGGCGAATGCTTCGACAGCGCCAATGCCGCTAAAAAGTGTGATCGCTGAGGAATACTGGGAACCGGTCGGCGCAGGCGAAGCGCTCGTCGCCGCAACTTCCGTCGTCACGCAGGAACATCGTTTTGCCACGCTGGTCGGCGTCGTCAACATCACCTGCGCCTGGGGACAGGAAACCGCCGACGAACCGGCGTTTGTCTGGCTCTCCTGGAATGCGGAAATTCCTGAACATCGCGAATTCGTCATTCGCCTGGTGAACCCTGAAGATCAGGCGATTCGCTACGAAATCCGCCCCGGAACGATTCATCAGGGCGAGCAGACCTTCACCAGCGAGACGCTCGGTTTCGACCCGCTCAGCCACAAATGGAGCATTGGCGTTTTAGTGCCGGAGAAAGAGGCATGACGCACTTTGCGTTTCCGAATGTCGAAGTGCTGAATGCCGATTTCATCGGCTGCGGGCGCTATCTTGCCGCCGCCGAACCTGTCGGAAACGAATATGCGTCTTGCGCCTCAATCATTATCAATCAGGCCACTGTTGACCGGGCGGTCGCGCTTTTGGCGCATGAGGCCGCCTTGTTTCCCCGTCAACTTTACGAAAAAAAAGACCGCCGCGATAAAAAATATGTCGGCGAGTCCATGCACCTCGCCTATCTTCTCGCCAATCTGCATTGCGCTCGCCGCTTGCGTCACGCCTGGCCGCGTGACATCTGGTGCACCGGCAAAATCGCCATCACGCCCGATCAACAGCCCGTTTTGCAGGAAGTCGGGCATGAAGCGGAATTTTCGCTGAAGCTCACCGCGTTTCTCGACAAAACCAACCCCGACACGCTCTTTATCGCGCCGACCGCCAATCTGCGCCCGAATCACGTGACGTTATGCAAAAACGCCCACGTGATTATCCTTTCGCTTGAGGAATTCGAACACACCCCATTCCCGGAAAACTGCGCAGGCAAGATGCTGCTGACCGTGCTGCCGCACGAATTGGCCGCGCTGATTCATGCGCTGTTCATCCCCGGTCCAAACCCGTATAATGGCTTGACGGCGTTCGACGAAGACGACGCCAACCGCTTTTTCGGGCGCGAGAAGCTGATTGAGACGCTCTATCAGAAATTTTTGCGCGGGTACGAACATGCTGAATCGCAGGGCGCGTCGCGGATGCTGACCGTGCTTGGCCCGTCCGGTTCCGGGAAATCGTCAGTCGTTCGCGCTGGCCTGATTCCGCGCCTTAAACAGCATCCGCTCCCGGAGAACAACATGCCGCGCGTTATCATATTCACGTGCGGCGCTCATCCGCTGCTCAGCCTCGCGAACGCCCTGACGCGCCTGCTTGAACCGGAAGGGCATTCGCCGGAGACGGTGCATCGCTGCGAAACGCGGCTTAAACAGCCGAATTCGCGGGGCGAATGGGATGGATTGGGCGACATGATTGCTCAATCTCCTGAATTGCGGGAACAGGCGGTGATTCTCGTCGCGGATCAATGCGAAGAAATCTATTCGCTTTGCAATGACGACGTTGAACGGACAGCGTTTCTTCAAAATTTGCTGTATGCCGTTACCGCCGAATTTCCCGTCATTTCCGCAATTCTCACCTTGCGCAGCGATTTTCTCGAACAGACGCAGACC
>CAZMEO010000150.1:0-3145 GCA_964565315.1 uncultured Candidatus Moduliflexus sp. | reverse complement strand
GCAGACCGCGCCGAACACATTTACGACAAGCTGTCTTCCGCTGATAAACGCTTAGCTCGCGCCATCTTTCTGAATCTTATCTGTCCCGCCAAAGATGGGCTGTACAGCCGCCGACGGATTGCGCTCGATGACATCGCGGCCTATCGTCAGACGCCGGAGAGCGTGCAGGCGATTTTCCGCGCATTTTCGGAGCCACATGCCCGCCTGTTGACGCTTGCGGTCGATGCAGATGGCGCTGCGACGGTCGAAATCACGCATGAAGCCTTAATTTCGCGCTGGCGGCGTTTGCGGAAATGGTTGGAAGTGGATCGGGAATTTCACGCCTGGCGCGAGCGGCTGAAAACATCGCTTCAACAGTGGGAAACGACTCAACATGATGACGGGGCGCTGCTGCGCGGGCGCTTGCTTTCCGAAGCCGAAGAATGGCTGATTAAGCGCGAAGACGAATTGACATCCGAAGAATGCTCGTACATCATCCGCAGCCAGCGGCATTTCGCGCAAGAAAACGCTCGTTGGAAGGCGTTATACGAACAAACGCAGCAGCGCGCGC
Organism: uncultured Candidatus Moduliflexus sp.; assembly: GCA_964565315.1. Classification (GTDB taxonomy): domain Bacteria; phylum Moduliflexota; class Moduliflexia; order Moduliflexales; family Moduliflexaceae; genus Moduliflexus. Next base: position 2,595 of record CAZMEO010000150.1, on the reverse strand, counting down.
TGGAAGCGCATCTGCTCTCAAGTCGCGCCCTGTTCGCCTCGCATGACGAACTGCAGTCGCTCCTTGCCGCGCTCAAAGCCGGAACGCTTGCCCGCGAGCTTGACGCGCCGCCGGACATGCGCCACGCCGTCGTCGGAACGTTGCGCGACATTGTCTATGGCATTCGTGAAACGCTGCGCCTGCAAGGGCATCGCGCCCCGGTGCGCTGCCTGAGTTTCAGCCCGGACGGTCAATGGCTCGTTTCAGGGAGCTACGGCGGCGTGATCAAAATCTGGGAGGCGCTGGGCGGCTATGAACGCGCCTCGATGCACGGCCACGCCGATATTGTCCGCGCCATTTGTTTCAGTCCCGATGGCAAATTCGCCGCGACCGGCAGCGATGACGAAACCATCAAAATTTGGAATGCGGCGACTGGTCAGGAAATCACGGCGATCACGGGGCTGACGCAAGGCGTGTACGCGCTCGCGTTCAGCCCGGATGGAACAAGGCTGGCATCCGGCGGCGCAAGCGGCGCAATCACGATCTGGAATATTTCCGATTTTCGCGAAATGGCGCGACTGCGCGGACACGACGCTCCGGTCTTTGCGCTCGCGTTTCATCCGCTCACGCCGAATCTGCTGGTTTCGGGCAGCGATGACGCCACGATTCGCCTCTGGAATCTTGCAACGCATGCAACAGAGCGCATCTTCAGCGAGCATCAGCAGGGCGTGTTCTGTTTGGCATTTCATCCGCAAGGCCATCTGTTAGCGTCTGGGAGCGGCGACGCAAGCGTCAATATCTGGGATGTCGAACACGAATGTCCGCCGCGTGCGCTGCACGGGCATCTTGAAGCGGTGAACAGCCTGAGTTTTCACGCCAACGGCGCGATTCTGGCTTCTGCCAGCGGCGACAAAACCGTGAAACTCTGGGATGTGAGCGAAGAGCGCGAGCTGCTGACCTTGCATGGACATGACGACGAAATCCTGACAGTCGGGTTCAGCCCTGACGGCTCGCGGCTGGTGTCTGGCGGCTGGGATAAAATGCTGAAAGTCTGGGATGTCGCCCGCCTGCTGCCCCGCCGCGCAAAAGCGGCTGGCAACGGCGTCAATGCTGTCTGTTTTCATCCGACGCGCCCGCTGCTCGCCTCTGGTCATGACGACGGCTCGATCTCTTTCCGCGATGCGCTGTCGCTGCATGAGCTCACGCGTCTGCGCGGTCATGCCGACGCCGTCCGTTGCGTTGCTTTCAGCCCGGATGGCCGCGTATTGGCTTCTGGCAGCAACGATGCGGCGATTGTCCTCTGGAATGTGGCAACCGGCGAGCAGATCGCCCTCTTCGCCAGCCATGCCGATGCGATCAACAGCGTTGCCTTCAGCCCGGACAGCCGCTTGCTTGCCTCCGGGAGCAGCGATCATCTGGTTATCATCTGGGAGGTCGAAACCGGAACGCCGCTTTTCACGCTTGCCGGGCAAACCGACGCGATTTGGAGCGTCTGTTTCAGCCCTGACGGCAAGCATCTTGCGACTGCAAGCTGGCGCGATGATCATACGATTGCGGTCTGGGAGATGGCGCAGCGCCGCATCATTCATACCATTCTTATTCCCAACTGGCCGCCCGCCAAAAGCGGCATCCGCATCGCCATGCACCCCGGCGGAACGCTGCTGGCATCCGGCACGAACGGCAACGGCGCGATTATGCTCTGGAACATGCGCACCGGTCAGGAAGTCCGCACCCTGCAAGGGCATTCGCAGACGATTTTGACGCTGGCGTTCAGCCCCGACGGTTCGATGTTAGCGTCCGGCAGCGAAGATAATACCGCGCGCCTCTGGAACGTCGCCGATGGGCAGAAAATCGCGACCTTAAAAGAGCATTCGCATGATGTCCGCAGCGTCGCCTTCAGCCCTGACGGCGAATGGCTTGCGTCCGGCAGTCTGGACGATACCGTCAAACTCTGGCATCTGCGGGAACAATGCGATTTTGATCTTGACGGATTGCTCGCAAAAGGGTGTGATTGGATTCGACGGTATTTGGCGCATAATCCGACTGTCAGCAAAGAAGATCGCCGGATGTGCGACAGCATTCGCGAGGCATTTTCGCGGTAGGGCGGGGCTGCGTCCCCGCCTGAAATGGCATGATCACGCAGGCCGAATCACAATGAAATCCTCATCCTTTAAAGAAAATCTGACAGGCAAGGAGAAAAACTTATGAAACCTCAGATTGATCCGAAAGTAGATTGCGTCTTTAAAGCGATGCTCGGCAGCGAGGAACATAAAGCGCTGCTCGTGCATTTTCTGAACGCCGTGCTGGCCCGCGATCCAGGCATCCGCATCCGAACGGTCGAGTTGCTGAATCCATACAATGAGCGTGAATTCGAAAGCGACAAATTAAGCGTGGTGGACGTAAAAGCTCGCGACAAACAGGGGCGCGTGTATCAAATCGAAATTCAACTTGCCACGCATCCGGGCTTGACGTCGCGGATGCTGTATATGTGGAGCGCTCTGTATCATCGCCAGATCGAAAAAGGGCAGGCGTATGTCGAACTGAAACCGGCCATTTCAATCTGGCTGCTGAATGAGCCGTTGTTCGATATTCCAGAGGCATGGCACGTGCCATTTG
>CAZMEO010000149.1:0-8112 GCA_964565315.1 uncultured Candidatus Moduliflexus sp. | reverse complement strand
CCGAGATGCTTCAATTCTAATAAAATTTGAAATCCCGTATCGCGTTCATCGTCAATCAACTGCTGCCGCACGTTTCCGTAAATACTCCAACATTGGCCGTTATACGTCGCGCCGACAGAATCTTCAATCCGCTCGTTTTCTGTAATATCGAAGCGCCCGCGATACGTCAGTTTCAGCCTGCCGAAAAGGGAGAGCGCGGTATTCACATCCAAATACTGCGTGACATCGGTAATTTCATCCTCGCTTGGATCAACAGAGACGCTGCGCCGCCAACGCACGTCAACATCCCAGGCATCCCATATCTTGCCAGCAACATCAACATCCGTGCTGACAAAGGAGTTCACGTACACATTATACCCTGTTTGAAGCGTCAGCTTATAATCCTGCACGGGACGGAGATTCAACGTCACGGAAATATTGCTGAAATTATGGTCGTCAGCTTCGAAATTATACGATTGACTGAGCACTAACGAGGCCACCTCTTCCGTATTCGTTGCTAACTCCTCGATGACCAGCAGATCGTCCTCATCCCGCTGAAATTTGTCCCAATCGGTGACAGTGATCCGTTTCGTCAGCAAGCGCTGCGTCAGGCTGTATGAAAGCGTTTGGCTTGGGTCTTCGCTGCCGATGCGATCAACGCCGTCGAATTTTGGTAAATCGCTTTCATCAATCCCTGGCGCGTATTGGTATGAAATGGAAGGCTCGATCAGGTGTTTCATCTTCTGGGTGCGCCGGGTTCTGGCGAAATTAAAAATGCGCTGAAAGCGCGGCCCATTCACTCCCAATCGGGCGCTGTAATATTCGCGGTTCGTCGCATCATGCGCAACTTTTTCATAATTTTCGGCGGTTTCCGTTGGTTTTTCTTTCGTGTGGAATTCCGAATAATACGTTTCGCGCAATTCCAATTCAGGATTCACTGTCAAGGCGCTGCCGAAATTGATTGGAAGGGAAAACGTCGGGTGAATATCCACGCGCGTCATCTCCAAATATTCCGTCGGCTCGCCATCGCGCTTCAGCCAGGAAACTGCACTGAGCTGCCTGAAATAGAGCGGGCTTCCGAAAATCTGCTGCTGCTGGCTGGAAATTGAAAATTCCGGGAAACGCTGATCCTGACGGTCGTCACTCTCTTCGCGCAAATCATCAAGGCGATCAAATAACAACTTCACGGTATGCTGAGAAAAATTTCGCGTCAGCGAAATATCCGATTCGAGGTAGGTCTCCGCACGATCATCGAGTTCTGTACTAAAATCTTTATCAAATTGATCATTATCCGTTAAATCCAGATTGACACGTCCTTTAATCGCAAAGGGCAATTGTTGGCGATGATTAAATTCCAAGCGTTTTTTCGATTTCGAATCTTTGCGATCTTTATGAAAATATTCAACCTCCAATGTCCCATCAGTGTCCCCGCTATATTTATAGCGATATTCGAGATCGAATTTATTGCCGCGCAGATCGTAATAGGTATGGCGAAACGTGGCGTCTTGACTATCATTAATCGCCCAGAAAAATGCGTTGCTGATCTGAAATCCATTAGAACTGCTGTTTCCAATGTCAGGAACTAACAATCCGGATTGGCGCTCGCGTTTGATGGGATACATGAAATAGGGGAAATAAAAGACGGGAATGCCTTTCACGAATCCGACGGTATTCCAGGCCTGAATATATTCATCCTGCTCGAGTTTCGCGGTGCTGCTGCGAAATTTCCAGGCCGGGAGATTGCTATCGCAGGCGGTAAACGTTCCTTGCTTGATGGTATAAGTCTCCTCGCCGGTTTTGATAATCTGTTTACCGGTAAAATATTGGTCATCGGCCAGCGACAACTTGCCAACCGTAATCGTGCCTAATTCCGTATCCAAATTAAATTCAGCGCGGTCAGCCATCAACGTCTCAACGCCCTCTTCATACACAACATTTCCGATGGCGAGCGCTTCGCCAGTCTTCTCTTGAAACTCAATATAATCCGCCGTCAGCCGCGCGTTTCGATACGTAATTTCGACATCGCCTTCTGCGACGAACAGTTGTTGCGCAGAAAAATAACTCAGGTCTTTGGCGCGAATCGTGAGGGCTTCATTTTCTTGCAACTGCAAGCTTTCTCCGATGTCTCCATAACAATTCGGAGCAATTCCAGGAGCGAATACAGTCAGCAATCCTAAAAAGAGAGCCAGAAAACCATTTCGAAACAAAGTCTTCATGTTTAAACCCGCAGAGAGATCAACACACTCTTCTTAATATTCGATGATAACATCTCGCAACTTGCGATATTTTCAATTGTTAGGCGTAAAACGTTCGCAAGCCCGCCTAACAACACCGATAACATTTGTCAAGGGAAATAAAAAAACCTCCGAACAGCACCATGTCTGTCCGGAGGTTGAACGCTGAGCGTCAAGAGCAACGCGCCTGGTTTAATTCGTGATCCAGGTTTCGAATCCGCTTTGCTGCAAGCGAGTCGCGTCGTATGCCGCCTGATTTCTGGACGGATACCGTCCGACGCGAACGCGATACATCTGCCCCTGCATCGCATTGGAGACATAGGCGTCAAACCCCTGCGCCCGCAGCGTATTCACCAGCGAAAACGCCGCTTGCTGGCTTCTGACAGCCGCAATCTGGATCGTATAGGCTCCGCCGCCGCCCGTTTGCTGTTTCGGCACTGGCACAATCGCTCTCGGCGCGGTCTCGAATTCATTCACTGGCGGGCCAGCTAAGACGGGCACTTGCGTAAACGGCACCGACGGAACGACTGGCATAATCTGCGCGGGTTGCATGACCGGCGCAGGCGCATACACAACTGGCGAACAGGGCGGAAGCGCACAAGCGTCAGGCGTCGGAAGCGGTTTCGGGGTGCGTCTCGGCTCCGGATTGCGCGCAACCGGATGAAGATATTCGAACCGTTCCGTATCTGATTGTGCCTGATCCCAGGAACGGTCCACCACTTTGACCAAATAATCGCCGGAACGACCGAACGAATCGCCATCGGCATAAAACCAGGCGGAATCACGCTGCGAACTCGTGATTTGCGGATAAATCCGCGATTCGCGGCCCGACGGATCAACTACGTAGAAATCCACACCTTTTTCCGGCAATGCTTGATTGAATTGCACGGTCACGCGATTGCCGCGATACACTTTATACGGCGCAAGATTCGTAATGGCAAGCTGGCCGCGCCCTGAACTCCCGCCGCCTGATCTGTACACCACGACTTCCAAACGCTTCAGGATAAAATCATCCACGCCGGTAATCGAAATTCTCACCGGCAGAGTCGCGCCTTCCAATAACTCACTCGGCGCTTTATCAATCCGACGCACTTCATACTTGGACGAAGGATAACGAATACGCCAATTTTCATTCCGATTCGAGGGATCGGTCACATCGCCGTAGAGACGATCATCGGCAAACCGAAACACGAACGGACGCCACGCATCGCCCGACATTCTGGTGATTTGTTCAAATCGATTTTTCCCTGCGCCGATAAAGAGCGTCGGCCCGACATTCAGATCATTGGATGAAGAAAATCCATCCACCCAGACCTCAACAATATCCGTTGGGCTGAGACGCCCGACCTGAACATTATAGGTCATGTCGCCGCCTTCCAAATGGTTCGCGCCTAAATGAATCCATCCGTTTTGATCCGACTGCACATCCCCATTCGCGCCATAATGGTTTAATAAATTGACTTGAAAGGACGTGACATCCCATTGCGAAAGTCCCGCCACGTTCGAAGACGTTGCGCCTGAGGCCGTCAGGCTTGCGCAACATAAAACAATCAGGCTTATTACACAGCCCAGAGAGGAACGTCGCTGCATAATTGTCCTCCTCATACACTAAAATACAGCGTTATCAAAAATTTGATCCAATCCTTACAATTCACGCGCCACGTCGCGCAGTTCGCTTTTCATGACAGTACCCTACATCAGAATTTCTTCTTTGACAAGAAAAAAGTGCAACAAAGATCACATATTATCAGGCATCTCGTGGTTATTTTCGCGTAACATCTTATTTTATAAAGAGATCAATACCCGTTACGTGTTCTCGGCGATACCAGGCTGCATAAAAATATCCGCTCCTGCTGCGAGTTGCATAAATTTTGTTTGACAACGCAACTGTTTTATTGCACAGATCGGTCAATAAAAATATCGTGATGTTTGTGCATCGCCCGTCGAATTTTCTTCAACTATGTTAAAAGGACGAACGATTTATGGATGAAAGCACGCTGTTTATTCGCAACATTTCGCTGAAACTATTCGGCGCAGGCGTGGTCGCGATTGTCGTGACCGCGTTTTTTGCGCGGCAATCATCATTGCAACTATTTGCCGCGTTCGGAAGCATTTCCTTTTTAGCCATCGTGCATATCCTGCTGATGAAATCGGTCAGCCTCTTTCTTGAAAACCGCGTCCACAAAACCCAGCGCATCGTCGAAGAAAGCTATACGCAAGAATTAAAGGAATACACCAAAAAATTAGAAGATGAGACGATTAAGCTTCAGGAAATGACCGATTTTTTGAACAGCATTCTTGACAGTTCGACGGAATACTCGATCATCACGACCGGCAAAGACGGCAAGATTACGTTGTTCAACAAAGGCGCGGAACGCCTGCTCGGATATGAAGCGGACGACGTGCTGAACAAAGAAACGCCGCTGCTCTTTTTGCGAAGCGCCGCCAGCCGGTCGTTCGCGCAGATCGCCGTGCAGATCATGAAATACGGCGTGGATGAAGGGGAATGGGAAGTCGTGCGGAAAGATGGCGATTCGCGCACCATGATTTTCACCATGACCCCGATGAAAAACCGCGATGGCAAGATGCTCGGCTTCCTCGGCATCGCTAAAGACGTGACGGAGCAGAAGAAGCTCGAAAAACAGTTGCAAGATTATACCGAAAATCTGGAGCAGATTGTCGAACGGCGCACCGCTGAACTCGACGCGCAACGCCAGACCGCCGAAAATCGGGCGTTAGAATTGGATAAAATCAATAAATTGTCGCAAGCCATCAGTTCGACGATAGAATTGGAAGAAGTACTTTCAATTGGGGCAAGATGGGTGGTTGACCTGCTGCACGTCACGCAGTCGCGGGTCTTTCTGATCAAAGAACACACCGAGGAATTAGAAGCGCTCTACAAATATGACATCATGACGCTGCAAGGGGATTTAAGTTACGTCTCCGCGCCGCTCTCGCGCTACCCCGATTTTATCCGCGCCATTCAGACCGGCAAACCCGTCATCATCGAAGATGTCGCTCACAGCACGATGACGCCGGAAGTGAAAAAAGTCTTTGAAAAGCAAGGCGTCCGCTCGATTATTTATTTGCCGTTGATGTCGAAAGACGGCGCGATTGGCATCATGATGCTGCTGCAAATCGGCGACGTGCGCAATTTTTCCGCCGAAGAAATCACGCTGGCCGAAACCGTCGCCAGCCAGCTTGCCGTCGCGCTGAAAAACGCGCAATTGTTCCGGCATGTTTCCGAAGAAAAAGGGCGCATCGAAGCGCTTGTCAATTCTTCCGGCGACGGCATTGTGATGACGGATAAAAAATTTCAAATCATCCTGACAAATGTCGTTGTCAATCGTTTGCTCCAAATCGAAGCGGAGAAATTTCATAGCAAAACACTGGTGGATTTCATTGACGCGCAGAAAGACAATCTGAAAGAATTTGACGCGGTCAAAGAACAGATTTACCGCATGATGTCCGCCTCGGAACAGCCGATCATCGAAGAGATGACGCTGATTTCTCCGCCGAAAGTCCTGAAAATCATCGGCAATCCGGTACGCGCTGAAGAAAAGGACGTGATCGGCCACATGATTGCGCTGCACGATATTACGCAGGAAAAGCAGTTGGAGCAGATGCGCGAAGATTTCATCAGCATGATTGTGCATGACCTCAAAAATCCGCTCGCCGGAGTCATCGGCTTCTCGGAAATCATGCTGGGCAAAAGCCGCAAACAGGGCTTGAACGACTTCGAGCATCACTTGACGAACATTCTCCATCAGGCCAACACCATGCACGATATGGTGAACAACATTCTCGAAGTGCATAAAATGGAAGACGGCTCGATGGAAATCGAAAAAGAAATCGCCGATTTTGATGACATCATCGTCAACGCCATCCGCCAGGTCGATATGACGGCGCGACAAAAAGACATCGAAATCCGCACAGACGTACCGGAAGATTTTCCGACGATTTTTGTGGATCAAGGCAAAATCGTGCGGTTATTTGCGAACATCCTCAGCAATGCCGTCAAATATACGCCAGAGGGCGGCATTATCACGATTCATACGAAAATTCAGCAAGATACGATTTTAACTAGCATTTCGGACACCGGTCAGGGGATTCCGCCGGAATATTTAGACAAAATTTTCGACCGTTTCTCGCAGGTCAATCGTAAACAGCAAGGCAAAGCTGCCTCGGTCGGCTTAGGACTCTATTTCTGCAAACTGGTCATTGAAGCGCACGGCGGCAAAATCTGGGCGGAAAGCGACTACGGCAAAGGCAGCACGTTCTTTTTCACGCTGCCGCACTTGTTAGCCCAGGCGAATGACGAATTCGGCGCAACGACGTTATAATAGAATACTGATAGGACTGATTTGCACTGATAAAAAAATCTAAAAATCAGTGAGCATCAGTCAAATCAGTCCCATCAGTGTTCTATTCTTTATCATGTCAGAAAAAAAATCCGTAGAAATTCATCTTGAAAAAATTGACGACAACCGCTGGCGCGTGCCGCAGCACGGCAAAATGCGCGTGGACGGCGTCGTCTATACCAGTGAAACGCTGTTGCCGCATCTTCAGGCCGACGCTACCTTGCAGCAAGTCGCGAACGTGGCGCAACTGCCCGGCATTGTCGGCCAATCGCTCGCCATGCCGGACGCGCACTGGGGCTATGGCTTCCCGATTGGCGGCGTCGCCGCCTTTGATGCGGAGGAAGGCGTCATTTCGCCCGGCGGCGTTGGTTATGACATCAATTGCGGCGTCAGGCTGATGCGCTCGAATTTGCGGCGCAGCGATATCGAAGATTCGATGAAAGAGCTTGTCGCCGCGCTGTTTAAGAACATTCCCAGCGGCGTCGGCTCGGAACGCAGCGATTTGCGCTTGACGGAACAGAACGAGCGCAAAGTGCTGATTGAGGGCGCACAATGGGCGATATCCGCCGGGTTCGGAACGGAAAACGACATCGAGCATATCGAAGAGCGCGGCTGTCTGGCGGGCGCGAACCCGGACATCATCAGCAAAGAGGCGTACAAGCGCGGACGTCCGCAGTTAGGAACGCTCGGTTCGGGCAACCATTTCGTCGAAATCGGCTACGTCGAAGAGGTTTATAATCCGGCAATTGCCTCGATGCTTGGCCTCGAAGAAGGCGGCGTGACGGTGATTGTGCATACCGGTTCGCGCGGCTTAGGCTATCAGGTTTGCGATGACTTTTTGCAGGAAATGCTGGCGGCGTCGCGCAAATACGGGATCGAATTGCCGGATAAACAACTCTGCTGCGCCCCGATTACGTCGGAAGAAGGGCGGCGCTACTATTCCGCGATGGCCTGCGCCGCGAATTATGCGTTCGCAAACCGGCAGATCATCACGCATTGGATTCGCGAAACCTTCGAGCGCGTGCTGAACATGTCGCCGCGCGAGTTGCAGATGAATCTGATTTACGATGTGGCGCATAACATCGCGAAATTCGAAACGTACCTGATTGACGGCAAAGAGCGCAAAGTCTGCGTGCATCGCAAAGGCGCGACGCGGGCGTTTCCGGCAAAGCATCCCGCCGTGCCGTCGGCGTATCAGGGGATCGGCCAGCCGGTGCTGATTCCGGGCGATATGGGGCGCTGCTCGTATGTGTTGATCGGTACGGATCAGGCGATGAGCGACACGTTCGGCAGCACATGTCACGGCGCAGGCCGCATGTTGAGCCGCACCGCCGCCATCAAACGCGCCAAAGGCCGCGCCATCTGGCGCGAATTGGCGGATCAAGGGATTATCGTCAAATCCGAAGGCCGCGAAACATTAGCGGAAGAAATGCCGGAAGCGTATAAAAACGTCGCTGACGTAGTGGAAGTCGTGCATAACGCCGGCATCAGCCGCAAAGTCGTGAAACTCCGACCGCTCGGCGTCATAAAGGGATAAA
>CAZMEO010000148.1:0-8125 GCA_964565315.1 uncultured Candidatus Moduliflexus sp. | reverse complement strand
AAAATCGTAACGAGAGGACGCATTCGCGTTGTCGAGCGCAAAACCCGCCGCCAGGAAATCGCGCAGATTTCCAACGCCGAGACGCACCTGTTTCTTTCGCAGCGATAATCCCTTATCGTTCAGACCTCACAGGTCTTGAAGACCTGTGAGGTTTTGAATTGAACCGGATACGCGCATTCCGCCCGTTTCATGCGCTGATATGCTCGTGATTCTGAATATGTTCCTGACAGTAGCAGGGCGTTCCGGCGCATTTCGTGCAATATCGAAAACTCATATCAGGGCGATCTTTCTCTGTCACGCCGCACGCCACGCAGCGATGAACAGCCTCATTTTTCCGCGAAAATTCTTTCGCCTGCCGCTCCATGCGCCAGCGGCCTGAGCGCATCCGCAGCCAGATGTCCTGATAAAAAAAGACGAGGTAATTGGCGACTGAGGCCAGAATCAACAGGCGCGTCAGCCAATCGCCGATAATCAGCGTCCAGAAATAGCCGAGCCAGGTCAACAGCGCCAGCCATTTGATTTTCACCGGCAAGATGAAAAAAATCATCAGTTCAAAATTGGGGTTCAGCGTCGCAAACGCCAGAAACACTGAGCCAGCCAGAAACGCTGGCGACGCGATGCTGTAAGGCTGCAAAAATGACACGCCGACTGTCGCGAGATAGCCAATCAGCAAAAACAGATTATAGCGAACCACGCCCCAGTAATTTTCCAACGACGTACCCATCAAATAAAACAGATAGAGCGCAAAGAATAAAAAGAGCGGTTGAAAGGTCGGCGGCATGAACAAAAACGTGATCAGCCTCCAAACCTCGCCGTGCAAGGCGAGTACCGGTTTCAAATATATTCGTTCAAGTATCTGCGGGTTGGCCTGCACCATCATGAACATGATGCCCTGCCCCGCAATGATATAGAGTGTCAGGTTCGGAATGCCAAATTTTCGAAATCGTTTTTCTACTGTATCTAAAAATGCCATGTCTTTTTCCTTAGGCTCAGGGCGAACGGCGCGTTCGTGGTGAGCTTGTCGAACCACGCAACGTAAGTCCTGGTGAAATGTCAATCGGGAATGCGAAATCCGAGCACCGTCACGTCATCCAGCCGTGTGCGCTGTCCGCGATAGGTTTCAAAGGCATGAATGAATGCCTCGCGCTGCTCATCAAACGGGCGGAGGCTTTGTGCTTCTAAGAGAGCTTTGAAACGCTGCGTTCCGAAGCGAGCGCCTGTTTCCTGACCGATCTGATCAAAGTACCCGTCAGTGGCAATATAAAAATTCGCGTCGCGATGATATGCAATCTGGTGATTGGTAAACGCGAATTGCTCAGGCGAACGTTTATAACCAATGCTCTGGCGATCCCCTTTCACCATCTCGATCTCACTGCCGGACACCTTGAATAAGGACAGTTTTGCTCCTGCAAACAGCAGCGTTCTGGCTGTAAAATCTATGCAACACATCGCCGCATCCAGCCCATTATCAGAGAGTTTTGACGCATGATTCTGATGCAGCACGTGTTTGATCACCGTATTCAGCCGCTGCAACGCTTCAGCCGGGTTGCAGCATTTTTCGTCTCGGACGATGCGCGACAATGTCGAGGAGGCAATCATCGTCATAAACGCGCCCGGCACACCATGCCCGGTACAATCAAGCACGGCCAGCAAGCCGCGATCCCCGGAAAACTCAGCAAAAAACATATCGCCGCCGACGACATCGCGTGGCTGCCAGAGCAGAAAACTCTGCGGAAATCGCGCCTGAAATTCTTCCCAATTCGGCAGCAGCGCGTGTTGAATCAATTTCGCGTATTCGATGCTTTCCATGATTTTCTGGTTGGCTGCTTCGACATGGCGGAGCGATTCATGCAATTCCCGCGTGCGTTCGGCGACTTTCTGCTCCAATGTGTGGCTATACTCTTCTAACTGCTGATATGACGCTTTCAATTCCTGGCTCATTTCGACAAAACTGGCGGTCAACACGCCAATTTCATCTTGCGAAACCATGCCCTGGCTGATAGAGATGGAAAAATTTCCTTTCGAAAGGCTGCGAGCCGCCTGCGTGAGGTGAATGAGCGGGCGGGAAAGTCGCGTTGACACGACCACGATGATACACATCGCGATGCCGATGAATCCAAGCGATGTCAATGACGCTCGCCAAATCATCCGCCGGGTTTCCTGATAAATTTGCTCTTCAGATGCGCGGATTTCCTGTTCAAGCTGCCGCAGCGTGAACACTAAACGCAGAACACCCCAGGGTTCGGTGCTGAATTGAATCGGGCTGATAATTTCGATCACGCCGCCATCCGCTTCATCATACTCAAACACGCTGATTTCTGTTTGCTGCAACGCCAGGCGGTCACGATCCGAGGTAAGTTCGCTTTGCAGCAATTCCGGGCGGAGGGTATGCTCATACGCTACGCCTGAAACGTCCATGACGATGGCATATTTCAGATCATCTTGCGAAGCTACGATGTCTGTAATTGTTTGGTGAATGCCCGAAAAATTGAACGAGGCCAGTTCGTTTTCGACATGCTGCGCTAATGTCGTCGTGGTCGTTTTCCCGCGTTCGATCAGATTCTCATGCATCAGCGCGATGCGCTTGGTTAATTCATTTTGCAAGACCGCCTGCTGCGAGGAAATCTGGACATACGTCAAAATGACCATCAAGCCGACAATCAAGACAGTCATCAGCAGCATCAATTTCCATTTGATGCTCCAGCGGACTCGAATAGGCGTATGGAGGGATTCGTTCACAGCAAGCAACCTTTTTAAAACGTATAGCGAAGATCAAACATCACGCTTCGTCCCGGCATGGGGAAATCTACGGGAAGCCCATCTTTCGGGGTCGGAACAGTATAGTCTTTATCGAACAGATTATAGACAGAGCCGCGAATTTCCAATCCTTTTAGACGTGGAAAAAAATTTTTGGCGAGCAGCGTCATATCCACCACCGTAAAACCTGGATTTTCGTCCTGACGCGGATCGTCTTTTTGGCGCTCGAAACCGTTTTGGAAATAGAGATTCGTATAAAAATTCAGATATTTCGAGAGGCGGATATTCGCCATCACATTCCCCTTGTGCGTCGCGACATTATACGGGCGTTCGTCGGTGTCGAGATTGACGGCGTCCTGATAGGTATAATTCAGCGCCACGTATCGCCCTTTGCCGAAATCAAATTTTCCTTCGGCTTCGATGCCCTGCGTGCGGATGTCGCCACCATTTTCGAAGACATCCTGCGTTTCATAGGTTGCCAAATCAATGCTGTCGCTGATATTGTTATGAAACCCGGTCAGCCGTGCGGTAATGAACTCCGCAAATGTTCCGCCGAACGAAAGCTCGAACGTATCGACCACTTCCGGTTCTAAATCAGGATTGCCCAAAAAGGCGGGATTGTTCGTGCTATACAATTCATAAAACGACGGAGCGCGGAAGGCACGTCCATACAAAATCTTGGCGTCAAACCCTTCAAGAAATTGCCACACCAGCCCGGCGCGCGGGTTGAAACTGTTGCCGAAATCGCTGTACTTGTCATACCGACCGCCGAGCGTCAGGCGCAGATTGTCGCGAATATCCCAGAGGTCTTCGGCGTAAAATGCGGTGAACGTGCGGTCAACATTTTTACTATAATTTTGCAGGTCAGTGACTTCCTGATACGCGCCAACTGGAATGAACACATTTTTCACCGGGCCCGCAATAAAATTCGACGTCACGCGGACATCGTATTGATTCATATATTCATACGAAAATCCGGCCACGACCGTGTTCTTCTCGGAAAATCTCACCGTGCCCTGCGCTTCGCCGCCAGTGCGAGTGTTTTTATTTTCAGGATTGCCGATCAGCCCATCCGGCCAGAGTTGCATGCCATCCGGCGTGGGAACGACAACATTTTCAGGAAAAATCTCGTAATAGTAATCCATGAACGTGTAATTATGATAAAGCTTCGCGGAAAGGGTGAAGCGGTCACCGATGTCGCGGGAATAACCGGCATTCAACGTATAATCGGTCGAAGGAGTTTCGCTCTCCGAATTCAGAGTTGGCGCAAGGCCGATGCTTGGCGTCAAGTCGCGGTCGCAATAGCGCCCTTCAAGGCGCAGCCCTTCGAATGCCAATGACAGCATCAGATCGATCTTTTTCGAGGCTTCCCGCGTGACACCCGGCGCTAACGACGCATTCGTACCGAAAATCTGGTCGAACAATGTCTGTCCGTCCATCGCAATCTCGCCTTCGTAGCTGCCATATTCATTATAGTTGATATTGCCTGAAATATCGAGTTGGTTGATTTTTTTCCCGAACAGCAGATTAGCGGTGGCCGCATCGAACGTTCCCCCGCCGACTGTTGCTTGCACGCCGTTCACCTCTTCGCCGCTTTTGGTAATAATATTAACAACCGCGGCAAACGCATTTGCGCCATATAAGGCCGATCCCGGACCGCGAATCACTTCGACTTGCTTGATGTTATCTACCGGCACGGGATTATATGAAGGAGAGATGCCGCCCCAGTAATTGGTATTGAGCGAGTGGCTGTTGAGCAGGTAGAGAATATGCTGATCGCCATCTTTCAGAATGCCGCGAATATCTGAATCGGTCGCGCCATGCCGCTCATTCTGAAAGCTGAATCCCGGCACGGTGCGCAGAATATCAATCAAATCGCGTGCGCCCATCCGCCGAATCTCTTTGTCTGTAATCACCGTGATGGACGCCGCCGATTTTTTGATGTCTTCCAGCACTTTCGAAGCGGTAATGACGTAAGTTTCGGCCTGAAGCCAGAGCATTTCCTCGTTGACGCGCCCCTGAAGTTCCTGCAATTCGGCAAACGGATTATCCTGGATCGTCTCCACATCCGCGAGTTCAGCCGCCATGCCTGCCCCGGCGGACAGCACCAGCCAGCATAATAAGCCAATCAGCCCGCTATATCGCCATATTTGACGCAACGATTTCATTGTAAAGACGCCCGACATTGTAAAAACGCACGGTATCGTAGAGACGCACGGCCGCACGTCTCTACAAAAATATGCGATCTCTTGTTATTCAAGAATCGTATTCACAGACCCTAACGCGCTTTCGTTATATGGAAGATGGTATTCGGTGACTTTCTTCAAATTTAACGTAATATACGAACCTGCCGGGAATTGCACGCGCTCTGGCACGTCTTCTTTGGCTAAGATTGACGCGGCAAGCGCCGCCGCCTGCCTGCCGATGGTTGGCGTATCTACGGAAATCGAAAGCGTCGCGCCATATTGCGTGAAGGCCTCATTATAGGAAAATATCGGAATTTTTCGCGCATCGCAACGATCTAAAATGATCTGCAATTCCTGGGAATCAGACATGACCGCCGGGTCGGGAATTAGCCAGAACGCATCAATTTTTTGTTCGATGAGCGCCGTCAACGCCGCCGCAAGTGATTCTTTTTTTTCAATTTGATGTCCAACGAGAGTCACCCCTAATTCCTGCGCCTGTGCGCTGGCAGATTGAAACCACTCTGCGGTATATTTTTCACTGTACAACACCCCAATCGTCGCAATGTCCGGGAAAATATGCCGGAACAGCATCATTTCCATGCCGGAATGCAGTTCGTTCGAGACGCCGTAACGCCGGTCAGACATCGGCAGCCGCAGCCAATTCAAAATGGACGAAAACACCATCGGCGTTTTGCCGACATATTTATGCGCCATCAAATACGACTTTGTCCCGATGCAATAGACCACATCCGGGGATTCATCGTAGAAGATTTCTTCCAGATCGTCAACCGTGATCTTTTCCTTTTCTAAATCCATGAGCATCACCGGCGACTCAAACACTTGCTGAAATTCCTCTTGCGGGATGCGATATTTTTCGACCGAGGCGTCTGAGTTGATCACTAAGATTTTGGGCGGCGTTTTGGCGTGCGCGGCCTGGATGTTTTGGCAGAACGCTCCAATCACGCAGCTTAAAAGCATGGCATAACATATCTCTCGTCTCTTCAGCATCGCGTTACTTCTCCAATTTCGATAAATCCGACGCATCAATCGGCTTCCAGTTATCTAAACCGAGCATCAGCATAATTTTTTTGCCGCCCGGCTGTTCCGGCATCTGTTGCAAACGTGTCGCAAATTGTTCGCTTTGAGCGCCACAAGCTTCGGAAATTGCGACAATCAACAGCAACGATTCCTTGCTTTCCGCAAGCACATTGATGCTTTTATATAAAGCGGGATTCATCGCATGCAATTGTTCTAAGGAATGCGCCGTCGTCACGGCGGCTTTCGCCATTCCGAACCCTAACGACATTAAGGCGTCAAGTTCCTTCGGAACAGTCAGAATTTTCAATTGTTCTGCCGCAGGCGAGTCTGGCAAGAGGTCTGTCAGGATATTCCGGGTATATTCGATGCTGCTGGCGGACGCGACCTGTACATTCTTCACGGCAGCGAGCGTCACGTTCGCCTCTTTCGCGACTAACACGCTTTTTTGCGAATTGTGCTGATTGCGAACCCCGACCAGCATCGGCTTGAGGCCGTAGGTGTCGCGGATACGCGCAAAATGCCAACTGGACAGCAGCACCACGCAGCTTTTTTGCTCCGTCAAATAGGTTTCGAAGGTGTCGCGGCTGCTGAACGGCTGGAATTTGTCAGCGCCGAATTGGGAAAGATAGGTATCGAATTCGAGCTTCAGCGATTTGAAGTTATTGATATTCGTCTCGGAACTGTAAAACGCAATCGTGGCTGGCTCCGGGTTTTGTGACTGAGAAACGTGGGGAACGCCGCAGAATACGCCGCAGATTCCCGCGAAAAATACGACGACCGCCGCCTTCCGCCAATTTCTTATCCTCGTGTGTATGCGTATCTCCACCATCAATCCCCCATTCTGCAAACATCGGGACTATCAAGCATGACGCCAATGAGAAATACATCTTCATGGCTGTATACACGAGGAAGAGTTTCAGTGTCAATTTAAAAATGAGCTTCGCCCGGAAAAATTATCATGTCCGCCTTCGAAGCGATAAAATCAGCATCTCTTTTCAGGGAAATTCTCTTTCCGCGCAATCTTGCTTGACATGCGTCGTCGCCTTGCTTATAGATGGTTTCAATATTTTTGAAAAATCGTCAGTCACTTAGAAATCACCAGACCTCAGAGGTTAAGGTCTCTTCGCAATATTCAGGAGGGTTTATGAGACAAGTACGCATCGCGATGGCGCAAATGAACGCCACCGTCGGCGATTTGGAAGGCAATACCACGAAAATTATCGAAGGCGTCAACCGCGCCAAAGCGGACAACGCTGATATTGTCACGTTCCCGGAATTGGCGATTACAGGCTATCCGCCGCTTGATTTGCTGCTGAAGCCGCAATTCCTCAGCGACAACCGCGCCATGTTAGAGCGCATTCTCGACCACACGCGCGGCATCACGGCGGTCGTCGGCTTTGTGGATCAGCAAGACGACATTTACAACGCCGCCGCCATTCTGCACGACCGCCATATTCTCGGCATCTATCACAAAGTTTTTCTGCCGAATTACGGCGTGTTCGACGAAAACCGGTATTTTCAATCCGCCGGAGAAACCCAGCGCATTTATCGCATCGGCGACATTACGTTCGGCGTGAACATCTGCGAAGACATCTGGTATCCTGAAGGGCCGATGGTGCTGCAAGCGTTAAGTGGCGCGGATTTGATTCTGAATATTTCCGCGTCACCGTATTACGTCGGCAAGCCGACCTATCGCGAACAGATGACCTCGGTGCGGGCGGCGGATAGCGTCGTGGTCGTGGCGTATAATAACCTGATCGGCGGGCAGGATCGCCTGATTTTCGACGGAGGCAGTCTGATTGTCAATCAGGTCGGACAGGTGATTGCGCGGGGCAAGCTGTTCGAAGAAGACTTTCTCGTGGCGGACGTTGATTTGGATGATGTTTCGGTGGCGAAACTGAGCGATCCGCGCCATCGCAAAGCCGTGTTGGCCTTAAAAATGAGCGGCGCTCAGTTCTGCGAAAAAGTCTGTGCCGAAGCGCCTGCGCGAAAAGAGCCGACGCGCCTGTCACAGACAACCGCGTCAAGCGTTCCGCCTGCTGCGTCAGCCGCCACACAACCCATTCCAACGGGAATGCTGCCGATACGTGAAATTTACGAGGCGCTCAAATTAGGCTTGCTCGATTATGTCCGCAAAAACGGAT
>CAZMEO010000147.1:4186-8346 GCA_964565315.1 uncultured Candidatus Moduliflexus sp. | reverse complement strand
AGACTGGCGCGACCATAACGCACAGAAGCATCCAAAGCTGCGCAACTCCGATCAACAGTCGCCACCTCTTTTTCATAGTTTCCTCCTTCCCTGACATGTTGTTGAAATCACGTCGTGTTCTCGCGTTCATCCGTTCGCACCCGTTTTGCAGTTTCGCAGTTTTGCAGTGGTTGAAACCACTGCCTGTATCCCGTCGCCCTTTCAGGGCGAAGGCGTCTGACGGCTTTTCAGGCATTCGTCGTGAACTCTTTCGAGCCTTGAATCAGGTCGCCGTTCAAGTATTGAATCACTTGCGAATATTGCGCTTGCGAGCGTTCTGTTCTTAGCTGTCAGACACCTTCAAGGTGTCTGACAGCTTTTCAGGCGTTCGTCGTGAACTCTTTCGAGCCTTGAATCAGGTTGCCGTTCAAGTTTTGAATCACTTGCGAATATTGCGCTTGCGAGCGTTCCGTCAGCGTTTTCAGAATCGTTTCCATGCGGATGTCGCCTTGCCGCTTATCCTTCAGCCATTCCTGATAGATCGCAAGCTGCTCGTCTTTGCCTTGCAGCAGGGCTTCATATTTGGCTTCTTGCAATGCCAATTGCTGCTGATACAATTCCACGCTGGTTTGATGAATCTGCGCAGTGTTGACGCCTTGCGGCGCGGCGACGCGCACGACAAACACGCCGTCCCCTTTGTTTTCGATGCTTTGCACGGAGATTTCCGTGCCGTATTATGTTTTGATGTTGTCGTTTTTCGCCTCTGCAAAACACTTGAGATTGTCGGCAATAAGACGATCATACATAAAATGAATGATAAACTGCTATATTAATTCGTCTCGCTCATTCTGACCGTATCATCAGGAAGATCACCCATACGTTTAATCCCAAAATCCGTTTGTGAAAAATCCCGCAGTAAACAATGAGATAAAAAAGGACACGACGCCTATGATGAAAGGCAAAAGCATACATATAACTTTGTTTTTGTTATGCGCATAACACCAAAAGTTCGTGACAAAAACAGCCATTCCCATCGAGAGAACCGAAACCACGAACATGCCATTGACATAGGCATTTTCTGACAGATTTTCAAAAAAATATTTCCGTTGAAGCCGCGAGATATGTTCTTTGTCCAACGCCATGCCAGATTCCATATATGCGAACCAGAACACACCTACATGGCGTGGAGCGATTTGACATTTCCACTCTTGTCCGTTATAGAACGCACGACAGACGCCATTCAGCGAAAATTCTGGCGTCGGTGCGCGGTGAGCGTGAATTGTAAGCGTTTTTCCGGCGATTTCTATTGTACAGACTGTCATGTTGATAGTTGCGTCTTTGGCACATTTCAGGCGTCTACCGGAAAAAAAGGCGACGCCAGAGTCTTTCCAATTGCCGATAGCACCCCCCCAAATTTCTTGCGATTCCGGTCCCGGCGATGCACGATGCAGCATGACTGCAATAATGGCTAATAACCCAAGATAACAGGTAAATCCAACGAATATCCATTGAGAAGCGCGTAATTTTATGTTCATGCGTTTTAACACAAGTCAGGTACCTTCATGAATGTTAAAAAATTAATTCGGCAATGCTTTTTAGCCCCGAAGGGGCGTGATGTGTGTAGCAACAATGGCCTCGCCGTATTCCCATCAGCCCCGTAGGGGCGGCATATCGCCCCTACGGGGCTGACACAAATGGGAGACACTGCTGCCTACACACGTCACGCCCCGCCGGGGCTAAAAACGAAATTTTTCGTCCATCCTTATCCTAACCGCATCGTCAAGGCGATCCGCTTGCGGGCGGCGTCCACTTCGACGACTTTGACCGTCACTTTCTGGCGCACTTTGACGACTTCGTTGGGGTCTTTGACGAATTTGTCGGCAAGCTGGCTGATATGCACGAGGCCGTCCTGATGGACGCCGATGTCCACGAACGCGCCGAAATTCGTGACGTTCGTGACGATGCCGGGGAGCGTCATGCCGGGGCGCAAATCTTTCAATTCATGCACGGCGTCGGAGAAGGCGAACGCCTCGAACTGCGGGCGCGGGTCGCGTCCCGGCTTATCGAGTTCCGCCAGAATGTCTTTCAGCGTGGGCAAGCCGACATCGTCGCCGACATATTTTTTGATGTCGATCTGTTTGCGTTTCGCCGGGTCGCGCATCAACTCCTGCACGGTGCAGCCGAGATCGCGCGCCATGCGCTCGACGAGTTTGTAGCGTTCGGGATGGACGGCGCTGGCGTCGAGCGGATTGTCGCCGTTATGAATCCGCAGAAAGCCCGCCGCCTGTTCGAAGGTTTTCGCGCCGAAACGGGGAATTTTCATCAGGTCTTCGCGCTTGCGGAACGCCCCGTTTTCTTCGCGATATTTGACGATGTTTTTCGCCAATTGCGGGCCAAGGCCGGAGACGTATGTCAGGAGTTGGGCGCTGGCGGTGTTCGCCTCCACGCCGACCGCGTTGACGCAGCTCATCACCACGTCGTCGAGGCTCTTTTTGAGCGCGGATTGATCCACGTCATGCTGATACTGGCCGACGCCGATGGATTTCGGGTCTATTTTGACGAGTTCGGCGAGCGGGTCTTGCAGGCGGCGGCCAATCGAAACCGAGCCGCGCACAGTCACATCGTAATCCGGGAATTCGTCCCGCGCCACTTCGCTGGCGGAATAGATGGACGCGCCGCTTTCATCCACCATCACGACCGGCGCGTCGAGGTTCAATTCCCGCAAGAACGCCTCGGTTTCGCGGCTCGCCGTGCCGTTGCCGACCGCAATCGCTTCGATCTGGAACTTCTTGCAGAGTTCGCGCACCATCGCAGCGGCCTGCTCTTTCTGGCGTTCGCCTAATGTCGGGAAAATCGTGGTATTCTGTTTCAAATTCCCCTGCGCGTCGAGGACGACGACTTTGCAGCCGGTGCGAAAACCCGGATCGACGGCAAGGACGCGCTTCTGGCCTAACGGCGAAGCGAGCAGGAGTTCACGGAGATTGCGGACAAAGACTTGAATCGCGTCATGATCGGCGCGTTCTTTGGCGGCTCGCAGCGCTTCGGTTTCCAGCGACGGCGCTAACAAGCGCTTGTAGGCGTCATGCGCGGCCTCGCGCACTTTCTCGGCGGCATGCCCCTGGCCTTTTACCACAAGCTTTTCTAATGCGGCAATCGCCTCGTCGGGATTCGGCTGGGCGTGAAGCGTCAGGAAGCCTTCGCGCTCGCCCCGCAGCATGGCGAGAATGCGATGCGACGGCGCTTTGTCTAATGGCTCTTGCCATTCGAAATAGTCGCGGAATTTGGCGGCGTCTTCCTCTTTTTTCTTCACCACCGACGATTGCAGTTGGGCGCGGTTTTCGTACAAATAGCGCTGATGGCCGCGAATGCGGGCGTCTTCGCTGATCCACTCCGCGATGATGTCCATCGCGCCCGCAAAGGCGTCGGCCTCGCTTTCCACCCCTTTTTCGGCGTTGATGAACGGCTTCGCGTCAATCGCCTTATTGTTCTGTTCGAACAAGGCTTTGGCAAGCGGCTCAAGCCCTTTTTCTCGCGCAATCGTGGCGCGTGTGCGGCGTTTCGGGCGATACGGCAAATAGATGTCTTCCAACTGCGCCATCGTCGGCGCCGCGTCAATCTGCTTCTGCAAATCCGGCGTCAGCAGGTCGCGTTCCTGCAATGACGAGCAAATCGCCTCGCGGCGTTTGTCTAACTCGGCGAGTTGTTCGAGCCGGTCGCGAATCTGCTGAATCGCGACTTCATCGAGCGAGCCGGTCGCTTCTTTGCGATAGCGGGCGATAAACGGAATCGTCGCCCCTTCTTCCAATAATTTCGCCACCGCGTTCACCTGCTGCGGCGCGATATTCAGTTCTTTGGCAATCAGCGTTGCGTAATCGAGTGGTTTCATAAATCGTCAGGTTGTTGTTCCGCCTGATACCGCGTTTTATCAATGCGACACGCGATGTCTGGCGACAAGGTTTATTGGCAAGCGTTAATTTTTACGAATGTGCCGTACCGCCGACATCCTCGTCGGCGTTTCTAAAAGATGCCGACGAGGACGTCGGCGGTACAAAGTATCATGCATTACGATGGCGCAAGACGGTTGCTTTCATGCACATTGAGCGCATAGATTCGCACCGCAATTCCATGAAAATCAATCGTTTTGGAATAGGTTAAACCGCATTTTTCAGCGACCTTGATCG
>CAZMEO010000147.1:0-4086 GCA_964565315.1 uncultured Candidatus Moduliflexus sp. | reverse complement strand
CGCGGAAGTTTCAGCACAGAAAAGGCGTAATCTACCATGCTTCGCGCCGCTTCGGTCGCGAGTCCTTGTCCCCAGAAGGAACGGGCGAGGCGATAGCCTAATTCAACCTCTTCTTTGCCATCAATTTCTTGAAAATAATAGCCGCAATACCCAATTACCCGTCCAGTCGCTTTGTATTCTACCGCCCATAAGCCAAAACCTCGGCGTTGATATGTGGCGAGAATGCGCTCAAGAAATTGCCGCGTTTGTTCGAAAGACATGACGCCGCTTACGGAATATTTCATAACCTCCGGATCGCCCATGACAAGCGTCATATCCGCGACATCATCGAGGGTAAATCGTCGTAAAATGAGTCGTTCGGTTTCCGTGATGTTCATCATTGCTTGAATGCTCCTGTTTCTCCGTATTTCAAAAAGTTCCCCCTTCGACACGCGCAGGGCGAACGGCGCGTGCATCGCCGGAATCAGCGCTCGTTCGTGGTGAGCCTGTCGAACCATGCTGCGTAAGTCTTGTTGAGAAAATATCCGTGAGTCATGTTTATACTTGTCGAGATAAGTAGGGCGTTGTCAATCATTTTTTGTCGGTTATTTCCAAAAGAACGCTTGACGAATTCTGGCTGATATGGCATTTTTGCAGCAATTTACGATTCTCAGGAGAAGGAACGCCAACGCTTGCGTTGGCGGGCAAAACAGGCGTTGGCACCCTATCAGGCTTCGACGGGCAGATTGTCCGTCGGCAGGTACAAGGAGGTGGGCGATGTCAGTGTGCGCAATGGCGCTGCTTTGCGCGGCGTCTGTCTCGAATGCTTTTGCAGAGTCGCCTGCGGATGGTGCGTTCTCGCAGTGGGAATGGGATTGGAGCCATGGCGCTCTTGTTGTGGCGGCGCTGCTGATATTTGCCTTTTTCCGCATTCGGATGCGGAACATGGAACGCCATCGACAAGAGATCGAGCAGAAATTGCGCCGCCATAGCGAACGGCTGGAAGAAGCGGTGAAAGACCGCATGGCGGAATTATCCCAAAAAAACGAGCAACTCCGGCAATTGGAACAAGCGGTGGAAAATATGCAGCTTGGCCTCACCATCGCGAATTTGGAAGGAAAAATCATTTACGTGAATCAGACGGAAGCCGAGTTGCACGGCTATGCGAAAGAGGAACTGCTCGGCAAAGATGTCAATCTGCTCGCGCCACCGGAGTTGCGCAAGCCGTTGACCGTGCGCCAGATTCGCGAATGGAAAGGGCTGATTCGGGAAAGCCGCAACGTGCGTAAAGATGGGAGCGAGTTTCCGGTCTGGCTGATGTCGGAAGTGGTGAAAAATGTCGAAGGCGAGCCGTGCGCGATTGTGACCAGCTGCGAAGACATCACGGAACGCAAAGCGATTGAGGCCGAGCGCGGGAAATATCGCGACCACCTTGAAGAACTCGTCACCGAGCGCACCGTCGAATTGACAACGGCGAACGCGCAGCTTCAGCAGGAAATCGCGGAACGGACACGCGCGGAAGGCGAGCTTCAGAGCGCGAAAGACGCGGCGGAATCGGCCAACCGGGCGAAAAGCGATTTTCTCGCCAACATGAGCCATGAACTCCGCACCCCGCTGAATGGCATTCTCGGCTACACGCAAATTTTGAAAAATGACCAGAGCTTGCAGGAGCGCCAGCGTCACGCGATTGATGTCATTCATCGCAGCGCCGAACATCTGCTGATGATGATCAGCGATATTTTAGACCTGTCCAAAATCGAAGCCCGCAAAATGACACTGGAATTGGCCGATTTCCGCTTGCCGGAGATGTTGGACACGCTGGTGGAAATTGCGAAAATCCGTGCCGATCAGCATCACATTCTTTTTAATTACCACCCCGACCCCGCGCTGCCGCGCGTGGTGCAGGCCGATGAGAAACGATTGCGGCAAGTGCTGTTGAATTTGTTAGGCAATGCCACGAAATTCACCAGAGAAGGCCAGGTTATTTTTCAAGTTGCGCTCCTCCCGCGTAACGCTTCTGATGCGCCGGATGTCAAATATTACAAACAACCGATGCGTTTTGTGGTCGAAGATACGGGGATCGGCATTTCGCCGGAACATATTCATCAGATTTTTTCCGCGTTCCATCAAATCCGCGATACGCGGTTTTATTCGGAAGGCACGGGCTTAGGGCTGGCAATCAGCCAACAGTTAGTGCGTTTGATGGGCGGAGAATTGCGGGTCGAAAGCGTCGAGAGCGCGGGCAGCACATTCTGGTTCGATCTTGAACTGGACGCGCTTGCGCAGGGAGACGCGCCGCAAGCGAGCGTTCCCGCCGCGCCGCGCATCATCGGATATGCGGGCGAGCGGCAGACCATGCTGATTGTCGATGATAACGAGACCAACCGCGCCGTGCTGCAAGACCTGTTTCTGCCGTTAGGCTTTCAGGTGTTCGAAGCCGCTAACGGAGCCGAGGCGCTCACGATGGCGGCGCAATACGCCCCGCAGATTGTGTTGATGGATATGATTATGCCAATCATGGACGGCGGGGAAGCGACGCGGCGGCTGCGCCGGATGCCAGGCATGGAACGCGCCGTGATCATCGCGATTTCCGCCAGCATCTCCGACGAGCGGCAGGACGAATGCCTGTGCGCAGGCTGTCAGGCGTTTATCTCCAAACCGTTTCGGCTCAAAACATTATTCAACGTGTTGAGCGAATATGCCGGGATCGAATGGATATACGGAGAGCCTGAGGCCGAACCGCGCGAGAGCGCCCAGCCTCTTTACGGGAGCGAGGAACGCTTGAGCGTGCCGCCGCCGGAGGAACTCGAACGGCTGCATCAACTTGCGAAAGCGGGCATGATTACGCGCCTGCGCAAAGAATTAGACCGGCTGGCAGAGCAGCATCCCGCAAGCCGGGAGTTTTTGGGAACGATTCGCGATCTGTTGAAAGAATTTCAGATTGAAAAAATGCAGCGTTTTATTCACGCGCATATCGAGGAGGGGAATCATGGAGGAGACGCCAGTCATTCTGATTATTGACGATAATCCGACGAACTTGAATGTGTTATTCGAGTATCTGGAAGAATCCGGTTTCGAAGTGTCGGTGGCGCAGAACGGACGCAGCGCCCTCGAACAAGTCGCGCAGATTCATCCCGATCTGATTTTGCTGGATATTATGATGCCGGATTTGGACGGGTTCGAGATTTGCCGCACCCTCAAAAAGCGCGTGGAGACGAACGAGATTCCGATTATTTTTATGACGGCGCTGACCGATGCGTCCGATAAAATCAAAGGGTTTTTAGCGGGCGGCTCGGATTACATCACCAAACCGCTGCAATATGAAGAAGTACTCGCCCGCATCACCGCGCACTTAAAGCTTCGCAACGCCGAGAAACAGAAGCAAGCGTTGCAGATGTATATTGAAGAACAAAAGGCGCGGCTGACGGAAAAAGATCGACAGATCGCGGAACTCATCGCCGGGAAAGAAACGCTGTTTGCGTATATTTCCTCAGACTTGCAGCCCCCGTTAAACGCCCTGTTAGGGTTCGTGCGCGTCTTGCTCGAAAATCTGGAACATTACGGCAAGGAGCAGATCAGCAGCGATCTGCTGCGGGTGCAGGCGGCGGCGGAACGCTTGCAATCGCAGCATGAGAATTTGATTCTCTGGTCGAAATTGCAACGCGGCGGCCTGGTTCTCGCGCCAGGCTTGATCAACGTCGAAGAAATAGTGGTGTATAACCTGATCTTTTTTGCGCCGTTAGCGAAGCAAAAGCAGATCACGTTGCAGAGCAGCGTCCAGAACGTGATGTTGGCGCATGCCGACTATGAGATGGTGAACGCCATCATTCGCAATCTGCTGTCGAACGCGCTGAAATTTACGGATACCGGCGGCAACGTCCGCATTTCCGCCATCGAGCATGACGACGAGGTGGAACTGTTTATCAGCGACAGCGGCATCGGCATGAGCGCGGAGCAGGTGCATCTGCTGCTGCATCATCGCGCCGCCTATCCGGCGGCAGACGACGAAAAGAAGCGCCTCGGATTGGGGTTGATCCTCTGCAAAGCGCTGATTGAACGCTGCGGCGGCGCGATGAAAATTGAAACGCAGCTTGGCACAGGCACGAC
>CAZMEO010000146.1:0-8364 GCA_964565315.1 uncultured Candidatus Moduliflexus sp. | reverse complement strand
GGCGCGGTCGCCGTCGGCATGGGCACAGTCGCGCTGCTGCGGCTGTTCGGGTGAAATTATTGCATTGATCGATGAGTTTTGAGGAGGGCGATGCCGTCATCGCCTCTATTAAATGATTGCGACGACGGCGTCGCACTCCTCAAGATGTGTTGATCAATGTTCTACTTTTCGTCTTCCAGAACCGTGAGCGTTTTTACTTTCGGAAATGCGCTGAGATCCGCCGTCTTCGACACATAGCCAATCGCGCCGACATGCTCTGAGACAAACTTCAACACGTCATCATCAGACGTTTTTTCGACCGGAGGAACTGCCCTCCCGGAAAAGATTTCTTTTTGCCAGTACGCTTTGATGGCGCTCATCGTGCGTTCCAGCACTTCTTGCGAAAAACGTTTTCGAATCGGAGAGTCGGCGGCTAAATCAACCGGTTCAACCGTTTTTTTCGGTTCTTTCCATTCTTTCACTTTTTTCAAAAAGAATTTTGCAATATCCTTTTTCTGTAATTCTGCGACAGGATTTTCCGCATGAACAATCACGACATAATCGGCTTCTTCCTGCGCCAGCAGGCGACATGGCAACCCCGCCATCATGAGCAGACATGCGCTGGCGACGATGAGCAGACACGATTTCATAATGCCCTCTTTCTTTCCTGTACGTAATGCCAACTGTGGTAACGTGGTACATACGATCATCATTCACCATAATTGGCATAATGACTTAAAAACTAAATTGGATGCCAGCACTAAACACATGCGTGTTTTCTTCGAATTTGCCTCGCTGGACAACTTGCAAAAAATCGTTGACTGTTGAGGGCTGCGCGCATCGGTTGCCTTGAGCGAGATGATAGGCCACCTTGACAACCATCCCTGGATTCAACCACACATTCAGGCCGAATGCCATGTCTTGATGATCTAAAAACGATTCGGGGAAATCTTCGAGCCAGTCCGCTTCTCCATTTAGCCATTCATAACGCAGCGCGGCTTGGACATGCTCTGTCAATTTATACGCTGGCTCAAGATAGAACGCATGAAATTTGTAGGCATCGCCAGTCTGCTGACCGGCATATTCTGCCCGCACCCAGAAACGCTCCGAAAGATACTCCGCAGACGCCCCCAAAAAGAGGTACGATGTCTCGAAGTTTCCGCCAGCAGGCTGCCCGTCAGAATACAGGTCTCCTGCGCCGCCATAGCCAGAGCCGCTGATGATTAAACCGTCAATCGGCGTTTGAAGCAATATGCGCCCGCCAATCATATTTTTCAAGATCGGCGTCTCTTCCATTAAATGTGGTTCTGGCAGCATCTCAAACGACGTCTGCGGCAATAATTCCAATTCGCCGCCATACACATCATAACGCACGTCCCATTGCGACGAAGAATAGATCGTCCCGGTCAACCCGACGCCTTTATACGCTTCAGCGGTAAATTGCTGATAAATGCCGGCAGGCAGATTAAAAAACGGGCGCAGCGTCCCGACATCATAAATTTCGGTATAGAGCAAAAACGGCGCTTTCACTTTTCCCGCCCTGATGCTGACGGCGTCATTGACATACCATTCCGCGAACGCATAATCGATGCCGACCTCGCTTTCGCTGAATTGCTCATTGAAACCAGTCTGCACATACACAGAAAATTGATCAGACGGATTTGCGCTGAGGTTCATAGAAAAATTGACCGCATCATAGTTGCCATCTTTACTTCCGATGAGATACCTATTTTCATTGTCTGTTACTCCATACGCCCAGCCGCCGAACCCATGAATTTGCACGCCGCCGATGTCAGCAGCTTCGCTCACCTGAAGGATGCCGCATATCCATAGCAACGTCCAGGCCGTTGTTCCCCACGATCTCGTGAATTGATTCATGCCGATTCTCCTTCGTTCACTTCATGCCCAACGAGTTGGTTGATCATTTGCATCAATTTTTTCAGTCCGACTGGCTTGCTCAGATACGCATCGGCGCCAGCCTCAAGACACCGTTCGCGGTCTCCGCGCATGGCAAGCGCCGTCAGCGCAAGCACCGGAATCGCCGCGAGCGTCTCGTCGGCTTTAAGTTTGCGCGTCGCTTCCAGACCGTCCATGATCGGCATTTGAATGTCCATCAAAATAATATCGGGCCTCGTTTCTCTGGCAATTGTCAGGGCTTCTTCGCCATTCTTCGCCCGACACACCTGAAACCCGATTGTTTCCAGATATTCAGCAATCATTTCATAGCTTTCTTGATTATCTTCTGCGATCAGCACCACCCCTGAACGCGCCGGTTCCCCTGATGTCTCTGGCATGTCTGAACCTCCTGTCGTTCCTGCTCGTTCTGAAGACGCCGTCAGCAGCGCATCTTCAATCGGATTCCAGGGAAATGACAATGTAAAGCATGTCCCCTGCCCAAGCGCACTTTCGACGGATACCTTTCCGCCAAGCAGTTTCGTCAAATTCTCCACCAGCGTCAATCCTAATCCCGCCCCTTCTTGCTGCCGCGACAGGCTGGCATCCAGTTGAATAAACGGCTCGAAAAGTCGCCCGATGTCCTCTGGCGCGATCCCGATGCCGGTATCCCGCACAGAGAAATGCACCTGTTGCGCCTGATGGTCTCCCGTGACGGCTAATCTCACCTCGCCGCCTTTATTCGTGAATTTGACGGCATTGATCAATAAATTGACCAGGATTTGCTTGAGCCGCCGCTCGTCAGTATGAATCATTGTCACGGTCGGATCGATCTGCGTCACGACGCGCAGTGATTTTTTAAACGCCGCCTGCTTGATCATCAGCAGGCTGATTTCGCAAATCTGTGAAATCTGCACAGGGCGAATGTCTAAGGCGAGCGTTCCGGCTTCGATTTTCGCAATATCCAGAATATCATGAATGAGCGATAAGAGATGCTGCCCGCTTTGCTCGATAGCATCCAGCGATTGATGCTGTTTGTCATTCAGCGTGCCATAAACCTCTTCTTGCAGCGCCTGCGTAAATCCTAAGACCGTATTGAGCGGCGTGCGGATTTCATGGCTCATATTTGCCAGAAATTCGCTCTTTTGGCGATTGGTGAATTGCAACTGCTCATACAGCATGCGCAGATTCGTTTCGGCATCCTGGCGTTTGACAATTTCTTGCTGCAACTGCGTATTCGCGTCAAGCAGTTCTGCGGTGCGCTTATGCACGCGGAGTTCCAAATCGTCGCGAGCGTGCTGCACTTCTTCGTACAGCCGGGCGTTCTCGATGGCAATCGCCGCCTGGCTTGCAAGCATGGTCATCAGGGCGAGATGTTCCTCCGTAAACATGTTCGGATTGGTTTTGCTATACGCGTCTAACGTGCCGATAATTTTTTGCCCGACCTTTAGCGGTACGCTGGCAATTGCCAGGATTCCTTCGTTAATGGCAGCAGGATTGTCGAAACGCGGATCGTTCGGCGCATTATTGGCAATAATCGGGATGCCGGTCTGCGCCACGCGCCCCGCGATGCTCTGTCCGAGGCGATCTTTCGTGTCTCTGATGCTCTGTTCGCTCAAGCCATGCGCTTTGGCAATCGTCAACGATTCCCCAGCCTCGTCAAGCAGAAGAATGGCGGCCATATCGCTCTGAAGCAGATGGACAATATGGCGGATAATCATCTCTAACACATCGTCAACGTGCAGCCGCGCCGTGATCATCTGCCCAATCGCATAAAGCGCCATCAATTCCTGATTGGCCGTCCGCAATGCCGCGGTGCGTTCCGCCACGCGCTGTTCGAGTGTGTCGTTCACTTCTTGCAAACGGGCGCGAGTGCGCTGCCGTTCCCAGTAGCATCCGATCATCTCTGCCGCTGTTTGCAGCAGGCGAATGTCATCTTCGCTCCATTCCCGCGCCCGCTGTGTATCGTCGAACCCGATAAATCCCATCCAATCGTCGTTGATGGTAATCGGCAGAATTAAAATCGACAGAATCCCTTGTTCGGCAAGAACCTCTTGTTCTTCTTTGGAGAACGTTTCCACAATGCCGCAGCATGGAAGCCCCTGAGAAAGGATGCTCTGTAATCGAGACACCTGCCGATATGGCAGCCGATGCAATCGATTATTGTCAAGCTGCGAGGCGACGCCGGGAACGCACACTTCATGCGTTTGGCTCATGCAGAGGCCGTCTTCCGGATCGTCAATATTCTCGAAAATATAGACACGGCTGGCATTCGACGCTTCCAGCAGCGTATGCAGCACCTGCTCAAGCGCGTCGCTGCTTTCACGCGTCAGCAGAGAGCGAGAACAGAACGCCAGACTCTTTTCATATCGCAATCGAATGCCCAATAATCGTTCCAAGTCACTTCCAGAAATGCCAACGCTTGCTTTTTATCGCCTGGCGTTTGTCAGGTCGCAAAAGCAAGTCTTGGCACTCTTCACGCTATTCCGACGACATGATGGCACGAAAACGCTGATACGCGTCTTCCCATTGCGCCGTCTGCTGCGGCTCATACATGACCGCGTCGCACGACCGTTTCACCAATTCCCGGCCTTCGTCAATCGACGCAATATCGCCGGTCGCAATCGCCTGCATCATGATGTTCCCGATGGCCGTCGCTTCAATCGGCCCGGCCATGACCGGCTTGCCGGTCGCGTTAGCGGCAAATTGGCACAACAATGTATTTTGGACGCCGCCGCCGACAATATGTAACACGTCAACCGGCTTTCCGCGCAGCGTTTCCAACGATTCCAAGACATAACGGTAGGTGCAGGCCAGGCTTTCCAGGACGCAACGCGTGATTTCTCCGCGACTGTTCGGCGCAGGCTGGCCGCTCTGCTTGCAGAAGTCAACAATCGCTTCCGGCATGTCGGCGGGATTCAAGAAGCGGGAATCATTCGGGTCAATCACGGCGCTGAATGGCGCAGCCGCTTCCGCTTCGCGCATCATATCACCGAAATTCAACGCCGTTCCCTGCCGTTCCCAGATGCGCTTGCATTCCTGCACCAGCCATAAGCCGCTGATATTTTTCAGGAAACGGAACGTCTTGCCGACGCCGCCTTCGTTCGTCATATTGTAGCGCAGCGCTTCCGGCGTGATAATCGGCTGCGGAATTTCCAGGCCGAGCAGCGACCACGTGCCGGAACTCAGATACGCCCAATCCGCGCCTTTTGCCGGAACAGCGGCGACGGCGGAAGCGGTGTCGTGGCTGGCAGAGGCAATCACCGGCACCGCGCCGAGGCCAGTTGTTTCGGCGATCTCCGGCAGCAGGCATTCGACAATCGTGCCAGGCTGCACAATCGGCGCGTTCAGCATGCGCGTCGGGATGCCCAATTGCTGCAAGAGCGGCAGCGCCCACGTTTCAGCGCGTGGATTATACATCTGCGTGGTCGTAACGTGCGTAAATTCGTTGACTTTCGCGCCGGTAAAAAAGTAGGTAAACAGCGCAGGCATCATTAACATCGTGTCGGCGATGTCGAGCAGCGGCGAGCCTGCGGCGGCTGCCGCATACAGTTGAAACAGCGTGTTCAATTGCATAAATTGAATGCCGGTGGCCTGAAACACTGCCTCGCGTCCGCCCGCCAATTCGCAGACCCGTTCCACCATGCCGTCGGTGCGGTGGTCGCGATAGTGGTAGGGATTGCCGATCAGCGTGCCATCTTTCGCGAGCAGGCCGTAATCCACGCCCCACGTATCGAACCCGATCCCGTTCAGCGGTTCGGCATAGCGTTTTTTATACCGGAATAATGCTTCCAGCATTTCGCGGAACAAGCCCAGGACATTCCAATACATGCTGCCATTCAGGGAAGTCGGGCCATTCGAGAAGCGATGCAGTTCTTCAATCGAGAGTTTGTCGTCTTTCAGGATTCCCACCACGCCGCGCCCGCTGGACGCGCCAAGATCAAACGCAAGAAAATGTTTTGCTGCTGCCATAATTCCACTCGTTCCACGCTCTGCGTGGAATGCCGCATTTGGACGCTCTGCGTCCACGCCGCAGAGCGGCGATTTTTGGCATTCCACGCAGAGCGTGGAACGAGCATTTACCGGTTCATATAGTGAATAATTGGAACATGTTCCATGAACGAAATTTTCGTGACTCCGCCGAAATCGACTCCAAGCTGCAATGACTTTGCTAACGGCATGTCAAGCAGATGCGCGAGCAACGCTCGAATGACGCCGCCATGTGTGAAGATCAATGCCGGGCGGTCGTCAGGCGCTGCCACCAATTCATTCCAAAAGGCGACCGTTCGATGATACTGATCGAGAAACGATTCGCCGTTCGGGCAGCGGGTGAACGCCGCATCCTCGCTCCAGGCGTTCAGCGACCCTAACCCGATCTCATCCCATTTCTGCATTTCCCAGTCGCCGAAATTCATTTCCAGCAATCGCGCATCGAAGCGGATATTATCATTGCCGAACGACTCGGCAAGTCGGCGGCAGCGGCTCAGCGGGCTGGAATAGACGCGAAATGCTTGCGATTGCGGCAATTTGTTCCGCACCTCGTCGCGTTCCACCTCAAACGAGTCGGCTAATGCCACATCTGTCTGTCCATAGCAAATCCCCGGCGCGATGCCCACGCGGGTATGTCGAATCACATAGAGTTCCATCAATTGCGAAGTAACCCTGCCAGGGTTTAACACCCTGGCAGGGTTATCCTATACTATTCCATCAACCGCATCAATCTCCTGCATAATCCGATGCGTTTCGGTCAATGCGACGATCATTTGTTGATAATGCTGAATATCTTCGAATTGCAGCAGGCGTCCCTGGTGGTCTTTCAGCCATTTCTGCGCCGGTTGGTAGCCGCCGACGCAAAAATTCCACGCGACCGCCGGAACGCGGTCAAAATATTGACAGTCATTGATCCAGACGCGGCCTACCCACTTTTCCGGATCGGTGAGTTCATAATCTTTCTGAGCAATTTTGCGCGTTATCGTATTCTCGCCGTCTTGCGGATAGGTCGTGATAAAATGGTTGACTGCCGGATGCTCTAACAGATGCAAGCGCCGCAACTCGCTGCCGAAAGCGACGAATTTCCAGAAGGTCGCCTGATCGTGCGGATATGGCACGCGCGGAAAATCGATTTTCAACAATTCGTTGTAGGTTGCGCGATAGGTCGGCGAATGCAACACGGCGTAGATATAATCGAACAGATCAATCGGCGCGAACCAGCCCTTCGTTCCTTTATTAAAGAGGGGATTGAGGGGTGGTTCAGGCATGAACGTCAACTCTAATTTTTGGGCGATCCGATTGACAATGTTAAGATTCAGGTTCGGCGTTCGCCTCAGCATCTCTCCAATGGTTTGCTGCATGGATTCATCTGCATAACAATAGAGAGGACACGCATAATCAATCGTTTTCAATGAAACTAATACGTGTTCTACTGGAGAATTTACGCAAAAGATGTGTTGCCAGGGGGTTTTCGTTTCGACTCTTTTGGGGAAGACGAGTCCCCAATTTTTTCCTCTCAGAAAATGCTGCATGACTTCTCTTCGGGTGCGTTCGATCAACGCGTCGTCGTAATAGACGAACCGGCCATCAAATGGGCGATACGAGATCGGAGCAATCGCGTCTTCATGAAATTGCGTCTTCTTATTCGTGACAGCGTCGTTCAAAAAATCCGCAATCCTTCGCTTCAATGCCGCTTGATCGGCATCAATCACGAATCCATCCTGCGCGGTGACAATTCCGACCGAATTAACGGGAAACAATTCTGCGACGGAGAAACCTGCGTTGTAAACGACATCGGCATTCAAATTTTTTGCGGCAAATAAGTAGAGCGGAGGGGTCATCGCCAATTCTTGAAATGGAATCGTCTTGACTGTGTTGTTGCATAAAAAATCATACTTGATGTCGCGTTCGCCGTACAGGTCGTAATGAAACACTTTTCCGAGCGCCTGCGTCTTTTTCTTGCCGGTTTTGACAAACAAATTGATCGAAACACCCTGCTGAATATCGAACACATTTTTATCGGGCGAGCCGTCGGGACAAGTTTCTTTTTTTTTGGCATTGCCGTGCAAATCAAGAATGTAAATGGCGTCGAACGTGGTCAGCAGACGCCAGCGCATTCCGCGAAACGTCGGATTATCCAAAAAACCGTGATTATTGATAAACGCGACAATCCCTTCGCCGTTTTTTTCAATAAAATATTGGCCGTAACGCAAAAATTTCACATAATCATCATTCAGCCATTTCGGATTTTTTTCTTGTAATTTTCTCTGTCCGCCCGGTTCTTTTTTATAATCATCCAACAAGCCTCGCATCCAGACGCCTTTGTTTGCGCTTTCGCCACTATACGGCGGATTGCCCAGAATAACCATGACCGGCGCGTCGCGCTTGACGCGGTTGGCTTCGTTCGCTTCGACGCTTAGCCAGTTGGCAAAAAAGAGGTTATCGCTGTCCGGGTGATATTCCTCAAGGCTGTTGGTCAAAAAGACGCGCAATCGCTGCGGA
>CAZMEO010000145.1:6456-8368 GCA_964565315.1 uncultured Candidatus Moduliflexus sp. | reverse complement strand
TTATTTATACCATCAACCAGGAACGCGACATCTTGATTTCGCTGTCACATCAAGATGTGACACTCCTGCGTTTCATACCATGCGCGTGTCATCACATATCGTCAACGACTTTTCCTGAAAAGAGAAAATCTGTCAAAGGATTCTTGCAAGAATTTTCAGGGGTTACGGCAACCATTCGATATAAAAATGCTCCTCCAGCGCGGCGAGATAGTTCTCCGGGAAATCGTGACGCGAGGTTTCCCGGAGCAGAATGTCGAGACGATAATGAAAAATCGGCGCATCATCAGGCGTCAACACGCCGAGGTCGCGATCAATAAAACGCTGGCGCAGCGACGCGGCGGCGGCATAAAAATCAATCAGCGCGTCTATCGCAATCGGACGGGCTAATTCAAGATAGATGAAGCAGGCGTTATGCGGGTTGCTGCGCGTAAAGCGTTGCAGCGTGGGGAGGAGGCGACACAGATCGTCTTCCCGCTCAATGTCGCTGAGATGCCATTTCGTGATCGAGGCCGCATTCGTCGGATAGACGGGCGGCTGCGACGGCGTCCCCGCGATAATTTCTTGCAGGCTGCCGCCTAACACCGGCGAGAGCGAAAATTCGTCGTCAATATCCGGCTCGAACGTCATGTCAAAATAATCTTCCGACCAGGCAAACGCTTGCTGAATCGCTTCGCGCGTCCAGCCCGGCGACGACTGGAGATAATACGGCGGCAGCGGCGAATAATTCAGGCCGAGTTCGCTGGCATGCGCGCGGAAATACGTGCCGGGAAGCACGCTGAGGCAAAAGATTTGCAGATAGCCGTCTAATCCCTCGCGTTTCACCCAGCGGGCGCTGCGCTTGAATTTGTTCGAATCATCGCCCGGCAAGCCGACAATCAGGTCAACTTTGGTTTCAATGCCGCGTGTCAGCATGGCGCGAGTGCCGCGCAGAAATTTTTCCAGCGATTGCGTCCGCCCGATCTGGCGCATGGTGTCGCGATGAACGCTCTGCAAGCCTAATTCGACTTCATACACGCCAGCGTCAGCCAGTAATTGCGCGAGGCGTTCGTCAATCATATCCGCCCGCAATTCGGTCGCGATTTTCAAAGTACGCCCAGGATTTAACGCCGCGATCTTGCGGAGCAGTTCTTCCAGATCGGGGCGAATGTTGAATGAGGGATCGAGCAGAAACAGGCCGGAATACTCATGCGCGAGGGCATGGCGCGCGAGTTCCAGCACCGTCTCCTGTTTCAGAAAGCGCACCTCGCCGCATTGCTTGTTGTAATAGCAAAACCGGCAGGCAAATGGGCAGCCGCGCATGGTTTCGACATACATTTCCTGCCAGCGTCCCGGCGGCACAAGCCCTTGCAGATAGGCGGAACGGACGGCGTTGATGTCAATGGCGCGGGTCTGCGGCGGCTGAACATGCCACGTTGCGCCGTCGAAACGAAGCGTTCCGGGCAAATCGGCGGGAACGCGCCCGGTTGCCAAATACGCTTCTAACAGCAGGCGCAGCGTCAGTTCGCCTTCGCCATAGACACAGGCGTCAAGCGCCGGATGATGCAGCAGCGCGTTATCCGGCGTGACTTCCGGGCCGCCCGCCAAAATCAGCGGCGCGGGCGTCTGCTGCTTGAGTTGTTCGGCGATGTCGAGCGAGCGTTCGACATTCCAGCAAAAGAGCGACAGGCAGATGACATCCGGCGCAATAGCGCGAAGTTCCCGCACAATGGTTTCGTCCGAACCGTAGTTTTGCAAAAACGGGTCGAACAGGCGAAATTCGCACTGCTGCGCGAGTTCCTGCTCCCGCAGATACGCTTGCAGGTAAAGCGCCGCAACCGGGATATTGTGGTCTTCAAGCGTGATTTTCAGGCGCGGAATCGGGAGTTGGACAAACAGCACAAGGGTTCTTGAGCGCATGTTTCGTGGTCAATCA
>CAZMEO010000145.1:0-6356 GCA_964565315.1 uncultured Candidatus Moduliflexus sp. | reverse complement strand
CATGCGGTGCAGCAAGGCCATTCTGACAAAGACGCCATTTTGCGCCTGCCGGAAATACGCCGCATTCGGCAAATCATCCACGTCAACCGCCACTTCGCTCATCCGCACTAATGGGTGCAGAATCGTGACGCCCTGCTTGCCGGAGCGAAGCAATTCCGGCGTGATGCGGTAATATTCCTGACGCAGGCGTTCCAGCGTTTCCGGCTCTTTGATGCGGTGATGTTGCAGCATGACCGTGTAAATCACGTCAACGTCCCAGATCACTTCTTCCAAACGGCGATGTTCGACAAAGCGGACATTGCGCTCGCGCAGCAGCGCGCAGAGCGGCTTAGGGGCGCGGAGTTCGTGCGGCGAGATGAGAAACAGCGTGATGCGATAATGCGATAAGCCTTTCATCAGCGAGTGCATGGTGCGGGCATGTTTCAAATCCCCGACGAGCGCAATCGTCAGGCCGTCAATCTGTTTTTTTTCTTTATAAATGGTATAAAGATCAAGCAAGGTCTGCGTGGGATGTTCGTCGCAGCCGTTCCCGCCGTTGATGATCGGCACGGAAGAATATTTTTCGGCAAGATAGACGGCGGCGTCTTCGGCATGACGCAGCACGATGAGATCGCCGAAGCCGCTGACCACGCGGATCGTATCCTGCAATGATTCGCCTTTGGAGACGGCTAAATCATCGAGATGCGGCACATGCAGCGTTTGCCCGCCAAGCCGCAGCATCGCGGTTTCGAAACTCAGGCGCGTGCGCGTGCTCGGCTCGAAAAAGAGCGGGATCAGAATTTTGCGGCGCGCGGCCTCGCGGTCGTAATTGCCATGCTCCATTTCCTGCGCATGTTTGAGCAAGGACTCAATTTCCTGCCGCGATAGTTGATCGATGCTGAGAAGCGAATTCATGTCTTTATGACTCCAGTTGTATTGTCGTTCATGGCGATGCGCTGCCACATCCTGCAAGGAGGCAAAGGGCTGTCAAGTCTTTTCTGATCTGGGCTTACGCATCGTGCTTCGACAGGCTTGCCGCGAAGAAGAATTTGCGTGCGTGCATCTTGCCATGTCGCGACTTTCATGGGTTGTTTCATGCAGTAAAACTTTCATTTCGTTTCAAAAAAACTTGACACCAGGAGAATCTTTTTGCAAGGTATCTTGCAAACAGGATGAGAGTCGTGAGGAATGAGCAATTTTGCGGAAGTTTTTACGCGGTGCAAGATGCTGAATGATTGTTCGACATCAGCCCTGTCAGGGGGAACGCCTTGACAGGACATTTCTTAAAGGACGGTGAGCATGTATCAGACGAAAGTGGAGTTATTGCAAGGAATTCAGGAACGATTTCCCGATTTGGGGCGCGGTCAGAAGCGCGTCGCGCAATACGTGCTGGCGCATACGGAAGAAGTGGCGTTTCTGACGGCGGCGCAATTAGGCAAAAATGTCGGCGTCAGCGAGGCGACGGTCGTGCGCTTTGCCTCATTATTAGGCTACGACGGGTTTCCCGATTTCCAGACGCATATCCAGAATATGATGCGCCAGGATATTTCGACCATCACCCGCCTTGAAAAACGCGCAGAGCAGCAGGCCACGCAAGGCTCGAAATTCATCCTGCATGCCATTCTTGAGGCGGATCAGACAAATTTGACGCTCTTTGCCTCGGATACGCCCGAAAAAACTTTTACCGACGCGGTGAACATGATTGGCAACGCCCGCGAAATTTATATTTGCGGGCTGCGGAGTTCGCACTCAGTGGCGCTGTTTCTCTGGTTTTCGCTGCGCTATTTCCTGCGTAAAGTGCATTTGATTTCGCCAGGCGTCGGCGATTTGCCGGAACAATTGCTGAATGCAAACGAGCAAGATGTCTTTATCGGCATCAGCACGAAACGTTATTCCAAAGTTACGGTGGAAATCGCGAAAGCCCTGAAAAAGCATGGGGTCAAGATTCTGGCGATTGCCGACAATATCATGTCGCCGCTGACGCCGCTGGCTGACTTGCAATTTACGGTGCGCAGCGATGTCAGTTCGTTCATCGAGTCGCAGGTCGTGGCGATGAGCCTGTCGAACGCGCTTGTGACCGCGATTGCGCTTGAGCATAAAGCCAAAACGGTCGAAGAACTCGCTCGGCTGGAAAGCAGTTTTGACGAGTTCGAGACTTACGCGATGTAAGCTCAGCCGAAACGTGTCAGGCGCATGAGGCGTGTCTGACACGTTCTTTCCCGCGAAAGAAGTTCGCTGGTGATAAGATTC
The DNA here is from genome assembly GCA_964565315.1 of uncultured Candidatus Moduliflexus sp. Classification (GTDB taxonomy): domain Bacteria; phylum Moduliflexota; class Moduliflexia; order Moduliflexales; family Moduliflexaceae; genus Moduliflexus. The sequence continues at coordinate 4,127 of CAZMEO010000145.1, read as the reverse complement.
TGTTGACAAAATCCCTGCCATCTGATCTTGCGTTACTGAATTTCACGAAAACATTATCGCACACGTAGAAGGATTCTCTCTCGAATGAATAATGAATTGATGTTTCGGCAAGAGGCGCGCGACACCGACGCGCAGGCGGTGCGCGAATTGACGGCATCGACGGGATTTTTTACCGATGCGGAAATTGACGTCGCCATCGAACTGGTCGAAGAACGTTTGCACAAAGGGGAAAACAGCGGCTATTATTTTCTCTTTGCCGAACATGACGGTCGCGTCGTCGGCTATACCTGTTTCGGCCCGATTCCCTGCACGGTTTCCAGTTACGATTTATATTGGATTGCCGTGCATGACGCCTTCAGAGGCAAGGGCATCGGCAAAATTCTGATGCAGAAAAGCGAAGAAATCATTGGCGCGATGGGCGGGCAGCGCGTGTACATCGAAACATCGTCGCGCCAGCAATACGATTCGACGCGCCGGTTTTATCTTGCCTGCACCTATGAAGAGGCCGCGTTTTTTGCCGATTTTTATGCGCCGGGAGATGGAAAAGTCGTGTATTTGAAGGTGCTGAACGTTGCATAAACATGAGAAATAACAACGTGATAAAACCTCACAGGTTTCTACAACCTGCGAGGTTTTACAAGCCAGGGGGAATATTATGACCAAATTGGTACTGCTTCGACATGGACAAAGCCAGTGGAACAAGGAAAACCGCTTCACGGGTTGGACGGACGTCGATCTGGATGAGACGGGACGCGCAGAAGCCAAAAGCGCGGGACAGGTGTTGAAAAATGAGGGCTATACCTTCGATGTCGCTTTTACCTCAGTGTTAAAACGCGCAATCAGGACGCTCTGGACGGTGATGGACGAAATGGATTTGATGTGGATTCCGGTCTATCGCAACTGGCGGTTGAATGAGCGGCATTACGGCGCGCTGCAAGGCTTGAATAAGGCTGAAACCGCTCAAAAATTCGGCGATGATCAGGTTAAAATCTGGCGGCGCAGCTACGACGTGCCGCCGCCACCTCTGGAAGCATCGGACGAACGCTATCCCGGCCATGACCGCCGCTATGCCGATTTGACGAAGGAAGAATTGCCGTTGACCGAATGCTTGAAAGACACGGTTGCGCGCTTCCTGCCGTATTATCATGAAACCATCGTGCCGCAGATCAAAGCCGGAAAGCGCGTGATTATCGCCGCGCACGGCAACTCATTGCGGGCGTTGGTGAAATATTTGGATAATATGAGCGACGAAGAAGTGATCGCGCTGAACATTCCGACCGGCGTGCCGTTGGTCTATGAATTGGACGACGATCTCAAGGTGATTCGCCATTATTATCTTGGCGATCAGGAAAAAATCGCGGCAGCCATGCAGGCCGTTGCAAATCAGGGCAAAGCGCAGAAGTAAACGCGCCGCGTTCGTAGGGGCGGGGGGTCCCCGCCCGTTTTGCGGCGAGGTTGTTCAGTCTGTTTGAGGGCGAGGAAACCTCGCCCCTACAGGATTACCAGGAAATTTGAGAGTTCAGATAACTTTCTCTTGCCAAATCCCCCGCGTGTTTGTCATATCTTCTTGTTGATAATTTTACTTTCACCAGGAGACAGTGCAGTCTCCGAACATCTGACCGTATGACAAAGGGATCATCCCGCGATGCTTGCCTGATAAGCGGGCATGAACGGCGATGAATGAGCGGACGGCATGCGACACCTTGAAATCTGGGGTACCAAAGACCCGAACGTTTCCGCGCAATTAGCGTTAGCCATGCAGCGCAACCTCTTTCAGGACGTCGGGCTTGATGTCTCGTTCAAATTTATCGAGTCGGGCACGACCATGCCGAGAGATATTCTCGCGGCGGAACAAAAACCGTTTGCCTTTATTCAAACGCCGATTACGGCGATTCTGCTGCATGACAAAGGCTTTCCAGCCAAAATTGTCGCGCCGCTCGCCGACATCGGCGGGACGCAGCAGGTGGTTCTGCACCCGAATGCGCAACTGAAAGACCCCAAAGATTTAGAAGGAAAACGCATTGCCATCGCACAGGACGCTGCCGTGTATATTGCGATCAGCAATATGGCGCGCGATCTCGGCATCAATCTGCGCAATGTCGAATTTGTTGACATGCTGCCGCATCAGCAAGTGCAGGCGTTTCTGGATGGCGAAGTGGATGCGATTGCGTCGTGGGAACCCTGGACGACAAGCGCGCGAAAATTCGGCGGGCAGATGTATTTTTCCGGCGTGCGTTCCGAGATTCCCAATATGGAAGGGGATGTCAGCTGGCTGGTGGATCAGGCGTGCTTGATGGTCTCTGAAGAGCATCTTCGCGCCTATCCCGATGAAATCAAAGCCATTTTGCGCGTGTTGCATATCGCGACGACTCTGCTCAATGAGCAGCGGCGCGAAATCGTGAAAGAATTGGCCTGGTTTTTCGAAGTCACGCAATACGAACTGACTGCGGCGATGCGGAAAAATTTGTATTCCATGAAATTCGATAATCTGTTCAGAATCGGCCTGTTAGCGTTCCGCGATTTTCTCTATCATGAAGGGATGGTGTCGCGCATGTATGCGGAGCAGGAGTTATATGACACGTCGCTGCTGCGGCAAATCGCGCCGGATTTGGTGACGTTCTCCGCCAAAACTGTGCAGCCCGTCCCGATTATCGAGCGGCCAAGCGTGTATTATCGCCAGGATATTACGCTGGCCGAGGATGCGCGCATTCATTTTCTCGTGGCGGATGATTCCAAAGTGGTGCGGGCGTCATTAGCCCAGACCGTTGAAATCCTCGGCGGCGAAGTCGTGGCGGAAGCCAAAACCGGCCATGAGGCGATTGAAGCGTTCCTGCGGCTGCGCCCCAATTTTGTCACGATGGATTTGTCCATGCCGGGGATGAGCGGGATTGACGCCATTAAGCGCATTCTTGAAGCCGAGCCAACCACGAACGTCATCGTCATCAGCGGCTCGGATATGAAAGAATTGCGGGAAGAGGTGTTTGAATTAGGCGTGAAAATCTTTATCGTCAAGCCGTTTGATCCGCTGTTGGTCGCGGAAATCGTCGGGCTGCTGCTGTTGTAACCATAAAAAAACCCTGCCAGGGTTTCGAACCCTGACAGGGTTGGCCGTTGTTTATGAACCAGACGAAATGGCGATCTTTTTCGCTTTGGCTTCTTCCGCTTTTGGCAGCACGATTTCCAACACGCCATCTTTAAAAGTCGCTTTGATCTGCTCCTGATTCACGTTCGCGGGCAGCGTGAAACTCCGCGTAAAACTGCCATACGAGCACTCAGTGCGATGGTAGTTCTTCTGCTCGTCTTTGTTTTCCTGCTTTTTCTCGCCAGTCAGCGTCAGCACATTGTCTTGCAGATTCAACTGAATGTCATTCTGCGTCATGCCCGGCAATTCAGCGCGAACGACGATGTCCGCGTCGTTTTCGGACACATCGACGGCGGGCAGCCAACTTCCCTCGGCCAATCCGCTGCGGCGTTCGCCGAAAAACTCATCGAACAGCCGGTTCATTTCCTGCTGAATGCCTGTCAAATCGCTGAATACGTCATTCCGACGGCGCAAGCCTCCAAATGGTTCCCAACGTGTCAACATATCGCTATCCTCCTATTTTTCTGCGGAATCGGGACATGAAGCGCACCTCATGCCTCGCCACGATGATACATTAATTGATCTGGATTTGGATTTTTTTCGGTTTCGCCTCTTCCGCTTTCGCAAAACGCAACGACAACACCCCGTCTTGATAGGTTGCTTCGACCTTGTTCACGTCCAACGTGCGCGGAATCTCGAAATAACGCTCGAATGGGCCATACGAATGTTCCACGCGATAATAGGTGCGATGCGCGTCCTCATTCGGGAACGGGCGCTCGCCTTTGATGGTCAACGTTCCTTTTTCGCACTGAATATCCACCTGCTCCGGTTTCACGCCTGGCAGATCGAGTTGTAAGACGACATGATCCTGCGTTTCGTAAATGTCAGCGCGCGGCATCCACGGACGTTCATAATATCTTGCTGTTACTTGTGCCATAGAAGTATCCTCCTTGAATGATATATTGAGTTGCGGCAGCGCGGCGATGCGCGTCAGCGGCAACCGCTTCATGATAGAACCATCATATTACGTTTCATAATTACCGTC
>CAZMEO010000144.1:0-8379 GCA_964565315.1 uncultured Candidatus Moduliflexus sp. | reverse complement strand
GCAGGCAGCCAGACGCGAAATGTCGTGCGCCCCGGCTGGCTGTCACAGTCGATAGTTCCTCGATGTTTCTCAATAATCTTCTGGCAAATATCGAGGCCGAGTCCGCTCCCTTCCCCCACAGGCTTGGTGGTGAAAAACGGCTCGAAAATATGGCGTTTGATCGCGTCGGGAATGCCGGGGCCGGAATCGGTGATTTCGACGAGAATTCCAGGTTGTAGAGACGCACGGCCGTGCGTCTCTACATGGTCATGCGTTTCTACGGGGTTCACCAGAATATCCAGCCGACCTTTGCCTTGCATGGCCTGAACCGCGTTATGAATCAGGTTCGTCCAGACCTGATTCAGTTCATCGGGATAACAGCAGATCGGCGGCACGTCGCCATACTGCCTGCTGACGGTAATCCCCTGATTTAGATACGCATGATAGAGCGTCAGCACCGCCTCAATGCCATCAAGAACGTTTGCCATCGCCCGTTGGCCGGAATGATCGTACTGTGCATACGTTTTTAGGGCAAAGACCACCTTCGACGCCCGTTCCGTTGACAGGAAAATTGTTTCGGCGCTCTCATGCAGGCCGGACAGGCGATACGCCATATCCAAAATCATCGGATGCCTCGGATCATTGAGCAGCGGCATCAAGTCCGAAAGATTGGCATAGATGCCGAGATTTACTAAAAGTTCCGCGATTTTCTGGGCAGAATCAGGATGAAAGGTCTGAAGCTCTTTCGCGACCTCACGCTTGATCTTCCGCTCCTCTTTGGCTGAGATGTGCAGGTCTTTTTGCAAGGCGCGATGGAATAGCGTCCAGAAATCCTGGCAGCGTTCAGCAGATAATTCGGACAAAAACGTTGGCAAGCCTTCCAACGTCTGTTTGATCGTCTTGGAAATATTCTCGACAGACGCGCGAATCGCGCCAAGCGGCGTGTTGATCTCATGGGCAATGCTGGCGACTAACTTGCCGAGCGCCGCCATTTTTTCCGCGTGAATCAATTGCGTCTGCGTTCGCTGCAAATGCTCCAATGTCTCATGAAGCTCGTTGTTGGCGGCAATAAGTTTGGCTTCCGCCTGTTTCAGTTCCGTGATGTCGTGATAGAGCGCTAAGACGGCGACATGTTTCTGCTCCACCGTCACCGGCACGGCGAAGAGTTCGACCTCAACGAACGCGCCGTCTTTGCGAGAACGCCGGGTCATGGCGCGAACCGTGCCGCCATCGAACGCCTGGCTCGTATAGGCCATTTCCTCCTCGCGCATGGCGGGCGAGGTGATAATGTCATCAAGATGATGACCGATGGCTTCATCTCTGGCATAGCCGAATAAGCGCTCCGCCGCCGGATTCCACAGGCTGATCGCGCCGGTCGGATCGGTCATGACGGTGGCGACCGGGCTGTTCAGCATCAAGGTTTCGAAGAACTGCTTTTCGCGTTTCATCGCCTGATACAACTGCGCATTCCGAATCGCGAGGGCGGCCTGAGACGCGAACGCCATCGCAAGATTGGCATGCTCTTGCGTATAAAAGCCCGGTTTTTTCTGATCCAGGCTGATCATGCCGAGCAAATGATCGCCGAACAGCAGCGGGACGCCTAACCAGGAATGAATGTACGCTTTGGCATGCGGCCAGTGTTGGAATATCTCATATCGCGGCTGCACATCATCGATAATCACCGGAGCGCGTGCGCGAATGACATCATGGTTGGGGGTGTCGGTGGCGGTCACGTCAAAGCGGATGCCCAACACTTCCGGCAGATTCGGAAATCCATCGCCGCCGATAATTTCCAAAAACGTTCCCTGAAGCTGCTGCACCGAAGCGCTGTCATAGGGGACGACTTTTCGCAATTCGCTCAGAATCAATTCGAAGACCTGCTGCAAATTCAGGGTCGTGGAGAGCGCCTGCATTGCCGTGCGCAGAGTTTCGGCTTCCTGGCGCAGCCGCGTTTCGATTTCGAACCGGCGGGCGTTGTAAATCGCTAATGCGGCCTGATTTGCAAATATATGCAGCACCCGCGCATCTTCGGCGTGATAGGCGTCAACCGTAAAACGATCCACGGTTAAGACGCCTAACACCGTATCGTTTGCCAGTAACGGCACGCCAATCCAGGAACGAATCTGTTCGGTTTCCGGCCAGGTTTGCCAGTGCGGATCGGTGCTGACATCAGCGAACCACAGCGGAATTTTCTGCTGAAAAACGCAAATGGCGGGATCCTGACTCTCGAAGGAGATCGCTTTGCCTTTCGCGGATTCGGGAATATTCAGGCCGCTGTACACGACTAAATGACCGCCCTCGTGCAAGAGGATCGCAGCGCTGTCATATTGCACCATGCGCTGAAGCTGCGCCATGATTTTCTCTAACACTGTCTTGAGGTCGAGGCTGCTGTTAAGCATCATGGCGATTTCCCGCAAGCTCTCCGCAATACGGCGCTGGCGGAGTTCTTCCGCCACAGCCTGTTTCAATTCGGCATGGGCTTGATGCAGGGCTTCTTCAGTGCGCTTGCGATTGGTGATGTCATGGCCGATGCCGACCAATCCGCGCACGACGCCATGCTGATCGTTGAATGGGATTTTCGTTGATAAAAACCATTTCGGTTCGCCAGTGGTCGGATCAAGATGGAATTCTTCTATATTCAGCATCGGCTCGCCGGTTTCAAAGATCGCGCGTTCCCGCGCGGCATACTGTTGCGCGAATTCCAGCGGATAAAAGTCGAAGTCGGTCTTGCCGAACAGGTTTTCCGGGGAAGCCGCGCCCATCGCGAGGGCAGTGGCAACATTCGACTCCAAAAAGCGGAGCGCCGTATCTTTGATAAAAATGACATCCGGCAGATGATCGAACAGAATCCGCAGCAGATTGCGCTCTTCTGCCAGGGCGTTTTGGGCAAGCTGGCGCTCGCTGATTTCTTCCATCAATTGGGCATTGGCGGCAGCCAGTTCCGCCGTGCGCAGCGTGACGGATGCTTCTAACGATTTGTGATAGGCGTCGAGTTGGGCTTCGATGCGTTTGCGCTCCGTGATGTCGCGCGCGATCACTAACGATGCCCGGATGCCATGAGAGGGATAGGCGGTCGCGACCACTTCGACATCGATGGCGGCGCCGTCGAGCCTGATGAATTGCCCTTCCACGAATGGCGCGGCGTTCTGGGCGTGCTGGCGTTGCCAAATCTGCTCCGTGAGGCTGGCGTGATGCATTGGATGGACGAGACTCAACACGGGACGCCCTAACAGGACTGACGGTTCTTCCGCCTTCAGCAAGCGCGCTAACGCGGGATTCGCGTAGGTCAGCCGCCCCGCTTGATGGACGAAAATCCCATCTGGCAAGAGTTCGACCAACTGCCGGTAGCGCTCTTCGCTTTCCCGGATCGCGGCTTCGGCGTGCTGCCGTTCCACGATTTCCTCGCGGAGTTGGTCGGATAAGGCTTCGACGGTTGAAAAAGCGTCGGCAAAACGCGCTGATACGGCGAACGATTGCAGCAGGACAAACAGCATGACGCCGGAAGAAATGAAATAACCGGTGTCAATCAGGCCATTCGCGTACAGGACATCGTTGATGACCGCGCAGAGCAGCACCAATTGGCCGATGCCGATAAGCATTGCGCATTTCCGGCGGCGTCGAATGGCATGAATGATGCCGTAAATGGAATACGCGGCGGTGATGATGGTCACCGCTTGAAAATAGGGCAGCGTTTGCGTGAAGAGATGCGGCGGAGCGAGCGCGACGAAGCCGCTGAATATTCCCCCGAGCATTTGCAGCGCGCGTGAAAACCATCCGGCATAATCCTCTGGGTAGAGGTGGAACAAGAACGCCAATAATGTGGGAGTTCCTAAATAAAACGTGATATATTCGATTTTGAGCAGCGCCGACCAACTCAAGCCAGGCAGGAACGCGCCTAAAAAACTTTCCCCCATCACCACCGTTCTGATGGCAGTCAAGAGGCACAGCACGCCGAGATACAGTGTGTGCCGATCTTTGCGGCGCAGGCTGTATAGCCCGAAATGGTAGAGGCTGGTGGCGAACAGGCTGCCAAACTGAAAGAGATCGAGGGCGTTGGCGCGTGCCTGGCTTCGGGCAATATCTGTGGCAAGGCCGAAGTACACGGCAGACCAGATGCCGCCGCTTCTGCTCTGAAAATTCGAATTCTGAATCACCAATTCCAGCGTTGCCGGTTGGCGCTCTGTTCCAGAGGTCACGCCGACGGAGGAGAGCGTAAAAAAGGCGTGTCGGCGCGTGTTGTGAGGCTCGGAGGTCTGGCGCGTCGCGCCGACCACGCCATCGGCCAGAATTTCCTGACCGTTCATCCAGATGCGATACGCCGTGTCGATGCCGGTGAGCCGCAGGCCATACATCTGATCGGTCGGCGCGAGGCGCACGAACAGGCGAAATGTCGCATAGCCGTTCCCCGGAAACGTTTGCCCGTCAAGGCGATAGGCAAACCATCTGCCGGGTACGCGCGCGCCGGCAGTTTTGGGCGGATGCGCGTGAAAATCATCGGGTTGAAGCAATTGCTGCCAGTAAAACTCCCACTCGCCGTTGAGAGCCGCAAGCCCTTGCTGTTCGAAATTCCACCTGGTCAAATCAAGCCTGCCGGCCTGCGCTTCTGGCGGTGTTTCTTTCTGAGAGGCGCAGCCCGTCAACACCCAGAAGATCATGACAAAAAGCCATATACGCATAGAAATGTCCTTGCGATGCGTTGTGATTGCCGGTTATCGTCAATGAGGCGCGGAATGGCATCCGCTGCTTGAGATGCGACATCAATCTTGATCACGCTCTCCCACGATATCTAAAATCTTGCGATATTCGAACTCTTGCGTCAGCGTTGTGAGCGTATCGGCCAGATTCGCATCACTCTGCCGAATCTCCTCAATCACTCTGCTGATCTCCTGAATATCAGCAATGATCGCGGATTTTCGCAATCTGCGCATCAGCGCGTCAGGCAGCGCGGCCAGGCGTTCCGGCGCTTCCGATATGCGATCTGCGTCAGCGGCATCCGCCGTGTCCGCGTATTGCCATGTCAGATGCAGCCAGTGCTGAAGTTGGCGCAGCAGGGCCGATATGTCAATCGGTTTCGGAAGAAACGCATTTGCGCCCGCCACGATGCTTTGCTGCTGGTCTTCCTGATAGACGCTGGCCGACGAGGCGAGAATGACGACCTCGTTCAACGCCGGGGATTGCCGCAGTTGCCGAATCAGCGCCACTCCATCCATCTCCGGCATGCGCAAATCCGTGATCACCGCGCCCGGATGCCATTCAAGGCACGCCTGCCATCCCGTGCGGCCATCGCCGGCTTCATGGATGTCAAAACCGAGCGGGGCGAGCGCGTCCACAAGCATGCGCCGACTCACGCTATTGTCATCCACGACGACAATGCGAGGGCTTGCCCCTATGATGCCGATAATATGCGGCGTGTTATCCGGCGCGTTCGCCGCGGCGGATTCGACGACCGGCACGGATAGCTCGAACCAGAAGCGGCTGCCGACGCCGGATTCGCTTGCCACATGCAATTCGCCGCCCATCAGGCGCACGAGATTTTGGCTGATCGCTAACCCTAATCCTGTCCCCATATCTTTATGTCTGCTGTCTCCGATCTGTTCGAACGGTTTGAACAGATTGCGTAATTCCTCCTCCGCCATGCCGATGCCGGTATCTTCCACCTCGAAGCGCAACTGCGCTTGGCGCGTTTCCTGCTCGGACGCAGGGCGCTGTGCCCCTGTGACGCGCAGCGTGATGCTCCCGCGTTCCGTGAATTTGATGGCGTTGCCTAACAGGTTGATCAGAATTTGGCGCAGCCGCCGTTCATCAGCGCGAATGAGAGACGGCAGCGTCGGCGCGGCGTCCAATCGAAACACAATCTCCTTCGATTCGGTTCTGAATCGGATGATGTCGCTGATGCTCTGGAGCAAGCTTCTCAGCGGCACGTCAACCGTATGCAGTTCGATTTTTCCGGCTTCCACTTTCGCTAAATCCAGAATATCGTTGATCAATTCTAACAGGTAATAGCCGCTGTGTTCGATAATGGCAAGCGCGTTGCGCTGGGTCTGGTTGAGCGATTGGTCGCGCTGAAGAATCTGGATGTATCCTAAAATGCCGTTGAGCGGCGTCCGCAATTCGTGGCTCATATTCGCTAAAAACGCGCTTTTGGCCTGATTCGCCAACTCGGCCTTTTCTTTGGCGCGGCGCAGTTCTTCTTCTTGCCGTTTCATCTCGGAAATATCGAGCAGCAAACCTAAGAAGCCTTTGACCTTTCCGTCTGCGCCGACATGCGGCACTAAATCTACCAGGAGATGATGCTGCTGTCCGTCACGCCCCGGCGCAGTATTTTCAAAGGAGAGATGTTCTCCGCGCAAAGCGGCTTCATGAAGAGGGTGCGCTCGTTCATACGCTTGCGGGGCGAGCGTTTCCTGGATCGTTTTTCCAATCATCTCCTCTTTTGAAAATCCATACCATTCGGCGTAGCGCTTATTGACATACTGGTAGCGGTGCTGCGCGTCAACATAGCCGACAAGCGCTTGCAGATGGTCGGTGATTACCGCAAGCTGCTCTTGAATCGTCTCTACATTTTTTTGAAACCGTTTGCATCTGAACCACAACAAAAGGACGAGCAGCAGCAGCGCTCCGATACAGCCGCCGAAGGCCGCAATAAGCATGATATTCATCGCGTGTTTTCTCCCTATTTAACGTCATCACTAATTAGACGGAAATGCCGGAGCGGGTTAGCGTTGCTTCAGGACGACCAGCGTTAAATCGTCCAGGATTTTCAGCGTATCAATATGACGCATGACATCCGCGACAATGGCTTGTTTAATGCCTTCCGCCGGTTGATCCCAGTGGCGGTGAAGCATGGCGCAGAGGCGTTCCAGTCCGTATAATTTGCCTTCAGGACTTTCAGCTTCGGTAATGCCGTCTGTGTAAAGCACGACGCCATCGCCCGGCTCAAGGGTGATGGTGGCTTCTGCGACAAATCTGGCAATGTCTTCTTCCAGCCCTAATGGAAAGCCGAGATCGAGCGTATCCACCCGTTCCACCTGTCCGCCCCGCCGAACGACCAGCAGGTCTTCATGCTGACCGGCAATCTTCAACAGCCCGTGCTGATAATTCACGAACGCCAATGTCAGCGTTTTATCCACGTGCATCCGGCTTGCGTTTTTCATCACCACGCGGTTCAGTGTCGAAAGAAACGTCACCGGATCGGATTCGCCATGTTCGATCAGCGTGCGGATCGCGGTTTGCACCATCAACATCAGAATCCCGCTTTCCAGGCCGTGTCCGGTCACGTCGCCAATGCCGATATGCGTCATATCATGCATGTTGAGGACATCGTAATAATCGCCGCCGACTTCATCAGCGGGCTGCATGTAGCCCACAATATCGAGCCCTTCGATGCGCTGGAGTTCTTCGGGCTGAGGGAGAATCATCTGCTGAATGCGCCGCGATACGTCTAATTCGGCGCTCATGCGGAGGTTTTCTTCTTGCAGCCGGGTGTTCAGCAGGCGGATTTCTTCGTAGGCTGCCGCAATTTCCATTTGCGCCTGCTTCAGCGGAGTAATGTCGCGCGAAATCCCGAACGTGCCGACCACCTCTCCCGCTGCATTACGGAGAGGCATCTTCGTGGTGAGTGACCATCCTCCGCCAGCATCCGGCTCTTCCAGGCTGAGCAAGGCTTGTCCGTTCTGAATGATCGCCTGTTCCTGCTCATATTTCGGCTGCGCCTGATCCGGCGGGAAAAAATCGAAATCGCTTTTGCCGATGAGGGCTGCGGGCGATGTGCCGAGGCGGTTCGCTAAGGCTGGATTAACTTGCGTAAAGCGGCTTTCGCGATCTTTGAAATAGATATTATCCGGCACGTTCGCCATAAATGTCTCTAAAATATATTTCTGTTCCGCGATTTCAGCGGCGTGCGCGTTCACGCGCCGGAGCAGCAGCGCCCCTTGCAACGCGCTGCTCAGCGTCGTCCGCAGCCCCTCATAGACCGAGCCGTCGCGCGGGCCGACTTCAAACAGGGCGAAGCCGAGTTGTTCGGCGCGAAAATAGAGCGGCTCAACAACGAAATTATACCGGCGATTGCGCGGGAATACGTCCGGCGGCACTAATTGCCGCGCCGGGAAAAGCAGGCCATCTACGGGCAGCTCGACGACATGTTCGTCATGATAGGCCAGAATTAAACGCGCCTGAGCATCGGCGTGTCCAGCCGATTCGTACAACGCGACAGAACACGCCGGAATCCCTAAGCGCGGCAGTGCGCTCGTCAAGACTTCGTACACGCCAGTCAGGTCGAACGTCGTGATCAATGCGCCTTCGATCTGCCGGACAGCTTGCAGATATTCGTTCTGCTGCCAGGTGTGGAACTGTTCCTCTCGTTTCGCGGCAGCGGCAATTAAAAGACGCGCCTGCTGCCAG
>CAZMEO010000143.1:0-8440 GCA_964565315.1 uncultured Candidatus Moduliflexus sp. | reverse complement strand
ACCGTCGCCTATCTCGTCAGCGCGGAGCATAGCGGTACGTTCAATCTGCCGCCGACCTTCATCTCAGAGATGTACACGCCGGAAGTTTTCGGGCAAACCGGCGCGGCGGTCGTGGATGTGAAATAGCCAGAAGATGACATTTATCAGGGGTTGAAACCCCCGTCTATATTCCGTCGTCGCTCCGCGACGTTTTCCGCCCTGAAAGGGCGGCGGCGTATAGACAGGGGTTTCAACCCCTGGGAGCGAAAAAGGATGAGTTGTCAGACACCTTGAAGGTGTCTGACAACTCATGCTCAACAAGATATGTCTAAAAACCCAGCAATTCCGGATCATTGCGAGTTTTGCGAAGGAACAATGGAACTTCGAACCAAATTAGTGCGCTTTCGCTATCGCGGTCAGACGATTTATGTCGATCATGTGCCAGTCTGGGTCTGCAATCAATGCGGCGAAGAGTATTTCGACGCGCCAGCGTATAAACACCTTGAGCAAATTGCCCGCGAGCGAGAACGCATTCAGCGCGTCATTTCGTTTCCGCTGGCGGAATTCGAGATGGCGCTGGCGTAAAACCGGCGCGGCGGTCGCGGATGTTTAAATAATGTTTTCAGGGGTTTATGAACATGAAAAAATCAATTCGGCAATAGAAGGCACGAAAATGGAACGCCAGGCTTCAGCCTGGTGAAAGAGTTTTTTCGAATTGTCTCGCTTGACAAATTGCGCCTATACATAACCTTAATAAGGCAAGATCAGAGGATGTGTACGGGAAAAGATATTTCGTTCTTTATAACGAAATCCTGCTTCTGCGAGAGGCGCAGATGGGTAGGAAGAGAGAGAAGGCTGAGTCGTCGCTTTTTTGACAAAAAGGGGGGATGCATTCCGAACAGTATTGGGGCGGATTCGTCGGAAATTTCGCTGATAAATCAAGAGATTTCCTAAATTGAACAGTTTCTCTTCACTTCAGATAGGGAGGAAAATGCTCATGTGTAAAATAAAGAATTTTCGCAAAGTCATCGCATGGATGATTGTTGTCCTGGGGTTCGTTACAATAAACTCCATTCTCTGGGCGGCTGAGGAAACGCCTCTGGAAATTTTGACCTTCAAATATCCTCCGGTCATGGGAGAAAGCAGCATTTCCAAATCTGGTTTCCTGGTAGAGTTAGTTCAGGCGGCATTCGCTTCGCAAGGGGTTTCCACCACCATTACGTATCTTCCAGTAAAACGAGCCATCGGGCAGATCGCCTCAAACGAATCGCTGGCGTACATCGGAGTGAAGAATACCTTTGCTGCCGACGTGCAGCCGCATATTAAAGAGTATCCGTTTTTTGTCAGTCGCTTTTTAGTGTTCTATCGCAAGGATCGGTTCCCCCAGGGATTCAACTACCAACAACTCTCCGATCTGAAAGATTATCAGATCGGGGTTCTGGCCGGAGGGACGACGCATGTTGTCGGGAAAGAAAACAATCTGAATATCGATCCGGCTGATGCCTTAGACCTTGTGTTCAAAAAACTGGATGGGGGACGGGATGACCTCGGCGTCGCCTCAGAGTTTTCAATTGAACTTATGCTGCGCGATCTCTTTAAAGATCGTGCTGCTGAGTATGGGATTTACCAGGACGTGCCGTTCCATCAGATTGATAGCGTCTTGCTTCTGAATGATCGCCACCCGGATTTTGCCTATTACGAGCCGAAGTTAAAGGCCGGGATGAAAGCGATTGCCAGCAATGGTCAGTGGCAGCAAATTCTGGAACAATTTTATGGTTCTGGAAATATCCCCGCCGTGACGAAGGAATTGTTTGAATCGGCAATTGCGACATATTAAACCTGCTGAGTGCATAAGGCGATGATGCTCACGTCATCGCCTGCATGCCATTCCCTTATGAAACTATTGGACGCGCTGAAATCATCCAGAGGAGTGGGGCTTCAGATCAAAATCGGATTCACGATTATTGGGCTTACTACGCTCACGTTAGGCGGATTCGGCCTCTATCAGTATCAAAATCAACAGCGCCGGGCACAGGAAAAATTAACGTCGCTCGCCAATACCATTGCGGGGCAAATGGCGCTCAGCGTTGCGATACCGGTCTGGAATTATAACATGGAGGATTTAGCTGCTCAGGTTGAAGCAGCCATGCAGGAAAAGGAACTCCTGGCCGTTATCGTCTCTGATAGTAAAGCTGCTGTGCTGATCAGTAAAAGGCGCGATACGGAATGGAATGTCGTGGATATGACAGGGGAACTGACTGAAGAATTTCCCCCAATAGTTAGAGACTTGATCTATGAAGGAAAATCCATCGGGACTGTGCAAGTCGCCATGACAACACGCTTTATGCAAGCTGAACTCCGTCAAACGATTATAGAAACATCAATTGCGATTATCGCATTAGATATGATCTTATTCAGCGGCCTGTTGATCAGCCTGCGCGTCCTCATGATTGCCCCTCTTTCACGCCTGTTACGTGTTGCGCCTGCTATGGCAGACGGGAATTTCCAACAAGAAATTGATACATCGCGGCGTGATGAAATTGGCTTATTATCCAGCGCTTTCGGGGAGATGCAAGTCAAAATTGCCGAGGTTGTGCGTGACGTGAAAAATTCGACCGCCGAAGTCGCCCTGCGCAGCCGTGAAATGAGCATGGTGGCCGAACAAATGTCCCAGGGCGCGTCGCAGCAAGCGGCAGCCACTGAGGAGGTCTCCGCATCTATGGAGGAAATGGCGGCCAATATTCGCCAAACCGTTGATAATGCCAAAATTACGGAAGAGATGGCGGTCAAATCCGCCGACGATGCGCGTTTGGGAAATCACGCAGTTATAGAAATCATTCAGGCGATGGAGGTGATTGCGGAGCGGATATCCATCGTGCAGGAGATTGCCAGCCAGACGAATTTGCTCTCCTTAAATGCCGCGATTGAAGCGGCCAAAGCGCAGGAGTATGGTAAAGGCTTTTCCGTGGTGGCGGCGTCTGTCAGGGAGTTAGCCCACCAAAGCCGGTCTGCTGCTGATGAAATTCGCAGGTTAGTGCATTCCTGTGCCACGTTATCGGCGCAAGCCGGGGAGGTATTGCAGCGGCTGGCTCCGAACAGCGAGAAAACGGCGGAACTCGTCCAGGATATCAATGCCGCCAATCAAGAACAATTCAGAGGAATCGAACAGGTCAATCGGGCGATCCAGCAGTTGGATACGGTGACACAGCAGAATGCGGCGACTGCGGAGGAAGTGGCCTCATCTGCCGAAAGCTTGACGATGCAGGCGGATACCTTGCAGCAAACGATGGCATTTTTCACGGTAGCAGATATTCAAACGTCCGTTCAGGCTCAGGAACATGATATCTTAGAATTACTTCAGGGGCTTAAAAAAGACCGATTAGTCGCCTTGCTACAGTCTGCCATCTCCGAAACGCCGATGAGCGCCGCTTCCCCGAAAACGCTGAAACCGTCTGCCTCATCCGCGTTGGAACGCCGCCTGGAGAAACGTTCAGACGCGCCGAATGTCCAGGATGACGATTTAGATCAAGAATTCGAGCATTTCTAAGAGGCACAATTGAATTTCAGTAACCCGTAGTCCTTCAGGTCGTGTAAAAGGCCATCCTTGCCCGAGTGTATCATTGCCAGCGATATGTTTTCAGGGGGTGAAACAAGGGAAGACGTGAACGTTTCATGTAACGGCTTGTATCAGACACTCCTGACAATGCAGGAGTATTATTCGTGATCACTGTGCGCAACTCTGCGATGGTCAGGGGTTTTACGGCATCAATGCTTCAATCATGCAGTACCGCGTAAAAACGAGATGATCGGTAATGTCAACCAACACATTTAAGGAGGAACATCCTATGGACATCACTCGTCGTAAGCTGTTAAAACAGATGGGCGTCGGAACGCTGGCATTCGTCGGCGGACAATTTGTGGCCTCGAAATTCATGCCGGGCAAATTCGTTTTTGCGGCTGATGCTGATAGCTGGAAACAATTTGCCGGCACGAAACTGACCTTTCTGGGGGAGAATACCCCGCCCACGATGGCAATCAAAGCGAAAATCGACGCTTTTACGCAATTGACCGGGATCGAGATTGAGATCGTGCCGGACAACATTGATGTGATCCAGGCCAAATTGGCGAGTGACCTCAAAAACAAGAAGGCCACGTATGTCTTGTATTATTCGCAGGATAACCCGATTGGCGCGCCGTTCTTTGATCTCGCCGCGGATTTGCGAACGTTTGACAAAGATCCAACGTTCCCGCAAGTGCGTGACGGGGTTGGCGATAGCGTCTGGGGCTACCGCTGGCTGGATGTCACTGGACGGTTTTACGGGGACGACAAAATTGCCGCCTATCCGTATGATAATGCCATTAATGTCATGATGTACCGCCGCGATCTGTTCGAGAAATATTCTCCGCAGTTTGAAAAAGAGTATGGGAAACCGCTGCAATATACGGAAGAGACCAATTGGAAAGATGTCATGGACATCTGTACATTTTTCAAAAAGGCACAGTTCCCGGATGTCAAATACGGCATTGCGCTCTGGGGCAAAAAAGGCTGGCCTACGTTTGCGGATTTCCAGCGGTTTGCGTATTCGCATGGGCAATGGACGGAATGGGATTTTGATCCCTATTTCGGCAGCCGTACCCCCGGCCCTTGCAATTGGGGCGATGAACAGTCTATCCAGGCATTGAGCCGATATAAAGAACTGATCGCAGTCGTGCATCCGCAATCGTTTCAATATGATTGGGACGGCGTGAACACGGCCTATTGCGCCGGTGAGATCGCGATGGTGGTGAATGTCGGCGAGTATGCCGGCGCAGTGGAGCATCCGAAACTGTCGAAAGCGGCAGGCGGCAGAACATCCTATGGCCTTTGCCCGAAAGGGGAAGCGACGTGGATCGTCAATAAGGGGCAGGCCGTGCATGGCACGAACTATGGCATCGGGGGCGTGGCGATCAATCAGTATGCCGATCCGCAGTTGCAAAAAGCGGCTTATCTGTTTATCCTCTGGGCGACCTCGCACGATACGCAATACATGGTGCTCACTGAAGCGGGCGGCACGCCTACGCGCCAATCGGTGTTCGACTTGCCGGAAGTGCAGCAAGCGTTACAACGCGACACTGCGCCGATGATGTCTATTCCGCCGGTCGAGATCGAGCCGGGCGTGACGGTGGACAACATGCCGAAGATTCCCATTGCGTTAGCAATGCCCTTCAGTCAGAAAGGCATCCAGCCGCCGAATGTCGTCCTGGGTCCCAAAATTCCCCGGTTTAATGAATATGTGGACATTATGAGCGCGGAAATCCAGAAATGTCTCAGCGGTCTGAAAACGCCTGAAAAAGCGTGTCAAGACATCAAAAAGAAAACCGATGCCTTGCATGGCATTAATTAACTGGTGTGACGCAGCGTCGCCAACAATTCCCCTCCCAGGAGGGCAGGGCTGTTACGTTCTCAATTCTGAGGGGAGCAAGACGCCCCTCGTTCCACGCTCTGCGTGGAATGCGACCAATCGGACGCTCTGCGTCCCGTCCACGCCGCAGAGCGGCGGGGGACGGGCATTCCACGCGGAGCGTGGAACGAGAACGTAACAGCGCTGCCTGATTCAGGGGAGGGGGAATGGTGGCTGCGTAGTATCAACCAGTAATTACGTTGGAGCGCGCTCCATCCGAAATTGGCAAGCGCCGTGTTTGCCAATTTCGGATGGAGAGTCATCGAAAAATGTTGAACAATTTACGTCTGCGCGGTAAATTTCTGCTCGCGTTCTTATTTCTGGGAATTACGCCCTTAGCCATTGTCGGCTATATCACGTTCACGAATTCCAGCACGGCGTTGTCGGAGGCGGCGTTTGCCCAACTGACAAGCATTCGTGAAATCAAAAAAGCGCAAATTCTTAATGTATTTGCCACCCACCAACGCAACATGAACGTCTTATTGGAAACCGTCCGCACCCTCCGGCAAGCGGCGCTTGAAAAATTCCAGTCGGTGCAGGAATCGCAGCAAGCCCGGCTCGAAGAATATTTCCAAATCTCACAGCAGCAATTAACAGTGTTTTCCTCGAATCAAACCGTGATAACGGCGTTGATGCAATTTGGCACGGCGATTGGGGCGGATGGCGCGATTGACGACGGTCGGTATGCCTATTTCGAAAATGAATTTGCCCCTTCGCTGATCCGCTTCAAGGAGACGTTTGGCTATGATGATCTGATGCTCATTAATGCGACTGGGGTGGTCGTATATGCGCTCAAAAAAGACGCGGATTTGGGACAGAATATTGTTACGGGGGACTTAAAAGATTCCAGCCTTGGCACACACTTTTCGGAGATGTTGGAACGTCCGACGATTTTAGACTTCGAACCCTATCCGCCGTCGCAAAATCAGCATATCGGCTTTCTTGGCGCACCAATTGTGTTCGAAGACGAGACCATTGGCGCCATTGTGGTCAAGTTCACCTCCGAAGCGATCAATCGGATCGTCCAAACCCGCGAGGGGATGGGGATGACCGGCGAAACGTTTCTTGTCCGCAATACCGGCCAGGCCATTGAGTATCGCAGCGACCGGGTCGTGCAGCAGGGGCGCATCGGCGAGACGGCTGCGACGCTGAATCCGGATCAGGTCTTCTCTGGCGCAGCCGGTTCATTGGTGGAGGCTGGCAGTTCCGGACAGATCGAACTGCTTCGGTATGCCCCGCTGAACCTCCCTGGCCTCAACTGGGTCATTGTCACGACGATGTCGTTGGAAGAGGTGCTGTCGCCGAAACTTGATGGCGAAACAGAGGATTTTTTTACGCATTATCTCAACAAATATGGGTATGAAGACCTTTTCCTGATTCATCCGAGCGGCAATATTTTTTATTCGGTCAAGCATGAAGCCGACTATCAGACGAATATCCTCACCGGTCAATATAGCGCAACAGGCTTCGGGAAAATGGTCGCATCCATCATGCAAACCAAAACGTTCGGACTGGCTGATATTGAAGCCTATGCGCCCTCAAATGGAAAACCGGCAGGTTTCATGGGGCAACCGCTCCTCACAGAGGAGACGGTCGAACTGGTGGTGGCCTTGCAGTTTCCGATTGATGGGATCAATACCGTCATGTTGGAACGCACCGGGATGCGGTCAACCGGCGAAACCTATCTGGTCGGCGCTGATGGGTTGCTGCGTTCGGATTCTTTTTTGGACCCGGCCAATCATTCGGTCGCGGCCTCGCTGCTGAATCCAGAACAGGGGAGCGTCCGGACCAGCGCGAGCCAGCAGGCGCTCTCAGGTCAGACAGGCCAGGGGGTCTTGCAGAATTATCTCGGAAAGCACGTGCTGGCGGCTTATACGCCTGTCCAGATCGGCGACATCACCTGGGCGTTGATTGCTGAAATTGACACGTCCGAAGCACTGGCTGCGGTGAACCGCTTGAGCATCACGTTTGGCATCGTGACGGGACTGGCGCTGCTCGCGATTGTCATTGGGGCGTTTGTGTGGAGCAACTATATCAGCCACCCCATGACGCAGGCCATGACGGTGGCTCGCAAGCTCGCCGAAGGCGACTTTAGCGTGGCGGTGCAGGTCGCGCACGCAGACGAAATCGGCGATTTGTTCCGGGCATTTCAAGAGATGCAGACGAAAATTGCCGAGGTCGTGCTCAATGTCAAAACCGCCGCACAGGATGTGGCGCAGCGCAGCCGGGAAATGAACATCGTGGCCGAACAGATGTCGGAAGGCGCGTCGCAGCAAGCGGCAGCCTCCCAGGAAGTCTCCTCATCGATGGAGGAAATGGCGGCCACGATTCGCCAAACTGCCGATAACGCCAAAATCACGGAAAATATGGCGATCAAATCCGCCGAAGATGCGCGGGAGGGAAATCGCGCCGTCATCGAGATTATTCACGCGATGGAAGTCATTGCCGCGCGCATTTCCATTGTGCAGGAGATTGCCAGTCAGACCAATCTGCTCTCATTGAATGCGGCGATTGAAGCGGCCAAAGCCCAGGAGTATGGCAAAGGGTTTTCCGTGGTGGCGGCGTCCGTTCGGGATTTAGCGCGCCAAAGCCGGTCTGCCGCCGATGAAATTCGCGCCTTAGTGCATTCCTGCGTCACGTTATCGGCGCAAGCGGGCGAGGTGTTGCAGCGGCTGGTCCCGAATAGCGAAAAAACGGCGGAACTCGTGCAAGATATCAACGCCGCCAGTCAGGAACAATCGCATAGCGTAGAGCATGTGAATCTGGCTATTCAGCAATTGGATATGGTGACGCAGCATAACGCGGCGACGGCAGAAGAATTGACATCCACAGCCGAAAGCCTGACCACTCAGGCGGACGGCTTGCAGCAAGCAATGGCATTTTTTACCGTGGCAGAGGCGCTATCATCCGTTCAGACCGAGGAAGACGATGTCTTGCGCATGCTTCAGGGGCTCAAAAAAGACCGATTAGTCGCCTTGCTGCATTCCGCGCTCTCCGAAGCGCCGACAAATGCCGCTTCC
>CAZMEO010000142.1:0-8456 GCA_964565315.1 uncultured Candidatus Moduliflexus sp. | reverse complement strand
ACGCCGCATGCGCCACAATCGTGCTTTTCATGAAACGTTTGATATTTTTCACGGCATGAAAATAGTTCGCTTTCACCGTTCCGACGGAGCAGCCGAGCATGCTGGCAATGTCCTTGTACGGCATTCCCTCCACCACGCGCAAGAAGATCGTCTTCTGCTGTTTTTCCGGCAGCCGCCGAATGGCATCCTGCAATTCGTCTTGCACTTCATGGGAATCCATGCTGCTGAAGGCCGCCGCGTCTTCTACGGCATGATAATTTTCCAATTCCACATGAAATTGCGCTTTATCCCGGCGCAGATGGTTGATGCAGAAATTTACCGTAATGCGATAGAGCCAGGTATGAAAACTCGATTTCTTCTGAAACGTCGGCAGCGCTTCGTAGGCTTTCAAGAAAACATCCTGCGCGATATCGCAGGCGTCGTCGTGGTTGCGAACCATCTTGAGCGCTAAGGCGTACATCTGCCGTTGATGGCGTTTCACCAACACTTCGAAGGCGTCGGTCGTCCCTTGCAACACGACCTCAATCAGGTCGTTATCTTCCATCCCTTCCAATTCCCGCGAGGTATAACGTTTTTTCAGGCGCGGCAGCGCGGCGGC
Organism: uncultured Candidatus Moduliflexus sp.; assembly: GCA_964565315.1. GTDB lineage: Bacteria > Moduliflexota > Moduliflexia > Moduliflexales > Moduliflexaceae > Moduliflexus. The sequence goes on along the minus strand of CAZMEO010000142.1, from coordinate 7,858 downwards.
GGTTGACATGAACGACGGGAACGTCGGAATCGTCTGCTGTAATGCGATCATTTGCGTTGACATAGCGTTTCTGGCCTTCACGTCTCGCCTGTTCGTGCTCACCGAACGACGACGCGTGTGCGGCTCTTGTTCAGGTTGTGATGTTATGCTGTTTCCGGTGTTTCCTACTCGATGTCCTTACTTCGCAACCCTGTTGCCAACTCATGAACGCGCGAGGCAGACGCGCCCTTGCCCGCTGCGGCAAGACGTTGTAACGCATTGTAAAAGCGCCGCTTACAGAAGAGATGATTTTTATATTTATGTGTGTTTATTGAGCAATCTGGGGGGAAAATACAGCGCGTCAAAACAGCGCGCGTGGGGAAGAGCAGGGAAAAATGAGGAATTAGAAGGAATTGTGAATTTCTATTTGACGAAAGAATATTCCTTGACATGCCATGAGACACACGTTTTAGTGAAACAATGGCTGTCCGGCATGATGCAATGTGATGGTGAAGCGGAGGGCGACATGAATCAACGGCTGAATATTCTACAAAATATGCCGATCTTCGGCGGGATTCGAGAAGATATTCTTGAATTTATCCTGAAGACCGCTGACATGGTGACAGTCGCGGCAGGGGAATACTTTTTTCATGAACACGATGCCGGCAATGCGGTGTTCGTGCTGGAACATGGCCGCGCGGCAGTCACGAAAACCTGGAACGGACAAGAATACATCCTGACGGAACTGCATGACGGCGATTGTTTCGGCGAGATGGCGCTGATTGATTTTGGCCCAAGAACGGCGTCGGTTGTCGCGCTTGATGCCTGCACCGCCATTCAGCTTTCGTGCGGGAATATTCTCAGCATCTACAAACAAGATGTCGAACAGTTTACCATGATTCAAATGAATATGGGGCGCGAAGTCTCGCGGCGGCTTCGAAAGATGGATGAACAGAGCTTTTATGTGCGTGTTGAGGCCAACGAACTCCCGATACGCTCATCTCTGACGATTGCGCGATAAAGGATGGCGTGGTATGGCAAAAAACGGACAGTTTTCGATCTCTTCCCAACAAACCTCTGCCGCAGTAGAACAGATCAAAAAAACGATCACGTACTATAAAAACCTGATCGCCAGTACGCCGAAAGCATCTCCATTAAGCATCAACGCCCATCTGAAATTAGGCAAACTCTACGTGCAGCTTGGCGACAAAACCTCCGCGTTGAATGAATTTTTTATTGCCGCCGTCCAATACACGCATGCCAGAGATGTCGTCAAAGCGCTCGCCGTCCATCAAATGATTAAGCGCCTCGCGCCGGAAACAGACGATTTTCCGCCTGAAGCAGGCGATGGCTACTTCCAATCCCACTTGATGTCGGAGCGAGCCACCCCGCCTCTTGCCGAGAGTTCCACCTCTTTCGACGAGATCGACGCCTCCCAGCATCACACCTACACGCTTGAAATACTTCCGTATGAACAACGCACTACGTTTGAGAATGAGGGGGAGAGACAAGAAGAAGGCGATATCGCCGCTCATCTCAGACGCAACCCGGTCTTTCGCTGTTTATCCTGGGTAGAGCGGCAATGGCTGGAGGAAAACGTGCACGTGTCATTTTTTGCGACAGGCGATCTGATTCTGCCCAAAAAACATGAGGGAGAGTCGCTGTTCGTGATTTTGGAAGGGCGCGCCAGCATCGTCACGCAAGAGCGCGAGCATCAATCTCGCCTCCTGACGACCTTAGAGCCGCAAGAGTTTTTCGGCGAAATCGCGCTGCTGATGGATCAACCGAGCGGCGCGACCGTTATGGCGGCGACGGATTGCAGCATCATCGAAATTCCGAAACCGGTCCTCGCGACATTGATCAAAAGACATCCCAGCATCGCTGAAATTCTGCGGGAAACGTCGCGCCGCCGGTTAATCGATACCAAATTAGCGCATGTTTCCCTGTTTGCCCATTTGAATACGACCGAGCGCCAGCAGATCGCCGATTTCCTCTCGTCCGTAGAATTCGAACAAGGAGCAACCATCTTGAGCGAAGGCGATATCGGCGACTACATGTATATTATTCGCTCTGGAACGGTCGAAGTCTATACCCATCTGATGATCGATGATGGCGCGAAGTCTGGAGAAGGCGATGATGAGCAGTTGCTTTTAGCCACGCTGCACGATGGCGATTTTTTCGGGGAACAGGCGCTCTTAGCGAACGAACGCCGCAATGCCACCGTCATTGCCGCCAGCCGCGTCCAGTTGCTTCGCTTCTCCAAGCCTGATCTCGATATCATTCTGCGCCGCTATCCCCGCGTAGGCGAAATGCTGAAGCGGTATCATCACCAGCGCACGACCGATACGTTAGATTCGCTTCACGCAGCGTTTCAACGCATGATGACGTTTTATCACCCTGAGATTCCGCCGTCTGAATTGGATGAGAAAATGCTGTCAATGTGACCTTGCCCCCAGCCGATGTCTTCGTAACTTTTAAAGTATTCTTCTCATCATAAATTGATGCTAATCATGTTTTTTGGGCATTATCAACCTTATCGTCTTTTGAAAGGAGCATTACGATGAAAATCCGAAAGCAGTCAGCACGCGCATTCAAACAGCGGAAATTCAGCATCCAACTCAAGATCGGCCTGACCATCATTCTGCTGACCACCGTGATTCTTTGCGGGTTCGGCGTGTATCAATACTATACCCGTCAGGCTCGCGAACAAACCAGACTCAACACGTTCGGCCACAATACCGCGCAGCAGCTTGCGCTCAATTTAGCCTCGCCGTTGTGGGATTTTGATAAAGCTCAATTGACCAAAGCCGTGGATACCGCCATGCAAGACGGCAATCTTCTGGCAGTTGTCGTCAAAGAAAAAAATCAAGCCACTCTTGTTGAAAAAGGACGCGATCACGAGTGGAACATCGTGGATACCTTAGAGAATTTGCCGGAAACGTCTTCTCCCATCAGCGCGGATATTATCAAAGAAGGGAATGTGATCGGAGCGGTTGATGTCTATGTCACGCAGCGCCTTGTCCGGCAAGAGTTAAAATTAGCGCTCCGAGAAATTGCCATTATCGTTGTCGTCCTGGATGTCCTCCTGTTTCTCATGTTAATTGTCAGCATCCGCCTGCTGCTGATTCAACCGCTGACTGCCCTGCTTCGAATCGCCCGCTTAATGGCGGAAGGCGATTTCCGCCAGAGCATTGAGATTCGCCAGCACGACGAAATCGGCGAATTAGGCGGAGCGTTTCGAGAGATGAAAGATACATTGGTCAAAGTGTTCAATCATGTGCAAAAAGCGAGCAGGGAAGCGACAAGCGGCAGCCAGCAGCTTCGCGACAGCGCGACGACTATGTCGCAGCGCGGCACGGAGCAGGCCGCCTCGACGGAAGAAATTTCCTCGTCCATGGAACAGATGATGGCCAACATCTCGCAAAATGCCGATAATGCCAAGCAAACGGAACTGATTGCGCTGCAAGCAGCCAAAGATGGACAGGAAGGCGGTCAGGCCGTGATTGAAGCGGTAGCTGCGATCAAAAAAATCGCGCAGACAATTTCCGTCATCGAAGAGATTGCCAATCGAACCCATATTTTATCCATGAACGCCTCTATTGAAGCCTCAAAAGCGCAGGAGTTCGGCAAAGGATTCGGCGTGGTGGCGGCTGAAGTGCGGAATTTAGCGTCACAATCGCAAAGCGCGGCCAAAGAAATCAATGCGTTAGCGCATACCACGGTTGAGCTTGCCGAAATCGCCGGACAAAAACTGCACCGGCTCGTGCCGGATATTCAGCATACCGCCGAACTGATCCAGGAAATCAGCGCCGCCAGCCAGGAACAACGCGCCGGGGCGTTGCAGATTACGCAAGCGATGCAGCAATTGGACAGCGTGACGCAGGGATACGCCGCCACCGCAGAGGAAGTCGCCTCTACCGCCGAAGAATTAGCCAGTCAGTCAGAACTCTTGCAGCAAACCATTGCCTTCTTCAAGCTGCCAGAACTTTCTCAGCAACCCGCGCATGATACGAAATGGCAAGCCCTGCTTCAGACGATTCAGGCGCTCCCGGATAAACATGCGCAGGAACAACTCTTGTTAGCCCTCGGAAACATCTTACACGAACCGAAAGACCACTCTATAGAATCGAAACATGCACACCATGAGCTTGAAAAAAAATCCCAAAACAATTTTCATGAAAATACGCATTCAGAGCGGAGGAATATCGAGTTTGCGGGAGAACAATCTGCCGCAGATGAACTGGATGACGAATTTGAGCATTTTTAATCTCAGCAGGACTGACGCAACGTGGTTCGATTGGCTTCAGACATCCCTGGAGGCGAGCAGAGAACATGAATTGTACCGCATGATTCTCTTGCCATAATGCAAATTTCAGGAGTACTACACTGTTTCATGAGTTTTTCATCGCACTTCGTACCGCCGACGTCCTCGTCGGCGCGTATGATAAAGGCCGACGAGGACGTCGGCGGTACGAAATACCATGAAGAATTACTGACTCAGTGTAGTACATATCGTGATGAAACTTTCTCACATAGAACGCGATCTCAAGTTGATTCGCCAGATGATGGAATCATCATCGCGCTACACCAATATTCCCGCTTCCGGTTATGCCGCTGCCGGGCTGTTCGGATTGTTCGGCGCATGGCGTACCGCTCTGTTTATTCAACGCCTGGATATAGCGGTTCGCGCCTCGCTGCACACTGTGGATATGCTGTCACTTGCCGGAATGTGGCTGGCAATTTTTGTGCTGACCATATTCGTCGTCGGAGCGCTCTCCTGGCGCAAAGCGCGACGGCATGGCGTCTCCGCCTGGAACTCACTGGCGGCGCGGATGTTTCTGTCGCAAATTCCGGCAGTGGCCGTTGCGGGCATGTTGACAATCGCGCTCGGCATGCATGGCGCGTACGACATGATTCCGGCGCTCTGGCTCGGCCAATATGGTGTCATCCTCTATTCATTTTCGTATTTCACCGGCGTGGAACACAAAATCGAAAGTCTCGCCTTTCTCGCATTCGGCGCGATTGCCGCGTTTGCGCCGCTGAATTGGCAGCCGTCGCTGTTAGGGCTTGGGTTCGGAGGCGTGCATCTGCTGTCCGGTGTCATGCGGCAGATGCGCAAACAGAAGGAACGCCGCCATGAATCCGACTGACCTGAATAAAATTATCCACGAACCGGTGCGGCTGGGGATTCTGTCGGCGTTAATGACGCGGAACACGCTGACGTTTCCTGAACTTAAGGAAATGTTGCGCGTCACAGACGGCAATCTCAGCGTCCACGCCTCAATTTTGGAAAAACATGGCCTGATTCAGAGCGTCAAAGATTTTTATGGCAAAAAACCCCGCACGACTTTTGCGATCACGGACGAGGGCAGAACGCAGTTTCGTCGCTATTTGGAAGAATTAGAACAATTACTTCAACAACTCAAAGGATAAGTATCGATGCGAGCGTTGATTGTGAATAAGACCTCACAGGTTGTTAACATCTGTGAGGTCTGCGAGTGATGCAGGGCGCAGCAGTCCTGCGCTCACGAGGAGAGTTCGCCGTCAAACATGCCTCCAAAATTTTACCTTGACAAAGTTCCGTCGTGTCCATACAGGGAATGAAAACGATGGAATTTCCCCTGAATAAATTCTCAGGAACACCAATCCTTATTGTTGATCACAGAGGACTCCCATGCATCGAACTCGATTGATTACAAGCGCGATTGGCGCGGTAATCGTGATCGCCCTGGTTGGATGGGGCAATCTTTGGATATTCTGGGCGCTTGTCAGCAGCGCCACTGTTCTCGGATTGAAAGAGTTTTATGGATTAGCGAAGGGCGGGCAGCTTCCGGCCTACCCGCTTCCCGGCATGTTGACGGGCTGGCTGCTGTCGCTTGCGCCATTGGTTGTCGGCATCCAAAAAGAATTACTGATCTTATTTACCGTCACGCTGGTCATCCTGGCGTTGTTCATGTACGCGCTGTTTGCGAAAGAGCCTTTGCAAGAGGCGATGACCGCGCTGGCTGTGACTGTCTTCGGCGTCATGTATGTCGGGTGGCTGTTCATGCATTTGACGCTGCTGTATGGCTTGCCGTATGGCAAGTCATTTATCTTCTATGTGTTGATCCTCGTCTGGGTGGGGGATTCAGGCGCATACTATGCCGGAAAATCGTTCGGAAAGCATCCGTTGTCACCGATCATCAGTCCGAAAAAAACGATTGAAGGCGCGATTGGCGGACTTGCCGCCACGCTGTTCGCCTCGCTTGCCATCACGTTAATCGGGGTGATCAATACAAAATTGGTGCTGCTGCCGCAGATGGGTTGGCGTCATGCCGTGATTCTCGGCGTTCTTCTTGCCGTTGTGTCTCAAATCGGCGATTTGTGCGAATCGCTGTTGAAGCGCTCAGTCAATGTCAAAGATTCGGGAACGCTGCTGCCGGGACATGGCGGCATCCTTGACCGCGTGGACGGCTTGATCTTCGCCGCGCCGGTCTTATACTATTACGCACAAGTGTTTTTAGTCGCTTAACTTGATCTGTCTCACACAATCTGACTGACCATAGGTTGAAATATGTTGAAAAAGATTGCGATTTTAGGTTCTTCCGGCTCTATCGGCACAAACACATTAGACATTGTCGCCCAATTTCCCGACCGCTTCGAAGTGGTCGGGTTGGCGGTGCAGCAGAATATTTTCAAATTAGAAGAGCAGATTCGAAAATTTCATCCGCAGATTGTCTCTGTGGCCGATGAAACGCAGGCGGAAGAATTGCGAAAACGCTGCGCGGATGTATCGGTCGAAATCCTCAGCGGAGACGCCGGGGCGGTTGCCGTTGCCACGCATCCTGACGTGAATATGGTGATGTCTGCCATCGTCGGATTCGCCGGATTAGTGCCGACGTATGAGGCGATTCGCGCCAAAAAGCAGGTGGCGCTCGCCAACAAAGAAACGCTGGTGGTTGCCGGGGAACTGATTATGCGAGAAGTCCAGGCGCAGGGCGTGACGCTGCTGCCGGTGGACAGCGAACATAATGCGATTTTTCAATCGCTGCGAGGCCATCGGCGCGAAGATATTGCCAAAATCTGGCTGACCTGCTCCGGCGGGCCGTTCCGTCAATATTCGCTTGAGCAACTTCAGGCCGTGACGGCGCAAGACGCGCTGCGTCATCCGACCTGGTTCATGGGGCAGAAAATCACGATTGATTCTGCCTCGCTGATGAACAAAGGGCTGGAAGTGATCGAGGCGCACTGGCTCTTTGGCGTCGGCTATTCGGACATCTGGGTCGTCATTCACCCGCAGAGCGTGATTCATTCGATGGTCGAATATCGCGACGGCTCGCTGATTGCGCAATTGGGAGCGCCGGATATGCGCATTCCGATTGCTTACGCGATGGCGCACCCCGAACGGCTCGCCATCGACGTGCCGAAATTAGATGTGACCGCCGTCGGCAATATGGCGTTTGAAGAGCCGGATTGGGACAAATTCCCCTGCCTGAGCTATGCGTTCGAAGCGGGGAAAACCGGCGGCACGATGCCCGCCGCGCTGAATGCGGCGAACGAAATCGCGGTGGAAGCGTTCTTGCAGGAACGGATCGCGTTTCTCGACATCAGCCGCATTATTCATGACGTGATGGAAGCGCACGATGTCAAGCCGATGTCGTCGCTTGATGTAGCGATTGAGGCGGATCGCTGGGCGCGAAAATACGCCCGCATCTGCATTGATAAAATCGGCGGCAAAAGCGTCACGGTCGAACCGACGCTTGACGCGCCTGAGATGGCGTTGCCGCAGCCTGAAAATTGAACATGCGCATAACCCTGCCAGGGTTTTAAACCCTGGCAGGGTTGACGTTCGCTTTGTTTTTGAGGCTGTGAACACACGGAGAATCCATTGTTTACCACA
>CAZMEO010000141.1:2624-8563 GCA_964565315.1 uncultured Candidatus Moduliflexus sp. | reverse complement strand
TTCAATGTCAAGGAAAAAATACCTCTTTGCGGTTGTGGCGGCCTTCTCAGGCGCATAGCTATCTTTCCGCAGATTTTCCAATCTTTCCGCAGCCGAAGGCGATCAAGCCGATGCAAAAGAGCAAAGAGATCATGCTGCCGAGCAGCAGCGAATCTGGGCGATAATATCGCTCAATTCGGTGGTCGCCTGATTGGAGGAAGATCGCGGAGAACGCATAATTCGCGGGTACGATTGCGGTCGGAACGCCATCAACACGCGCATGCCATCCTGGATAAAATGGTTCTGAAAATACCAGAAAACCATCGCAGTCGCTTGACACAGTATATTGCGCGCGATGCGTCCGCGAGGGCAGAACGCGAATTTTGGCTGGCGCGCATGCCGTGTCAACGGGTGCGGCTGATGTCTGCATGGGTGTCATTCCGTGCAAAACGACATGTTTGCGCGGATCAAATGTTGGGGAACGCATCGCCGTCAGCGCCTCGGCAGCAGAGGCGGCGACTTCCCAACTGGCGGCAAATTCCAGTCGCCCTGCCGCCGCCATATTGCGATACAGATGCAGCGGACGATCTGCTCGCGTGGAAATCTCTGCAAGCGGCGCGACGCGCGCATCGGCAATGGTATCTGGCGTGATGATCAGCCGGACATTTCCCGCAGACAGCAATGGCACTCGCTGCGCCCAGGGCAAGCTTTCTATCTGTTGCGTCAGTTCGGCGAGCGGCATCGGCTCAAGAAGAAGCAAATTCAGATGAAAGATGACGGGGATTCGGAAAAATGCGGCTGAATACGGCTCTAACTGCTCGAAATTCAGATGATAGCGCCACATTGCATGGCTCGTCGGCGAGAAGATGCCCACGCTTTCCGGGAACGGCGTTTGAAACAGTCGGCCATCCCCGATTTCACGTTGAATGGTTTCGACCATCGGCGGCGGCGCATAAAACGCCTCCGGCGCCGTCGGATTGATGCGCTTTCCTGCCAACAGCAGATCAAGAGCGAGGATGCCAGCCACCAGCCAGCACTGCCGCCATTTGTATTGTCGCCGCCGGAACGTCCACAGCAGCGCGAAAAGTGACCAGAAAACCGCCGCGTGCGCGAACGAGAGGCGCAATCCTGCCCGCGCTACCTCATGGCCCGGCTGCTTGAAAAACCACTGTTGAAAACGATCCGCGATGTCGGTTGATCCCCAAAAAAGCGCCGTCCAGCCGATAAGTGCTATTGACGCGACCAACATGACGAACTGCCAATATTTCGAACTCGAACGAGAGGTTGCTGCCAACCCGTCCGGAGGTTTGACGAAGTGCGTTTCGAACGCATATCCGGCCAAAAGTGCGCAAGGAAAAATCCCGGCCATCTGAAATTTGATCGGATAACGAAAAATCGAAATCAGGGGGATATAGCGATAGGCAGCCTCGAAAAACGGCCAGTATCGCCCGAACGCACAGAGCAGCGCTAATATCGCGGCGAAGCACAAGCCTCTTCTGACAGGAACGGGCAAAACGCTGTGCGGACGCGCATCTATCCCGGCGGTTATCGCAAGCGCGAGCGTGATGAATCCCATATACACACTCAGGATGTACGGCGCTTCATTGGCGGCTCCTGTTCCCCAGTAATAAAGATCAGTTGGCATGGTATCAATATACCCGAAAAAATTCGGCGCGACCAATTCCGGTAAGCGTTGAGGCGGTAATGACCAGGGACTGACATAGCCATATTCCATGCGTTGCCCGCGAACGGATTGCCGGACGATTTCAAGCGTCGGGAATAATTGAAACGAGGTGACTCCAAGTATGCAGCCTGCGAGCATGATGCACGCAAACAAGCGCCGCATTTTCGAGGCGTGATACGGATAGCACATCGTCCACGCGAACAACAGAAGCCATGTGATGATATTGAGTTCGGGAGCGCCGGGCAAGACTTGAATTCCCCCGATTATGGCAGAGATGACGAACCATTTCCGCTGACGCTCCCTGAGATAACGATGCCAGGAGGCGCACAACAGAGGCAAATAGGGCATGGCCAATAAGAAATTGAGGAGGTTGACAAGAGAAAGCGTGTAGCCGTTAAACCCATAGATCAGGCCGACGACAAAGCTTGAGGCGGGCATCAAGCCGAACGTGCGGGCGCAAAGATACGCGCAGGCGGCGCATCCGATCACATGTCCTGCAATCGTGAGGGTAAACGCTTTGAGCAGCGGCAAAAACAGATACAGCAGATTAAAGGGATACCACGCCGCATTCGCGATATTGGTGGCATATCCCTGCCCGCCGTGCAGATAGGGATCCCACAACGGCCATTCGCCGACCTGAAAAAAATCGGTCAGGAGTTGTTTCTGCGGCAAAAAATAGTTATTCAGGTCTCGGAAAAAGAAGGTTTCTCCTAAAAACAGCGGACGAAAAAAATACAGCCCGCCTAAAACGATGAGACACCAGAACTCCTTTTCTCGAACGATTTTTTTTCAGGAGACGCAAGACAATGGAAGGGGATTCATCTTCATGGTGTTCTGTCATGACATCATCGCCACGACGACAGCGTAGAAGACCACTTCCGTCATCTGCTGCGCTGCGCCGAGGCAATCGCCGGTATAGCCGCCGATTTTGCGGAAAAAATAGACGCCGAAAAGCTGGCGCGTCAGCCAGACCGCCGCGATTGCGATGCCGAACAGACGCCACTCTTTTGTCAACAGCGCTAACAGAAAAAACGGAAACATGCCGCAGATTCCGGCAAACAGGAGTTCGCCCGCGCCCAATTTCCGAACGACGGCTTTGGCTTTGCTGGATTCATCGTCGTTGCGGGCATATTCGTATGACGCCATCAACGAAATCGAGGCGAACCGGCTCAGCGCATGACCGCTGATCATCACAAGCGGCAGCAGCAAAGGACGGAGCGATACGAGACAGAGCAGCTTGAATCCAAGCATCAACATTAAACCGATCACGCCATAGACGCCGATGTACGAATCTTTCATGATGGCGAGAATCTGTGCTTTGTCCCAGCCCGCGCCGAAGCCGTCGCAGACATCCGCGAAGCCGTCTTCATGTAACGCGCCGGTGATGAGAATTGTCGCTGCCATGCTGAGTAAAATGGCAAGCGGGAGCGGAAGCAGAAGACTCCCGCCCCAAAATGCGCCCGCGCCCATTGTCCCGACCATCCAACCGATCAACGAGAAATAACGGGACGCCTGACTGAAGGCGTCCTTCGCGTATTCGTCTTCCAGCGCGATGCCCGGCAGGCGCGTAAAAAAGAGCAATGCGGCTAAAAAGGCGTGGAATTCGCGCTGAATCATGACGCCGTGCTCACGCCTGCCGATTCGAACGACGCCATTTCATTCAGAAAACGCACCGCTGATTCCACTAACGGATAGGCGACGACTGCGCCTGTGCCTTCGCCAAGACGCATGTTCAGCCGCAGCAATGGCTCGCCGTGCAGCAATTCGAGCATTTTGCGATGCCCCGGCTCTTCGGATTGATGGCCGAAGACGCAGTAATCCAACACCGCCGGATAGAGCCGCGACGCGACGAGCAGCGCGGATGTGCTGATAAATCCATCCACGAGAATCACCATCCGCTCTTGCGCGGCCTGAAGATACGCACCGCAAATCATGGCGATTTCGAGACCGCCGAATGTCGTCAACACCTGAAATGGATTGTCACCGAGATGATGATGCGTGATAGCAGCCTGCAAAATGTCAATTTTTTTCTTCACGCCCGGATTCGTCAAGCCTGCGCCCGGCCCGACGCAATTTTCCACCGGGAAATCGCCTAATTGGCTTAAAATGATTGAAGCGGACGACGTATTGCCGATCCCCATTTCGCCGCAAATCAGGACATTGCTGCCGTCCTGACGCATCTGCCGGACGACATCCGCGCCCGTCGCAATCGCTTGTTCGCATTGTTCCGGCGACATGGCCGGTTCGCGCAGAAAATTGTTCGTGCCTCGTGCCACTTTGCGTTTCAACAGGCGCGGATGATCTGGAAAATCGCCGTTGACGCCCGCGTCAACCACGAAAAGTTCCATATTATGCTGACGGGCAAAGACGTTAATCGCCGCGCCGCCCGCGAGAAAATTTAAGACCATCTGGCGCGTCACTTCCTGCGGATACGGGCTGACGCCTTCCGCCACCACGCCATGATCTCCGGCAAAGACCAACACCGCCGGACGAGTAAGCGTCGGCGTCAGCGTTCCCTGAATCTGCCCAACGCGCAGCGCGAGCCGTTCCAGCAGCCCTAACGAGCCAAGCGGCTTGGTTTTATTGTTGATCTTTTGATGCAATTGTTCGACAAGTTCAGCGCTCAGTGGTTCGATGTGGAATGTTCGCTTCAACGTCATGTTCAGAATCCTTTCGATGTTCAGAGTTTCGATAGTGTTTAAATAATTGGCGCTACTACACTGTTTCATTGTACTACATAGGAGTGATTTGACACGCGAAATTAAGATTTCGCACTCCTGAAAATTAATGAACCGGTGTACTACTTTAACCGCGCAATCAGGCGTTGCAAGAGCAGCGCGGTCGTTCTGGTATTTCGTTCGATTTCCAAATTCAATGAAATCACATTGCTGGTGATTAAGCAGACCAGCGACGCCAGTCCCCCGGCAATCAGCGCCGCCAGCGCGTACCGCATCCGCTGCGGGTCTGTCCAGGTGTCCGGCGTCACTTCGGCAGGACGCACGAAGTAAATGATTGCTGCCGTCACGATTCCAATCAGCGTGGCAACAACGCTGATGCCTTGCAGCGCTTTGGCAAACGTTGCGTACCATGAAAATTTATTGGTGAGCGTGCGCAGGTCTTCCTGTAAGGTATTTTCAAGTTCTTGCAGATTGAGCTGCGGCACGCGCTTATCTCGCGCTTGCAGCGGCAAATGGGCAAGGTCAATCGGCGGCGCGGCCTGTTCATCTGTTTCAGGCGGCGCTTGCGTCTGAGGCATTCCCGCCTTGTCCTGTTCCGGGGCGACTTCGGGTTTTCGCTCGATTTTCGGTTTTGTTTTCGGCTTGATTTCTCCCAGCGCTTCCTGGCACATCACGCAGAATTGTGCGCCGTCCTGATTTTCATAGTTGCAGTGCGGGCAGCGGACGGTTTTGCGTTTTTCCTTTATCGTGCTGATCGGCTCCGGCTTCTCCCGCAATTTCACCATAATGATATTCTGGCATTTCGCGCACTTCGTCTTCGCGCCTTGCGGCGAGATTTTGGCGTCGTCCACCCAGTAGATTTCGCCGCAGTTGTCGCATTGAAATTTCATCCACGACATCAACTGAAACCAGAGCTGCCGGGAATAATCTTCTAAAAATTTAAAATCCGGGAAACTGACGATTTTGCCGGATTTTAAGAATTCCAGCGTATGTTCGTCAATATAGACGGAATCCACCTGATCGAGCAGATAAAACACGAAATCCGTAAAATTATCTTTCGAGCGCTGCGAGACTTCGGGCAAAAACTGGCGGTAGTTAATCGCTTTCTGCGGCAGGCGGAACGGCATGGGATGACCATACACAAACAGTTCGACGTACCAGGTATCCGGGTCAACGTCGAGCCGGAAGGTTACGAGCAGAGAAATATCCGTATATTTGATAATTCCGCCGTCCGACCGGTTCAAGTTCAACCCGTCATCCATCGCGGTCACGCGGCTGGTTTGATAGGCTCTCGTCGCAGGGACATCTCCTTCCGGCGGTTTTGGCTTGATAATCCGTAATTTTTCTCGAATCTGTTCTACTTTTAAAGATGGCTCCATAACTCGTCCCCTCTATTGCTAATGATGGCGACATGCCCCTTTCGTCAATGGCATGGAGATTGAACGGACGCAATGCGTCTCAGGAAGCAGGATATGAAACTGTTTTTTCCCGCGTCAAGTTTATTTTCAACGGAATCATGATTTCCAGACAAACTCGCAGGTTTTTACGCCGTTCCGGCAATATTTGCAGGAGTGCGACTCGGTCGTCGCATCCATCAG
>CAZMEO010000141.1:0-2524 GCA_964565315.1 uncultured Candidatus Moduliflexus sp. | reverse complement strand
AATAATGAACGTCGTTCCTTTGCCGACTTCGCTTTCGCAGCGGATGCTGCCGCGCATTTTGTGGGTGACCAAATTATAGACGATATGCAGCCCTAATCCGGTGCTGGTGCTGCGGGCTGTCGTAAAAAATGGCTGAAACAGGCGGGAAAGATGCTCTGGCGGAATGCCGCAGCCGTCATCAGCGTAGCGCACGGTGATCGCATCATCTGCCTCCGCAATGTCAAAGCGAAGTTCTCCCTCCACGCCCTCTGGCGGATACGCATGAAGCAGCGAATTCATCACCAGGCTGCTGACGACATGGGAAAACGCGCCCGGAGAACTCTCCAAAAAGAGCGCGTCTCCGCCGGAAACCGTCAAGTGGTGATGCGCGGCTGCCAGGCGGTCTTTCATGCTGAGCAGCGCAGTGTCCAACACCTCGCGCACGACAAACCGCCGCTGTTCCACATGCGTGTCATTCACGGCGACCTGCTTAAACGTCTGAATCTGCGTTGACATGCGCTTGAGATTCTGCATCAGCATCTCAAGCGATTGATAGCTGACATGCCAGAATCGTTCTATCTCGCTGCGTCGCATTTGCCCCTGTTGATAATGCGATTTGATCTCATGCGTCCGATCTTGCAGATGCGAGGCGGAGGTAATGCAGACGCCAAGCGGGGTATTGAGTTCATGCGCCATGCCAGCAACTAACTCGCCGAGCGCCGCAATCTTTTCCGATTGCACCAACTGCTGCTGCGTCTGTTTCAGCATGTCTAATGAGGTCTGCAAGTCAGCAGTACGCGCCGAGACGCGCTCTTCAAGCTCTTCATTCAGGCGGCGCAGCGCTTCTTCCGCCTGCCGCCGCTCCACGATTTCGGCTTGCAGGCCGATATTCGTTTCCACAAGCTGCTGCTGCAAGGCGGACAGGCTTAACAGCACGTAAATCCGCGTCAGCAACTCCTCTTTATCAAACGGCTTCACTAAATAATCGCTGGCGCCGATATTCAGGCCGTAAATTTTATCATACAGGTTGCTTTTCGCGGTCAACATGATAATCGGCAAATCGGTCAAGCCCTTTTCCCGCCGGATGATTTTACAGAGTTTAAAGCCAGACATTTTCGGCATCATCAAATCCAGCAGCACGAGTTCCGGTTTTTCCCGCTCCAGTAGTTCCAGCGCTTTCAAGCCATCTGAGGCGGTGACCACCTGATAGTTATATTGCGTCAGATGCGTCTTGATCACTTCAACGTTAATCGGCTCATCATCCACCACGAGAATTTTCTCGCCGTTCCCGCGCTGTGCCACCGTAAATTGATGCTCTTTGTCTTCGTCGGTTTCATAAAATGTATCGGGCTGGCCGATGACCGCGCCAGCGCGATAGGCTGCGCGATGCTGCTGCGTGTTGATGATCGCATTGACTTTAAAAAGCAGTTCATCCGATTCCACCGGCTTGGTGAGATAATCCACCGCCCCGGCCTGATACCCTTTGACGATATCCGCTTTCTGGGTTTTGGCGCTGACGAAAATCAGCGGGATGTTTTTCAAATTCTCCCGTTCCCGCATCCGCATCGCGAACGTATAGCCATCCACTAACGGCATCATCACATCGCACAAAATCAAATCAACGGTGTACCCGTTCACCACGTCAAACGCCTCTTTGCCGTCAGACGCTTTCCAGACTTCGAATCCGACATGTTCTAATTGCGTTTTTAACACCTCAACATTCGTGGGGTCATCGTCAATCACCAGCACGCGGCGTCCTTTGCCTGAAATCTGGAACGCGGCCTCCGATTCGGGCAATGCTGGCGTTTCGACGACATGCAGCGGCTGAACAACGGCCGCCGCCTCCTCCTGAGCGCTGACCGCGTCACGCTCCCAGACCGTTTCTCCGGCGGGAAGCGTGACATAAAATTCGCTGCCCGCGCCCGGCTCGCTGATGACGCCGATCTCGCCGTGATGGAGTTCCACTAATTCTTTGCTGATCGCCAGTCCTAACCCCGTGCCGCCGAATTCCCGCGTGGTAGAACCGTCGGCCTGTTCGAACGGCGAAAAAATCCGCTCCTGCGCCTCGCGCGGAATGCCGATGCCGGTATCCTTCACGAGAATTTTGACCATGCTGCCTTCCTGTCTGGCCGAGATGGTGACAGACCCTTGACGCGTGAATTTGACGGCGTTGCCAAGCAGATTCGTGATAATCTGCTCGACTTTATCAATATCGCCATACACTTCCGGCAGATTCTCAGGAAAATCCATTCGCAACTCAAGCCCCTTTTCATCCGCTTGCGGGCGGAGAAAGGCCAACGCCACTTCCGCCACTTCCGGCAGCGGGAATGGGCGGATGCGCAACTCCTGTTTGTGGGAACGGATTTTGGAAAAATCTAAGAGCGAATTGACTAAATGCGAGAGGCGTTTGCTGCTTTGCAGAATCATGCGCACATGTTTGCGCTCTTCGGCATTCAATTGGCCGTCTGCGCCGCTCAGCAGCGCGTCCGCTAATCCGGCGATGCCATTGAGCGGCGTGCGGAGTTCGTGCGACGTGTTGGATAAA
>CAZMEO010000140.1:2355-8572 GCA_964565315.1 uncultured Candidatus Moduliflexus sp. | reverse complement strand
CGCCGCTGCGATTCGGCGACGACTTCCGGCCAGATGTAGTGATAATCGGGATGCAGCACGTCCGCGCCGACGGTTTCGGCGACCGCCCAGGGTTCGAGCAATCCGGCGGAATAGAGAATGCCGGTAGCGATTTGCGGGTTGACGCGCTTGATTTCTTGCAGCGTCGGATGATGAAACGCAATCACGATAGCGTCGTCAATCAAGTCGAATTCTTCCAGCAGCCGCGCCGTTTTCGCCTCGATGCCCGGATACGAACAATAGCCAGTTTTGAGTTCTACGACCGTGCCGACGTGCTTTCCAATCAATTCGAAGACTTCGCGCAACGTCGGGATCCGCTCGATGTCGCCGCGCTCGCCTTGTTTCAAGATTTTAAACTGCTTCAATTCCGACAGCGTATAATCGTTCACGAAGCCGAAGCCGTTTGTCAGGCGTTCGAGGCGTTCGTCATGAATCACGACGAGTTCGCCGTCGCGCGACAGATGCGCGTCAAGTTCAATCATATTCGCGCCGAGTTCAATCGCTTTCTGGAAGGCCGCGAGCGTGTTTTCCGGCGCGTGTCCTGATGCGCCGCGATGGGCGATGACGTTGAATTTGCGCTGCCGCCATGAAGTGTGTTCGTTCATAATTTCTGGCAAGAGTTGTCAGACACTTCCAAAGTGTCTGACAACTCTTGCATTATTATAACACCCGTTTCGTCGAGCGTTCAACCAATTCCTGCAACACATGCGCCGGATGCTCGAATTTGGAGAGGAAGATCATCGCGGCAATCACGAACGGCTTCCAGCTTGCTTCTTTGTAGGTATCAATCCGCGCTTTCTCGAAGACGGATTTGCTGACTTCGCCTTGTTTGCAACTGACATCCGTGATGTCCGCCGGGAGGCAGTGCATATAAAGGGCGTTTCCGCCTTTGGTGCGGGACATCAGCGCCTCGGTGCATTCCCAGTTCGTAAATTTGGCGTTATTCTGCAAGCAGCGCTGCTCAAGGACTTTCAAGCCGTCGAAATCCTTGGCGCTCAGCAATGTCGTGCGCTCTTCCATCACGCTGTACGGCGCCCAGCTTTTCGGATAGACGATGTCGGCGTCGGCGAACGCCGCTTCCATCGAATTGGCAACCTCGAACGATCCGCCGGAACGCGCCGCGTTTTGCCGCGCAATGTCGAGCGTTTCCGGGATCAGGTTGTAGCCTTCGGGATGCGCGAGCGCGACGTTCATGCCGAAGCGCGTCATCAGGCCGATCACGCCTTGCGGCACGGAAAGCGGCTTGCCGTAGCTCGGCGAATACGCCCACGTCATCGCGATTTTTTTGCCTTTCAATTGCTCAAGCCCGCCGAAATATTGCTTGAGATACGCCAGATCCGCCATCGTCTGCGTCGGGTGGTCAATGTCGCATTGCAAATTGACGATGGTCGGGCGCTGCATCAGCGTCCCTTCGCGGAAGCCTTCGTCAACCGCCGCCGCGACCTGCCGCATATAGGCGTTGCCCGCGCCGAGATAAATGTCGTCGCGGATGCCGATCACTTGTGTCAGGAACGACATCATGATCGCGGTTTCGCGCACGGTTTCGCCATGCGCGATCTGCGATTTCCCTTCTTCGAGGTCTTGCACGGTTAGGCCGAGCAGATTCGCCGCACTGGCGAAACTGAAGCGCGTGCGGGTGGAATTGTCGCGGAAATTCGACACCGCTAAGCCGGAATCGAAGACGCTGGTCGAAATATTCTGCGCGTACATCTCGCGCAGCAGCCCCGCCGCCGTCAAAATCGCACGGAGTTCGTCCTCGCTTTTTTCCCAGGTCAACAACATGTCTTTGCCAAACATCGTATTCCGCAACGCGGAAAATTCCGAAATCGCCGTCAGAATAGTTTGTGATGCCATCGTATGCCTCCTCCAGAAAATTGGGTCATGAAATGTGAAGTTCCGATTTCTCATAATTTGATGAATACTGACACGCCTCAATATTCGAAATTCTACGACAAATTCATGATTTTCGGGAATCTCTTGTCAATAAAAATATCAAACGCCAACAGGTAAAAATTGAGAATGCCATAAATGACATATCCATGCCGATCATGGCATATTGCTGCGATCCCTTTATTTTATAACGCTTTTACAGGTTGCATCAAGAAGATTTTCCAATCGTTTTCATGTCATTATTGGCCGATTTTTTATTGCGCCAGAGCCTCTATATCTATAATTTATTGTAAACAAATAATTTAGCATATCTATATTTCGTGGCATTCCTTTTGCTATAAAATTTAGTGAAGATGTCTGAAAAAACCTCATTCTTTACTTTACAAGGAAAATGGCGATGCGAGTAGAAATTAACATTATTTCCGGCCCAGTAAAAGGGCGAAACTTCATTTTCGACAGACCCTCGAACTGCGTGTTCGGGCGGTCGGCAGACGCGCATATTTCCGTGCCTGATGCCTTCATCTCACGCCACCACTTCGCCCTGAATATCGCGCCATCAGAATGCAAGCTGCGAGACCTGGACAGCAAAAATGGCGTGATTATCAACGGCATTCGCTACGGCGGCCAGATTCCCGCAAGCCATGGCATCAAACAAGCGCCAATCAACGAAGTCCGCTTGCGAGACGGCGATGAAATCATGGTGGGCACGACAAAGCTGATTGTCAACATTCGGCGCGAAGAGCCTGCGTCACCATTGGCCGCCTATCCAATGATCGAGCAGAACCCCATTCCTCCAGAGCAAGAGGCGCGCGCAACCATGCAATCGCGGTTGAGCACATCGCCTCAAGAATTGCCTATAAGCGAGCGGAAATCCTCAACAACCTCCCATTCCCTAAAGCAGCAGGTCGCGCTGCTGGTTCTTGATGTCGCAGGTTCGACCCAGCATGTCATTCGGCTTGGAGATTCGCAGTTCAGTCGAATCGTTCAGGATATCAACAACCGCCTCAAGCAGCACCCCTTTTCCTCTGATATGGTCTTTCTGAAAAGTACCGGGGACGGTTTTATCGCGTTATTTCATACGGCAGAAATCGCCCTGTTAATCGGGAAATCATTTTTAGACACGCCGCTGCATCCTGAAATTCAGATTCGCATGGGATTGCACTGGGGCGGCGTCAAACTCAGCCTGCAAAACGACGCCAACGGCCTCGAACTTCATAAAGCCATGCGGCTTGAAGGCGTGCAGCTTTCAGATCGCCTGAAAGCGCCGGAGCAAGAGGTTGCCGTTCCAGCAGCGAATCGCATTCTCATCACGGAAGACGCCATGCAACAACTTCCGCCTGCCTTACAAATCCAATGCCGCCCGATCGGACGATTTCGCTTGAAAGACCTTGAGGAAACCAGTCAACTCTGGCTCTGGCAGCCGGTCAAAAAATAAAAGCTCCCCTTGTTCAGCCTTGCGAAGATTCGCCCCCCTTCGCAAGGTGATGCGAAAACAATATTGACAAACTTTCCCCGTCCCATTATTGCGCCTATTGACGATTTCATGGAGTTCCATTCCAAATTCTCAAACACGATAGACGATGCGAAACATTGGAATTTTTCTGTTTGACGAGGTTGAAGTCCTCGATTTTGCCGGGCCGTTCGAAGTATTTTGCACCGCGTCGCGCGTCGCGCTGCGTAGAGATCCAGCGTCGAATGCGCCATTTCGAGTGTTTACGATTGCCGAGCAAGCTGCAATTGTCAAGGCGCGAGGCGGCCTGAGGGTCGCGCCAAGCAGCGATTTCAACACGCATCCGGCGCTTGATCTGCTGATTGTGCCGGGCGGCGTGGTCACGGCGGAATTAGAAAAGCCAAACGTGATTGCTTGGATTGCCCGCTGCGCGGCGCAAGCGGAAATCACGGCGTCGGTCTGCACTGGCGCATTTTTATTGGCGAAAGCCGGTCTTTTGGCTGGAAAACAGGCGACAACCCATTGGGAAGACATCGCCGATTTGCGCCAGATGTTTCCTCACGTGATTGTGCGCGAGCAGACGCGCTGGGTGGATGAAGGCGCGGTCGTGACTTCCGGCGGCATTTCGGCAGGCATTGACATGAGCCTCCACCTTGTTGCCAGGCTGTCTGGCGAGCCGCTCGCAGTCGCGACAGCGCGGCAAATGGAATTCGAATGGATGCCGTTTCCATTGACCAACCCCATCAATGACCTGATGCAGTCGTCACGGCACGGCAAATGGAATTCGAATGGATACGCTTATGACGCTGACAATAGATGAAATCGCTCAACAATACGGCAGATTCGTGTCGTCGCTTTGCCGTCGCATCATCATGGATGACGATACCGCGCAAGACGCGGCGCAGGAAGTCTGGATCGAGGTGATGAACAGCCTGCCGTCGTTCGAAGGACGGTCGAAATTCTCCACCTGGCTTTACACGATTATCATTCGCGTGGTGAAACGTTTTGCCTGGAAGGAACGCACCTATTCTATCAAGATGCTGAAAGATTTTTTCCATCAGGCCGAGTGGGAGTTGCCACAGGAGTCGTGGTTCGTCAAAGAGCGTTGGGCCAAAGAGATGTGCGATAAATGCCTGACCGGCATCCTGCATTGTCTCGATCACGACGCTCGCCTTGTGTACGTGCTCCGCGAGTTAGCGCAATTGCCGTTTGCTGAAATCGCCGAAATTATGGGGCAAGAGGAAACCGCTATCCGAAAAATGGTCTCGCGCTCGCGCCGTAAATTGCAAAATTTCCTGACCGATGAATGCGCCTTATACAATCCGCAAGGACAGTGCCGCTGCCGGATGAATCGGCATGTGCAAGATATTCATCTGCCCGAAGAATTCGAGCGCCTGCGTCAGACTGTCAAGCGCATCAATCTGTTGCGCGCTTCAGAAACGTTGCTGCCGAATAAAAATTACTGGCTGCAATTCCAGTCCGCCTCCGAATAAATCTGCTTCTTTTTAATGATCAATTTTTGGGTCTCCGTTTTTGTATTTTTCCGTGTTGGCCTGACATAAACACATAAAATTCATTGCCAAACGATAATCGTTGCGCTGTTGCTGCATATTGAACATGGGCGACATTTTTGCAGGAGGCATGTTATGAGAGGCTTTACACGACGACAATTTCTTGAAATCGGCATGATTTCAGGAGTAACAACAGCAATATTGCCGACGCTCGACGTATTCGGGCAGATGACGCATGGGCATCATGCGCCGCAAGCCGAGCCTCCGCCCGATTTTCAGCCTGATCTTGAATTGGAACTTACCGCAGTTTCGCGGGAATTCGCCTTTTATCAGGGCAAGCCGACAACCATCTGGTCGTATGCGGGACGTCTGCTGAAAGGCGAACCGTCGCGCCTGATTTCTTGGCCTGACAGCGCATTAGGGCCGACAAGTCGGGTTAAGCGCGGCGAAAAAATCCGCATCTTTTTGAAAAACGCGCTGCCGGAATCGACGATTATTCACTGGCACGGTCTGCATGTGCCGGAAGAGATGGACGGGCATCCGAAAGACGCCATTTCGCCAGGCATGACATCTATCTACGAATTCGAGATCAAAAACCGCGCCGGGACGTATTGGTATCATCCACATCCACACGAACTTACCGCCAAGCAGGTCTATTTCGGCCTTGCCGGATTGTTTATCGTCGAGGATGACGAGGAACAGGCGCTTGCGCTGCCACGCGGCGAATTCGACCTGCCGCTGGTGATTCAGGATCGCGCGTTCGATGCAGACGGCGCGTTGAATTATTTCGGCGAGCGGCTTGCGCAGGCGCATTCCGGGCATCAAGCGCACAATGCGGCGCATGAGATGCACAGCGGTCATGACGAACACGCGCAGCATGGCGAAGACCCCAAAATGCACGGATTTTTCGGCGATACGCTGCTGATTAATGGACGCCTTCACGCGGCGTTTTCAGTTAAAACAGCGAAATATCGCGTGCGGCTGCTGAACGGCTCAAATGCCAGAATTTACAAAATCGCGTTGAGCGACCAGACGCCGCTGACTGTCATCGGCACGGACGGCGGCTTGCTCGAGAAGCCGATTCAGACGCCGTATCTCGTGCTTGGCCCGGCAGAGCGGCTTGACGTGATGATGGATTTCTCAGCGTGTCAGATTGGCGAAACGCTCGAATTGCGGACGCTCGCCTATTCATCCGCCTCCGCGGCAGATACGGCGCATGGCGGCGAAGATGGGCTATTGGCACAATTTCATGTCACTGAAAAGATCGATGACGCAACGAGATTGCCAGAAACGCTGGCAGCGCTTGCGCCCATCTCGACAGACGACGCCGTGAATGCCTCACATCCGC
>CAZMEO010000140.1:0-2255 GCA_964565315.1 uncultured Candidatus Moduliflexus sp. | reverse complement strand
TGCATGTGCATGGCCTGCAATTCCGTGTGGTGTCGCGTGAAGGCTCGCCGCAGGAGTTTCGAGAAGGGTACGTGGATTCCGGCTGGAAAGATACCGTATTGCTGATGCCGGGCGAAAAAGCGCGGCTTCTTCTGCGATTCGAGGATTTTCCGGGATTGTACGTGTACCATTGCCATATTTTAGAACACGGCGATCTCGGCATGATGCGGAATTTCCGAATTGCAATATAATTTCTCAGTAAGCCGTCTGCACAGACCTGTCAGACACTTTGAAGGTGTTTGACAGGTTTTTTCCCCTCCGCAAAACGCCCACGCAAAAAGTTGAGTGTGTTTGACATAAATTTTATACCGTCAAAAATTCTACTTGTCTTTTTTCTCAGAAAATTTTATTGCGGCACTTTCCTATATTGACAGGCCGTTTAGAACAATATTCGGTTTCATTCGTTTATCATCTCTTTACAAAAAACTTGACAATAAGACACTCATATCATATTATTAAATCATGAAACAGGCAACAACTTTTTTCCATTATTCGTTGATATTATCGCGTGAGGAGTGATCGAATATATGGCAAACAAACGCGATTATTATGAAGTGATGCAGCTTCACAAAGGCGCGTCGGATAAAGACATCAAAGCGGCGTATCGAAAATTGGCGCGAAAATATCATCCTGACGTGAACCCCGGCGATACAAACGCTGAAGCGCGATTCAAAGAAATCAGCGAGGCGTATCAGGTCTTAAGCGATCCGCAGAAACGCGCCATGTATGACCGTTTCGGCCATCAAGCCTTCAGTCGCGGCAACGGCGGCGGGCAGCAAGGCACCTGGGATTTCAGCAACTTCGACTTCAGTCAGTTCGGCAAGCATGTGAATGTCGATGATTTCGGCAATCTGTTCGGCTCGTTTTTCGGCGGTCAGCAACGCGCCGCCAACATGCGCCAGCCGGTGGATGGCAGCGATTTGCAATATACGATTGATCTCGGCTTTGAAGATGTGTTGAACGGCCTGAATACGAGGCTGCTGATTCAGCATGACTCGGTCTGCGAGCATTGCGGCGGCAAAGGTGCAGAGCCGGGGCATGACCTCGACATCTGCCCAACGTGCCAGGGGAGCGGCCAGGTTAAAATGTCGTCCGGCTTCATCAATCTCGGCATTCCGCAAACCTGCCCGCAATGTCATGGCGCGGGAAGATTGAACAGCCACCCCTGCCGCCAGTGTCACGGACAAGGGACGCAGCAGCAGACGGAGCGCATTTCGGTCAAAATTCCGGCGGGCGCGGAAAACGGCTCGAAAATCCGCGTGGCGGGAAAAGGCAACGCCGGGAGAAATGGCGGGAAAACCGGCGATTTATACATTATCACGCGGGTGCAGAATCATCCGATATTCGAACGACGCGGCGACAATCTCTATTGCGACGTGCTGATTACCATGCCGGAAGCGGTGTTAGGCGCGCGCATTAACGTGCCGACGCCGTTTGGCGATGCGTCGATGACAGTTCCGCCGGGAACGCAGAGTGGCCAGACCTTCCGCCTGCGTGGGAAAGGGATTCCGCATCTGAAAGGCGTGGGACGCGGCGATCAATTCGTCACGGTGAAGGTGGTCACGCCGCAAAATCCCGATACCCGCACGATGGAACTGTTTCGCGAGATCGCCCGGCTGAATCCGAATGATCCACGCGAAGGAACGTTTGCAACATTTTAAACAGACTGCCACCACGAAACACACGAAATACACGAAAATATTGATCATCTATCAGGGGCGAAATTATTATTTTTCGTGTATTTCGTGTGTTTCGTGGTAAATGACAGCGAAAGGAGGGGTGCGCATGACCAGTTCAACGCCCGATAAGGACAAACCGGTATTTATGATCAGCGTCGTCGCCGAGATGCTCGATATTCATCCGCAAACCTTGCGGCTGTACGAGCGGGAAGGGCTGGTCGTGCCGAAGCGCACGGACGGCAATACCCGTCTCTATTCTCAGGATGATATTGATAAACTTCGGCGCGTCTTGAGCTTGACCCGCGAGCTTGGCGTGAACCTTGCAGGAGTAGAGGTTATTCTGAGCATGCGCCAGAAAATGGAACAACTTCAGGAAGCGATGGAACAGCTTGTGCAGTATGTGCAGCAGTTAGAAGTTCAGGTAAAAGTCACGGAACGGAATCCGCAAATATTGAACGCATTAGTGAAAGTGACACGACAAGATCTGATGCCCAAATCAGATAACTGATTCGCGTAATTCCCATGGCGCCCAAACAA
>CAZMEO010000139.1:0-8623 GCA_964565315.1 uncultured Candidatus Moduliflexus sp. | reverse complement strand
CCTGTGATTGCGATCCTGTGCGGCGGAACGCTCATCATCCTGTTGATTTTTCCGCTCTTTTTCCGCGAGAGCCTGGTGAAACCCCTGGAGCGTCTGCAAGAAGGAATTCGGCAGGTGAATCATGGCAATCTGAATAGTGCGGTTCCTGTGCAGTATCATGACGAAATCGGCTTTCTCACGCATTCATTCAATATCATGACCAGTTCTGTCAAACACGCGAAACAGCAGTTAGAGCAACTCAACATCGCGTATGAACGCTTTGTGCCGCATGAATTCCTGCGCTTTTTGGAAAAAAGCAGCATCGTGGAGGTGAAATTAGGGGATCAGGTGCAACGCGAAATGACGATCTTGTTTTCCGATATTCGCGATTTTACGACGCTTTCGGAAACGATGACGCCGCAAGAAAATTTTAATTTCATCAATTCCTATCTCAGGCAAATGGAACCGGTGATCATCGAGCATCACGGGTTTATTGATAAATATATCGGAGACGCGATCATGGCGCTTTTTGCTGAGGGCGCAGACGATGCTGTTCAGGCGGGAATCGCCATGCAGCGTCGGCTGGTTGCGTATAATGACGGGCGGCAGCACGCCGGATACCAGCCGATTCGAATTGGCGTCGGCCTCAATACTGGCTCGCTGATGTTAGGAACGATTGGCGGGCAGCATCGCATGGAGGGCACGGTCATTTCGGACGCGGTGAATGTGGCCTCTCGGATCGAAGGCTTGACGAAAAAATATGGCGCCGGGCTGCTCATCAGCGATAGCGCCTATCTTCGTCTTGCTGATAGAAATCGGTATCGCATTCGGATTGTAGATCGCGTTCGCGTCAAAGGCAAAACCGAGCCGATGACGGTATTGGAAGTGTTTGACGGCGATTCCGAACAAATCATCGAACTGAAACTCGCCACAGCAGAGGATTTCGAAAACGGGAGGTATCTCTATTTTCAGAAAGAATTTGCCGATGCCGGAGAATTTTTTAGCAGAGTGCTGCGCGTCAATCCCGCCGACAAAGTCGCGCAGGTCTATTCAGAACGATGCCGGCATTTTCAGCAGTATGGCGTGCCGAAAGAGTGGGAAGGCATTGAACGGCTGTAACATCATTTTTTTGTTGCGAAAAACAGGGAATCAGCGTTATTCTCTCTCGTTGATTTTCACGGATTCCGAACGGATTCCGAAGAATTTCCACAAGATTGATACAAGCCATGCGAACATCGGAGTATCTTGCAACGACAGGACGGCAACCGGAATGAGAACACTATAAAAAGGCCAAACGAATCGTCCGCTCATGTAGGCGGTCTTGATGCTGTTGCTGTAAATAATATACGTGACACTGACGACGGTAATCGCCAGTAATAACGCCTTGCTTCTGGAAGAAAGCCGCTTAACATGATCCCATCCCTGATAAGATAAGCCATAAAAAAAGAGCAGCAAGGGCGGGCAAAGCGTCAACGTAAATGTAAGCCAACCGATTTTGGGTTGACTGAAATTTCGTAAAAGACCACGTAAGGATAAGCCCCAGCGAAAATTGGTCGGGACGTCAGGAAATAAAAAAAACCTGGTAGCCAAAAACGTCAGGAACGGAGGAATCAAAACGATGAGCAATTGTGTTGCCATCTGTTTCCAGGTGAGGAGTTTTTTCTGAAAAAGCATCTGCCTGATGAAAAGGTCGAGTATGGCAATCAACGAGAGCGCAAGCAGCGATTCTCTTACGAGGACGCCAACACAGATCGTCAGCGAGAGCCAAACATAGCGTTCTTTCAACAGGAACAAACAGCCTGTCAGAAACACAAAAAATCCGACAGCATCAGTCATTACGCTAGAGGCATAGTTGAACGTCGGAAAGGAGAGGACAAAAAAAATCAAGCCGATACAAAGCTGAACAGGAGTTAAGCCAAGCCTTCTCATATATGGAATAGAAATGAGATATGCGGCAACAGTAGCAATAGTGTTGAGCAACGCGATACTAATATTTGAGTCGTTTATCGGCAGCAACGTAGAGAGAAAAGGGACAAGCACTCGATAGGCAAATGGTTTCAATAACGCTTCTTGCGAAGCATTTCCCTGAAGATATTGCGCTAAATTGACATAGTCGGGAGAATCAGGGGTTTGATGTGCAAAGCGGGGAATGCTCAAGCAGATTGTGAGCAGAATCGTGATGGCTAATAAACGACGCATACAGAAGAGTCCTCCTCATCTTTTTGCATTCGTAGGAAAAAAAATAGGCCGTAGAGGGATCGAACCTCTGACCCACTGATTAAGAGTCAGTTGCTCTACCAGCTGAGCTAACGGCCCATTTATTAGGATACAGAAAAAACGATCCGCATGATTTTCGTCAAGAAAAATGTGCCGATGGAACTTTTTTTCTGTAATTCAGAGATTTACTCATATATTTGTTGACAGAGAACCTTGCCTGTATAGAGATACGATAGAGATGTAACGGATGGTTTCTGTTATTGCATGTTATAAAAAGCGTCTGTACGCGAAAACCGCGACCAAAGTGTTGTTGCGGATTTCGAGAGAAGACGATTAGAAATATGGCAGGACTTCAAAAATTTGCAAAAAGCGTCGGATGGGGCTATC
This sequence comes from uncultured Candidatus Moduliflexus sp., assembly GCA_964565315.1. Lineage (GTDB taxonomy): Bacteria > Moduliflexota > Moduliflexia > Moduliflexales > Moduliflexaceae > Moduliflexus. The sequence continues at coordinate 6,040 of CAZMEO010000139.1, read as the reverse complement.
TGACGCTTTCCACCGGATTATTTTCCGGATTCGCGCCAGTCGCATCCGGCACGTTCGGCACGATGGTCGGCATTCCGCTCTATATCGGCCTGATGAAACTTGGCGCATTTCTTCCGGCAGGCTGGATGCAGTGGGTGCCGTATGGCGTAATTTCGTTGGTCTTGTTCCTGTTGGGAATTCAGGGCGCAAACCGCATCGAAGACGCCTCGCAGGAACAAGACCATGGGATTATCGTGATTGACGAAATCGTCGGCTACCTCATCACGATGGCGTTTTTGCCGTTTAACTGGCAATGGATCACCGCCGGTTTTTTCGTGTTCCGATTTTTCGATATTCTCAAACCATACCCGATTCGCAGCCTCGACGAAAATCCGAATCTGAAAGGCTTCGGCGTGATGATTGACGACGCGCTCGCCGGGGTCTATGGCAATCTGCTGCTGCAAGCGGTCAAACTCCTGATCGAACGGTTTGCATAGTGAAAAACGACGTGTCAGGCACCGTCAAGGTGTCTGACACGTAAAAACACGGAGAAAACACGTGCCAGTCGAAATCATCTCAGTCGGAAGCGAGTTTATCATTCAAGATGCCAGAAATAACAGCGTGGCGGTTATCGCCCGGCAATTGTTAGACATCGGGATCGAAGTCGATTCCGTGTCATTCGTCAGCGGACAGGAAAATCGCCTGGAAGACGTGCTGCGTCAGGCTATCGGGCGCTCAAGCCTCGTGTTCGTCGTGGCACGGGTGGTATCCGGCGAGTATGACGCCGCAAAACGACTTCTGACCCGCGTCCTGAAAAAACGCCTGATTCTGAACTATAAATTGTTAGACGCGATCAAAGCGGAATACGAAGCGCGCGGCGATACGATGCCGCCGACCGCCGAAAAGCAGGCGTTAGTCCCCACCGAAACCGAAATGCTGGACAATGAAAAAGGACGCATGCCGGCGTTTCTATTTACGCATGAGCAAAACAGCGTCATCTTGCTGCCGGGGCAGGCTGACGGAATCGAGCAGACTCTCAAACAGCGCATTCTGCCGCGCCTCGACCCGAAAACGTTTCGTTTCGGCACGGTCAACGGCATGATTTTCAAAACCTGCGGCTTGCCGTTGTCAAAAATGAAAGATGTGCTGAAAGGGCTTGACTGGGAAGGCGGCCAGCAATTGTTGAATTATGTCGAAGATGGCGAGGAAATCTCGATTATCCTGACCGTCAAAGGGGAAATTCAGACCGATGTCGAAAGCCGGTTGCGCTCATTAAGCGAACAAATCACGAAACGGCTGGAACGCTATGTCTATGGTTCCGGCGCGGAAACGTTAGAAGAAGTGGTCGGGAGGCTACTGACGGAGCGCAAGCAGACGGTCGCGCTGGCGGAATCCTGCACCGGCGGCCTGATCGCGCATAGATTGACCAATGTTGCCGGGAGTTCGAATTATGTGGAACGCGGCGTGGTGGCATATAGCAACGACGCCAAAATGTCGTTGCTGGACGTTTCGCCCAATATTATCGAGCAGCGTGGCGCGGTCAGCGCCGAAACCGCCGTTGCAATGGCCGAAGGCATCCGCTGGTTGTCGCAAACCACCTATGGCGTCGCGGTCACGGGTATCGCGGGGCCGGGCGGCGCGACGCCGAACAAGCCGGTGGGACTGGTCTTTATCGCGGTGGCGTCGGAACAGCACGGGACGCAGTGGAGGAAATGCCTCTTTCCGGGGGATCGTCTTGAAGTCAAGACCAGAACCGCGCAGACAGCATTAGATATGCTGCGCGGCGAACTGTTACGCGAAAAATAAACATGAATGCTGTCGCGCGGCGTCAGGATGGGGGACGCTCTGAAGTCGCGGCGAACAACGAAAAATATGGACGGAATTCGAACATTTATTGCGGTGAAGATTTCTCAGGAAATTCAGGACAAACTGGCGGGAATTCAGGACAAATTGAAACAGGCCGACGCGCAGGTGTCCTGGGTGAATCCGGCCAACATTCATCTGACGCTGAAATTTTTAGGCGATATTCAGGAAGCGCAAATTCCCGCCATCCTTGAGGCGATGACATGCAGCGCGAAAACCGTGTCGCCGTTTTCGATGCAAATCGGGTATGCCGGCGCGTTTCCGAATATGAGCTTTCCCCGCGTTATCTGGATCGGCGTCACGGACGATGAACAGGGAAGTTTGAAGACATTGGAAGCCGATCTATCGCCGCGCCTCGAAAAATTGGGGTTTCAGGGAGAAGGCGGACGCTTTCAGCCGCATTTGACGCTCGGACGGGTGCGGTCACAGAAAAATAAAAGCAGTCTCTTCCGAGCGATTGAAGGCATTGTCAACATCTGGGTCGGCGTCAGTTCAGTGGATGCGCTCTATCTGATTCGCAGCGAATTGAAATCCACCGGCTCGGAATATACCGAAATTGGCAAAGTGAATTTGGGGAAATAATAGAACGCCGACTGGATTGTAACTACAACGAATTGAAGAAAGAAACGAATTCGTTCCCTTCTTCAATTCGTTGTAGTTACACGTTCTATTCTTTAAAATAATGGCGCGAGATTTTTTAGCGGAAATAGCGAAACGCCGCCTGGTGTCGGACGGCGCGATGGGGACGATGTTATTTGCGAGAGGGCTGCCGCAGGGCGCGTGTCCCGAAGAATGGAACGTGTCGCACCCGGACGACGTGCAGGCGATTCATCAGGCGTATTTCGATGCTGGCTGCGATCTTGTGGAAACCAACACGTTCGGCGGAACGGTCATCAAATTGAATGATTATCAATTTGGCGACCGCATGGCGGAATGGAATCGCAAAGGCGCGGAAATCGCCCGCAAAGCCGCTGGCGAAGAGCGTTTCGTCGCTGGATCAATCGGCCCAATCGGGCAACTCCTTAAACCGTATGGCGCATTAGCCGAAGATGACGCATATCAGGCGTTTAAAGATCAGGCGATTGCCCTGCAAGCAGGCGGCGCGGACGTGGCCTTCGTGGAAACGATGATCAGCCTGGAAGAAACCGTCATTGCCGTGAAAGCGATCAAAGCAAGCACGTCGCTGCCGGTCGTGGCGACCATGACGTTCGAACAAAAACGGAAAGGCTACCGCACCATGATGGGCACGTCGCCGGAGCAGGCGGTCGAAGCCTTGCAGCAGGCCGGAGCGGATGTCATCGGCACGAACTGCGGCGCGGGGCCGGATTTAACGGTCGGCGTGCTTCAGGCGATGCGAGCCGTTACGAATGGCTACCTGATCGCGCAGCCAAACGCCGGACTTCCCGAACTGTGCGACGGTCAAAATGTTTACACCATGACGCCAGCGGAAATGACCGAACGCATGAAACCGCTGCTTGATCTCAACGTGCGCATCATCGGCGGCTGCTGCGGCACGAATCCCGATTACCTGCGAGCCATCGCCGCAATGGTCAAAGGAGCGTAACCCGACGCATTTTTCAGGGGTTGAAACCCCCTGTCTTTATTCCGCTGCCGTTTCGCGACAAATCTCGCCCTGAAAGGGCGTTGGCGTAAAGACAGAGGTTTCAACCTCTGAAAATCCCCCATTCCCAAATCAAATCTGTATGAACATCACCTTTCAGCCCGAAGAAAAAACACACGAGATTCTGCCGACGCAGACCGTTCTGGAATGCGCCCATCAAGCGGGCGTGGAAATCATCGCGACCTGCGGCGGCAAAGGCCGTTGCAACAGTTGCCGCATTCAACTGATTGACGGCGAATTTACGCCGCCGACCGACGAAGATTTCCGCGTGTTGGGAGAAAAACGCTTACAGCAGGGCTATCGTCTCGCCTGCAAAACAAAAGCGCTGAGTGATGGCGTCGTGCGCGTCATTCCGCCGATTTCCGAACAATTGCACCGCATCCTTTCACACACGGAACGCGAAGAACTCCCGCTAAAGCCTGATGTCAGCAAGCGGTTTCTGATTTTGCCGCAGAGAGCCGAAGAACACCAAAGTTCGGATTTCGAGGATATGCGCGAACATCTTGCGGCAGCAGACATTGATCTCGCGGCGCTGCGCCATCTCCCATGTATTTTATTCGAGCATCGCCGCGAAATCACGGCGGTGTGCTGGAAAAACACTGTGATCGGCGTCGAGCCGGGTTATACGTGCGAACAGATGTACGGGCTGGCATTCGATGTCGGCACGACGACGGTCGTAGGGTATCTGCTCAATCTGCATACCGGCCAGGAAATCGCGGTGGCGTCGGCCTTGAACGCGCAAACGGTCTATGGCGGCGATCTGATGTCGCGCATCACGTTCGCGCAGCAGGATCGCGCGAATTTGCAAAAACTCCATGAACGCATCCTGCGAACGCTCAACGCGATTGTTCAGGAAGTCTGCGAAAAGGCCGGAATTGACGCGCAGCAGATTTACGAAACCACCATCGTCGGCAACACCTGCATGCATCATCTACTGCTGCATATTTCGCCGGTACATTTGGGGCGCGCGCCATATCTTGCCGCGATTCGCAGCCAGATGGTCTTGACGGCGAAAGAATTCGGGCTGCATATTTTCCCGCAGGCGCGAATCGTCATGCTGCCGCTGATTGCCGGATTCGTCGGCGCTGATACGGTTGGCGTGGTGTTGGCGACGGCGCTGCATGCGAATGATCAGATCACGTTAGCGATTGACATCGGCACGAACGGCGAAATCGTGCTTGGCTCGAAAGAGCGCCTGCTGGCCTGTTCTGCGGCGGCTGGCACGGCGTTTGAGGGCGCGCAGATCACGCATGGAATGCGCGGCGCGGCTGGCGCGATAGACCGCGTGGCGATTGCCGACGACGTGCAGTGTCATGTGCTTGGCGAGCGCCCGGCGCAGGGCATTTGTGGCTCCGGCCTGGTTGACGCAATTGCGCAGATGCTGGACGCCAGTTTGATCAATCAAAGCGGACGCCTGATCTCGCCAGAAGACGCTGAAAGAAAAGGCGTGCCGCCTGCGTTGCGGGCGCGTCTGCGGCTCGATGCCGACGGCAAGCGCTCGTTCATGCTGCTGGACGCGCATCAGACCGAATCCGGCGAACCGATTGTCATTACGCAGCAGGATATTCGCGAATTGCAGCTTGCTAAAGGCGCGATTGCGACAGGAATCGCGATGCTGATGCAGCGCATGGGGATTGAGCAGGACGACATTGCGGAAATCCTGTTAGCGGGCGCGTTCGGCAATTATATTGATATTGAAAGCGCCGCGCGGATCGGCTTGATTCCAGATTTGCCTCACGAACGCATCCGCTCGGTCGGGAATGCCGCCGGTCTTGGAGCGCAATTGGCCTTGCTGTCCAGCGACGCCAAAGACGAGGCTGATGTTATCGCCCGGCGGACGGAGCATATTGCCATGACGAACGACGCCCGTTTCCAGATGATGTTCGCCGAGCAAATGCGCTTTCCCGGATAACAAATTGACGAAGGTGTCAGACACGTTAGACGTGTCTGACACCTATTTCCTCTAAAAACTATGGAACAGAACCCCCAACTTTATCGCGTTTCCTTGCGCGATTTCGAAATCGGCGGCGACCGGCTGGTCGTGATTGCCGGGCCGTGCGTCATCGAAGACGATCCGACGGTCAATTTCAAGACCGCTGAACGGCTGAAAGAGATCACCTCGCAATTAGGTTTGCCCTATATTTACAAATCCTCGTTTGACAAAGCCAATCGCAGTTCCTTGTCATCCTATCGCGGCATCGGCCTTGAACGCGGCTTGCGGGTTTTAGAAGATATCCGGCGGCAATTCGACGCGCCGATTGTGACCGACATTCATGCGCCGGACGAGGCGGCGCAAGTGGCGCAAGTGGCTGATATGCTGCAAATTCCGGCGTTTTTGTGCCGCCAGACTGATTTGCTCGTCGCGGCTGCGCAGACCGGCAAAATCGTCAACATCAAAAAAGGGCAGTTTCTCGCGCCAAGCGATATGAAAAATTGCGCCCAAAAGGTCATTATGAGCGGCAACGAGCAAGTCGTCATCACGGAGCGCGGCGCGAGTTTCGGCTATGGCAACCTCGTGTCGGATATGCGGGCGATCCCGATTGTGCAGGGCTTCGGCTATCCGGTGATTTTCGACGC
>CAZMEO010000138.1:6463-8652 GCA_964565315.1 uncultured Candidatus Moduliflexus sp. | reverse complement strand
TTAAGGAATCCGCAGACTGCCCAATGTCCACGCATTCTATTCAACATATCCGAACCTTGCTCGATATTTGGGGGGCGAACTACCTGTTCCATCCCTCCCTGCAACACGACGCGCTTCGATTCGATTGGGAACGAAAGCTCCTGCGCGTTCTCCCGCAAATGAAACATATACGCGATGATGCCGCACTTTGCGCACTCCTTCGCGCGCATCTGTCTCTTCCGACGTTCGCGGATGCGTCGAAATTTCGGCGCGTGCATGAAGGCTGGAATGAAGATGGGCTTCCCTATGTGTATCGCCAATTCGTGGAAAATATTGATGGGAACGCCGTCTCCGCATCTCAAGAGCCGATTCTGTCCGATGCTCATTCGGTAAAAACGCTCGAACTCTCTTTCGAAGAACGATTGTTCAGCGTTTGCAAGCTCTGGACGGTGCTGCGCTATTTTGCGCCGCATTTCCCGTCTGACGAAGATGAGCAGGACGCCATTCTGCAAGACTGGCTTTCCAGAGCAGAGGCAACGCCGCATATTCGAGACGATGCCTCTTTTCTGGAAGGGATCGCCGCTTCTCTTCATGATCGCCATGCCTGGGTTCATGCCGACGAAGCCGCCGTCATGCCTCCTTCTGCTCTTTCGCCTCAGCAGCACGCCGCTTCCGGCCTGTCATGCTTCGCGCAGACACGGCATATTCATGCCGTCGCAGAAAATGTTGTGTGCATGACGCCTTTTACAATACCCGATACCGCTGCATTGCAGCAAACATTTGCTTTGATTCGCGACACACGCGGCTTGCTCATTGACTTGCGGGGATATCCGCAATGTCATTTTCAGCATGAGTTTACCCGCTGTTTATGCCAGACGCCGGTGCAATCTCCGCGCTATGAGATTCCGGTCGTGCGTGATCCAAGCCTCGCGCAGCGTACATGGAAAATCGTTCGCTATCTGCTTGAGCCTGATGGCAGAGCGGTGTATGACAAACCGGTGGTCGCCCTGATTGACGAGACGACTCAGAGTTCCGCCGAAGACTTTTGCATGTATCTGCGCATTGCCGGGCGCGTCACGTTTGTCGGACGTTCAACCGCTGGCTGCGTCGGCAATGCGACCTATGTGAATCTGCCGGGCAACCGACGATTCACATTTACCGGAATGCGCGTCCTCTGGCCGGATGGCAGCCCGATATGGCGTCGCGGCGTCGAACCTGATGTCTCTGTCGAAAAAAATACGCATAAATGCAATTCCGCTGAGGACGACGTGCTGAAACAGGGGTGGAATGTCCTGCAAACCCTGATGCGAAAGAGGGAAGATGACGCCTGCTGAACTCCGTGAAATCGTGGCCGCCGCCGCAACCTTGCCAGAGCGCTTCTCCGATCAATTTGTTCCTCTGAACACTCCCGATCAAGAAGCGCTGATCGAAGTCCGGCTCGCCCGCTGGCGTCAGACTGCCGCCCAGGGCAATCAGGAACGCTTCCTGATGAGATTGGCAGCGGAAGGGCTTGATGAGGAACGTATCCGCCCGGCGCTTGCCCGCCTCCGTTTGCGCGATGACGCCCCTCTGCCGCAATGGGCGCAGACGCTTGCCGATGTGTTTCACCATCTGCAAACCGCGCCAGATGCGCAGAACGAATTATTTTATCCGTTTATACACATCGCAAAGCAACGCTTGACGCGCCGCGCCGGAACGCTGCTGGCGCTGCTGACCGAGCAGGCGCAGGCGGATTTGGAGGATACGCTGCGCAAGCGGTTCTCGGAAATCGCATTCCCGGCCATCGCAACGACTGGCAGTTTAACGGCATTTGCGCCGCTCTCTCCGCAGGCGTGGCAGGAAAACGCTCGCCGCTACCCAGTGCTCGTTCGATTATTGGCGGAAATCACTGATTTTTGGGTCGAAACCAGCGGACAGTTGATCGAGCGGCTTGCGGCGGATTGGGAGGCGATTCGGGAAACGTTCTGCCCGCCTGAAAACCTCGGCAGCGTCACGGCGCTCGCTTCCGGTCTGAGCGACCCGCATTTGCGCGGGCAAACCGTCGCGCAGGTGACGTTCTCGAATGGATTGACGCTCTTTTATAAACCGCGCAATCTCGCGATAGAACGCGCCTGGTTCGATTTGCTGCAAGCGCTCAATCAGACCGGCTCGTTCTTGCCATTGACCTGTTTGCGCATATTCGGGCGCAATACGCATGGATGGATGGAGCG
>CAZMEO010000138.1:2147-6363 GCA_964565315.1 uncultured Candidatus Moduliflexus sp. | reverse complement strand
GCGATAGACCGCCGGATCGAACTCGAATGGTTAGCGCGAATCGAATGCCCTCCAGAACAATATGCGGCGCATTTAGCTCGCGTCCGCCATGAAATCGCCATGCTTGAGCAACTCGACATTCCATATTTCGAGACGCGCTCCAACACAACCGATCTCATCGTTTCTTCCGGGGAAACGCGCCGGGACTATTTTGCCGAACCATGCCTTCAAAACGTCAAACGCCATATCCGCGAATTTGACGCCCAGGACGCCGCGCGTCAACTCCGCTTGATTCGAGACGTTTTTCTGTTTGAAGCCGCAGCCGCGCAGCCGCAGCAGGCGATCATGATACCGGCGGGATCGCCGAAAATTGAGGAACGCCGCCCCCATGAGACGTTTGAAGCGACCGCTGAAGCGCTGGCTGAAACACTAAAAAAGATGGCGATCCGAACGGCATCCGGCGGAGTCGTCTGGATGATCCCCGAAAAGCAGGCTTCCCCGCATGGCTTGACCTATCGCTATCGTCAAGGCGACAGCGGCATCTATCAGGGCAACACAGGGATTGCGCTGTTTTTGGCCGCCATGGAAACGGTTCGCCCTGACGCCGGATATGGCGACCTCGCGCGAGCCGCGCTGCATCCCCTGAGCCAATGGCTGCGACGCCCCTGGTTTTCTCTCCGAATCAACCTCGGCATCACGAACGGCCTCGGCTCGTTTGCGTATGCGTTTGCGCGAATTGGAACGCTGCTCTTCGATTCGGAATTGATCGAGCAGGCGCGTCGGATTGCGGCCTTGATTACCGCTGACCGCATTCACGCGGATGCGCATTTAGACATCTTTCATGGCGCGGCAGGCGCGATGCTCGCCTTATTAGCCGTCTATCGCGCCACGAACGATTCCAGCATGTTAGCGCAGGCCATTCAATGCGGCGATCATCTTCTTTCTCAACGGACGACGCGCCGCCCACGCGCCTGGCAAACGATCCGCCCTGCGCCAATCGGAGGATTTTCACACGGCGCAGCGGGGATTGCCTATGCGCTGCTGCGGCTATTCGCTACCGTCGGACGGGAGTCGTTTCGACAGGCGGCGGAAGAAGGGATCGCGTTCGAGCGGCTGCTCTTTTCCGCAGCCGAGCAGAACTGGCGGGCGTTCGATTCGTCGGCGGAACAGCCGGAATTCTGGACGACGTATTGTCACGGTGCGCCGGGAATCGGACTTGCCCGTTTAGGGGGGCTTGACATGCTGGATACGTCGGAAATTCGGGCGGACATCGCTGCCGCGCTGCACACCGCCTCCGCCGTTCCTCTCGACGGCTTAGATTTTCTGTGCTGCGGGAATTTCGGACGCCTCGAACTCTTGTTGAGCGCAAGCCGGTTCTTGTTTCAGCCGACATGGCATGACCTTGCCCGGCAGCAAGCCTCCGCGATGATTGCGCGTCAAGCGGCGTTAGGGGGATTCAGCGTCTTCGAATTTCTTCCGCCAGATGTCATCAATCCGGCTTTTTTTACAGGAATTGCAGGAATAGGCTATGAATTGCTGCGCCTGAGCGCCCCTGAAAAATTTCCAAACATTTTATTATGGGAATAAAGTAACGTTTAAAAAATAACTTTGGCTCAGACCTCACAGGTCTTAAAGACCTGTGAGGTCTCTGCAAGGAGATAAAAAAGTGATATTCGCTCATAGAATCTTGGTCATGATGATCCTGGGGTGTTTGATCTCGTCCTGGAACGCTCCTGTGACATGGGCTGATACGGGAACGCCTGCGGCAACGACAATCACGGCGCTCGCCGTAAATCAGGAATGGTCGTATCATTGGGGCGATTTCGAGCTGAATGCCCAGGGGCAGCCTGTGGGGTTTGATGACCCTGCGGCCTGGACGCCCTATCAGGCGGGCAGTCTGGAGGGCAAAGGCGCGCAGACCTTCCTCTGGCTGAAAACAACATTGCAGAAACCCGCTGTTGCCAATCCCGCGATATTTATTCCTCTCTTCACCGGCTATCAGAGCTTCGAAATCTATCTTGACCAGACATTAATTTATCAAACCGGCGAACTCAGCCCTGTTTTTGCGAATACGTACCTGTCGCGCACCTGGCATTTGTTTGCCTTGCCCGCAGATTACGCCGGGAAAACCCTCTTTTGGCGTTTCTGCTCTCTCCATCCTCGCGATATTGGTCTTGTGGGCGATATCTATCTCGGCGAACACAATGCGCTTTTCGAAAAGATTCTCCTCAATAACCTTCACTTGACCATCCTGAGCGCGCTCTTTATCATTACCGGGTTATTGAGCTATATCGTGTTCTTGAAAGTGTATGCCCGGAAAAATTATGAGGTATTCGCGTTTGCGACTCTGGCAACATTTTCCGGTTTCCATCTTCTGGCGGATGCGTCCTATCTTGTCCAATTTATAGCGCCGCGAGTGTTGACCTATATCTGGTATGTCGCGTTATTTCTCTTCATCGCTGGCATTTATGGATTTTTTGAGTTCACGATTGGCGTGAAACGGAAACGGCTGTACCGTTTACTCTGGCAATTCCAGATAGCGTGCCTCCTGGCGTTCATCCCGTGCGATCTGTTATCCTATCGCGCGAGCAGTCTCTATTGGATTTCGGTCGGCAGCGCATCGCTCGGCATTCTGATCGGGAGTTTCGATCTGATTTTGCTGGCGTGGCAGGGAAACCGCGAAGCCCGCATCCTCGGTTTCGGTTTTGGCCTTTTTGGAGCGAGCAGCCTGTTCAGTATGTGGTCTGATTGGCAGGCGACGGTCTTGTGGGAGCCATATCCGTATGGACTGGCGGGCGCGCTCGCGTCTCTGGCGTATGTGCTCATTTTACGGTATCAGGCGGAGCGCAAGAGTTCGGAAGAACTGCTTCGTCGCAGTGAAGAACGCCTCTCTGGAATTGTCGGAGCGTTGACAGACGCCCTGCTGATGATTGACGCGCGCGGAGTGATCGTCTGGGCGAATGCCATTGCCCATGATCTGTTTGGCAGCGACCTGATCAATCGGAGTTATCACGCCGTGACATATAGCGAACCAAATCGGCAGGATTGTCAGGCCATTACCGCATGTCTGCACGATGGTCAAGCACAAGAATATGAAGTCACTCTGGCCTCAGCGGATGGGAAGCGCAACGAGTACTGGGGTGTGGTCAATGTCGTGACGCATGGGCCGGATGGTCGTCCCGGAGTCGTGATTCAGGTGTTGCGCGACATTACCGGGTTGAAACGCTTACAGGCGGAAGCCGCCAAGATCGCCCGTCTCGCGTCGCTGGGAGAATTGGCGGCTGGCGTGGCGCATGAGATCAACAATCCGATTACCGGCATTATCGGTTGCGCCGAGATTCTCACAGAAGACGCGATGGAACAAGATTCCCTGGCGGAAATTACCGCAATCATTCTTAAAGAGGGCAAACGAATCGCTAAAATCGTCGGAAGTTTACTCGCGTTTGCGAGAAATCGGCAACCGCTCCTCAGCCCAGTCAGCATGTCGGACATTCTGGCCGAAGCCTTATTGCTTACAGCCAAGTTGTTTCAAAAAAGCGAAATCGAGATTCATCTCGAAATTGCCCCCGATCTGCCGTTGGTAATGGCTGACGAGCAGCAGATACTCCAGGTGGTGCTGAATCTGCTGCACAATGCCCGTTATGCCCTTGATTCCATCGAACCGGAACAGCGTCAATCCAAAATTTTAGCCATCATCTGTCAACTTCTGATCAAGAACTCTCGTCAATACCTCCGGACAATTTTTCATGATAACGGCATCGGAATTCCCGCCAACATGCTTGACAAAATTTGCGACCCTTTTTATACAACGAAACCCGCCGGGGAAGGCACCGGGCTTGGCCTGAGCATCAGCTACGGCATTATGAAAGACCATGACGGACAGTTGTTATTCGAAAGTCAGGAAGGCGCGTACACCAAAGCGTTCGTCGATCTGCCCGTGATTTCAGCAGATCGCGATCCCCTTGCGGCGAAATTGAATTGAGAAATTCGGCATCCCGAACGAGCATGGAGGACGTAACAGACGTGTCAGACAAAATTCTGGTGATTGATGATGAAGAGAGCATCCGGTTTACCTTTCAACGCCACTTAGCGAAAGAAGGTTATGCGGTGACGACGGCGGCGGATTATGCGTCAGGCGTGGAAAAAATTACCACTGCGCCGTATGATCTGGTGTTTGCCGATATTCTTCTGCCCGGCAGTCATAACGGACTCGAAATCTTACGCACAATCGGCGCGC
>CAZMEO010000138.1:0-2047 GCA_964565315.1 uncultured Candidatus Moduliflexus sp. | reverse complement strand
ATTCTTCTGCCCGGCAGTCATAACGGACTCGAAATCTTACGCACAATCGGCGCGCAGCAGCCAAATTGTCCGGTGATCATGATTACAGGCGCGCCAGACGTCGCCACCGCTGCGGAAGCTGTCCGTTTAGGCGCGTATGATTACGTCCCGAAACCCATTGAAAAAGACGCCCTTCTCCGCCTGACTGCGCAGGCGCTACGCCACAAGCGTCTCCAGGATGAAAAAACCAGGATCGAAGCTGAAAATCAACAGTATCGTCGTCACCTGGAAACGATTTTTCGCAGCGTGGAGGAAGGCATTCTGACGATTGATCCGGAGATGCGCCTCATCGAGGCGAATGAGGCGGCCTTGCGTTTTTTGCGGCGCGAACTGCGCCAGATCGTCGGCCAAAAATTGTCAGACGTGCTGGACGAAGGGTATCATGCGTGTGTGAATGTGCTGCAAAACACGTTAGACACGAAAGCGACGATCCGTGAGTATCGCGTGGAATTATGCCTGGCGAATCAGTTGCCCCGGGTTGTCGTACTCAGCAGCGCCCCTCTGCTCGATCATGCGCAGCGCTTTTTGGGGGCAGTGCTGGTGATCCGCGATATTACCCGCGTGACCAAATTGGAACGGGAATTAAAAGGCCGTTATCAGTTTCGAAATATCATCGGGAAAAGTCCGCAAATGCAAGCCATGTATCAACTTCTGGAAGACCTGGCCGAGACGAGAACGACCGTCTTGATTACCGGCGAGAGCGGCACCGGGAAAGAATTGGCAGCAGAAGCGTTGCACTATAACAGCCCGGGCGCGATCAAGCCCCTGATCAAAGTGAACTGCGCAGCATTAGCCGAGAACCTGCTTGAAAGCGAATTGTTCGGACATGTGAAAGGCGCGTTTACCGGGGCAATCAAAGACAAAATCGGACGATTTCAGATGGCAGAGGGGGGAACGATCTTGCTTGATGAAATCGGCGATCTTTCGCCTGCGATCCAGGTGAAGCTCTTGCGGTTTTTGCAGGAAAAAACGATTGAGAAGGTCGGAGATACCCGGCTCATTCGACTGGATGTCCGGGTGATCTCGGCGACCAATTGCGATCTGGCCGCAAAAGTCCGCCAGGGCGCGTTCCGGGAAGATTTGTATTATCGGCTGAAGGTCGTCGAACTGCGCTTGCCTCCGCTGCGTGAGCGCTGCGAAGATATTCCGCTGCTGGTAGAACATTTTTGCGACCGTTTCAATCAGGTGTTCAAAAAACAGATTCAGGGCGTTTCCGACGAGGTGCTGGCGCTCTTCATGGATTACGATTGGCCGGGCAATATCCGCGAACTTGAACACGCCATCGAACATGCCTTCGTCCGCTGTCATGCGCCGCGCATCGAATGTCAGCACTTGCCACGCGACCTTCGGGAATGCGAGGTTTCGTCCCCCGATATTGATCAGACCGCCTTCGCTTCGGAAAGCGCGACAGATGTTGAGACGCTGCGCCAAGCTCTTGGAAAAACCGATTGGAATAAGGCCAAAGCCGCGCGCCTGCTTGGAATCGACCGCCGCACGCTTTACCGGAAAATTGAACGATACCAACTGACCGAACCAATCGATTGAACTCCGACAATTTATCGGAAAGTTGTCAGACACCTTTAATGTGGCCTGCCACACTTGTGTGGCGACACACTTATGTGACAGGCCACACATTTTGTCCACACGCCTCGCCGCTTCACTCCCATACGAATTTTCATAACTGCTTGATAATTCACGCGTTATTATCCGATGACCTCATTGGCACGAAATCTGCTTTAGATTATAATTCAGAGCGGATAATTCCTGACACATGACTTCACAACGGTTAAAGAGCATGGATGTGCATGATCGTGAACACCGATATGGGCGGCGTTGAAATCACCCAGGCCGCTATGCCGATACTGCTGGCCTGGATTCATCCTGACGCCGACCATCAATCCTATCGAAAGCTGCTTGCTCAGATTGCCGCCATCTTTCCGAATCAGCTTCAGATATACCTGATCCGGAAAGATTTCAGCAGCGCTTTGGAGAAACGCTATGGAATTGA
>CAZMEO010000137.1:0-8662 GCA_964565315.1 uncultured Candidatus Moduliflexus sp. | reverse complement strand
AAACCAAGCACCGCGTTGAGCGGGGTGCGGAGTTCATGGCTCATATTCGCGAGAAACGCGCTTTTGGCGTGATTGGCGGCGTTCGCCTGGCGCGTGGCTTCCTGCAATTGCGCGTTCGAGTCCGCCAGATCATGGGTGCGCGTCTTCACAAGGGCTTCAAGTTCCTGCTGCCGAAGATGCAGGCTTTGCATGCGATAGGAATAGCCGAAGGCTAAGACGGCGGCAGTGGCAACCAACAGGCCGATTCGGAACGGCAGCGTTTCCCAGAACTGCGGCAGCACGGTCAGCGCGAGCGTCGCGTCGGATTCGCTCCAGATGCCATCGTTATTCGTGCCGTTCACGCGAAACGTATAGCGCCCGGCAGGGAGATTGGTGTAGGTCGCGGAACGCCGGTTGCTGCCGACGTTGTTCCAGGTGTTGTCGAACCCTTCCAGCATGTAGCGATAGCGGTTATGCTTCGGCGACACATAGCTCAAGGCCGCGAAATCAAAGGAAACCATGTTGTCCTCAGGGGCGAGCGTGAGCGCCGTTGTCACCTCAATGGCGTTCATCAGTTTCGACTCGCGTCCCGGCAGCTCCGGTTTGTTGGCAAGGCGCATTTCGGTCAGCATAACGGGCGGACGATAAGGATTGTCCGCAATCTTTTTCGGGTCGAACGCCATCAATCCGGCGACCGTGCCGAAATACAGGTCGCCGCGCTGACTGCGATAACAGGCGTGATGCACGAACTGGTCGGCTAACAGCCCGTTGGAACGATGATAGGAATTAAAGGTATGATCTTCGGGATTGAATCGAGCGAGCCCATTCAGGGTTGAAATCCAGAGGCGCTGTTGGTCGTCTTCCGTGATGCAGCGAATCGCGCTGCTCGGCAAGCCGTCATATTCAGTATATTGCGTAAAGCTGTCGGTGGCGGCGTCGTAGCGTTCTAACGCGCTGGACGTGCCGACCCAGATCGCGCCTTGCTGATCCTGATGAATTGTTAAGGCCGCATTTCCGGCCAGCTTGCCGCGCGTTTCCGCGTCCGGCGCATAGTGAACGAATTGCGCCGTGTTCGGATCGAAGCGAAACAGGCCGCTGTACCAGCTTCCAAGCCAGAGCAGGCCGTCGCGGTCTTCGTAAATCGCGCCGATATTGTTGTTCGAGCTTTCCGGCTCGTCTGGCAGCGGCGTGAAATGGTCGAAGCCGTCGATGGCGGGATTATAGCGATCCAGGCCGCGATCCGTGCCGATCCAGATGTGATTGGCGCGATCTTTAAAAATGGAAAAGACGCCGTCATGGCTCAGGCTGTTCGGATTGGCGGGATCGTGCTTATACGTCGCAATCGTCTGCGTGGCCGGATCATAGCGAAACAGGCCGGTATTGCCTGTCCCCGCTTCAGTCCACCAGAACGCGCCATCAGCTTGCATGACGCCCTGAGAAAATGCTTGTTCCGGGAGCGACGGCACGGGGGCGTATTCTCCCGTTTTTTCGTCGAGGCGAAGCAAGCGATACGCGCCGACCAGCAGGTCGCCTTGCGGCGATTCGAATATCACGGCAGCCTGAGCGGATTCGCTATTCGGCATCAAAATCGGGTAGGCGCGAAATTGCGGCGGACGGGCATTGCAGCGATTGACGCCGCTGATTTCGCCGCCGAACCAGACGTTGCCTTCGCGGTCGCCTGCAACCGTCCAGAGATTGGTGTTGCTCAGGCTATACGAGTCGGACGGATCGTTCTGATACGCAACAAGGACGCCGGACGGCAGGTCAAGGCGATGCATCGCGCTTGAATGAGACGTTATCCACAAGCCGCCGTTCACGTCTTCGTAGAGGTTGGAAACGTAGCTATTCCGCGCGGCGTCCAAATCGTTCGCGACGCGGTATTCTCTGCGAAATTGGCCGGTCTGCCGGTCGAAGAGCTGCAATCCATCCTGTCCGCCCACCCAGAAGTTTCCGGCGGCGTCTTCATGGAAGATGCGCACATCCGGTTTTTCAGGGTTACTCAGATAGCGCGTCGCCTTGCCGGTTTGCGGGTCAACGCGATTCAGCCCGCCGGACGTGCCGAGCCAGAGCGTGCCGCTTCGGTCTTCCCCGACGTGCCAGACGACGCCCGCGCTGATGCTGTCTGGCTGGCTTTCATCATGTTTATAGCGCGTCAATGTGCCGGTTTTCGGGTTCAGACGATTGACGCCTTCCCCGACCGTGCCAATCCAGATCATGCCGTCGCGATCCTGATGCAGGCTCAGCGCGAGGTTTTCGCTCAGGCTGTTCGGGTTGGCGGGATCATGGCGGTAATGCGTGAAGGTTTCGGTCGTCGGATCGAAGCGATCCAGCCCGCCCGCGGTGCCGATCCAGATCATGCCGTCTCTGTCTTCCAGCAGGGAGAAGATGGTTTTTTGGCTCAGGCTGTTCGGCTCGCCCGGCTTGCTGCGATAGATTTTAAACGCATAGCCGTCATAGCGATTCAGGCCGTCATACGTGCCAAACCAGAGGAATCCGCGCCGGTCTTGCAAAATGGCGCGGACGCCGTTCTGCGACAGGCCGTTTTCGGTATTCAAGCGGTCGAAACGAATCTTCCAGGCCGCCGGGCGTTCGATGGGGTCAGCGTCGCTTGAGAAGGGAATCAGCAGGATCACGGAGATGAAAAACCAGGCGATATATTTTTTCATAGCAGTCGGGATGTTGTTCTGAACGATGTCTGTAAAAACCTCCTCAGAACCTTGTTTGTAGGAATGATGGATAATGCCGCTATTCTGGGGCAAGCGCGAGACGTTTGTCAAGGATTTTCCTTGCGCGGAATGGCGGCGTTCGGCAGGGTGAATGCTTGTTTTCATTTACCATAATAGACCGGGCAAGCTGTCAGACACTTCGAAAGTGTCTGACAGCCATTTCTACAAAGGAGACGGCACAATGACACGCGAGGAGATGCGCCGGGAGACGGCGTTCGAATTATTGACCGAATACACGAAATCGGAATCGCTCATCAAACATGCGTTGGCGGTGGAAGCGCTGATGCAGGCGTATGCCCGCAAATTCGAAGAAAATGAAACGGTCTGGGGGATTGTGGGACTGCTGCACGATTTCGATTATGAACAATACCCGACGTTAGGCGATCATCCGCTGAAAGGCGCGGCGATTCTTGCGGAACGGGGATACCCCGATGATGTGATTTATGCCATTAAAACACACGCCGATTTTCTGAATCTGCCGCGCAACTCGCCGATGGATAAGGCGTTATTCGCGGTGGATGAACTCGCGGGAATGCTGACGGCGGCGGCACTTGTGCAGCCGCAGAAGACGATTCGGACGGTGGAAGTGGCGTCGGTCAAGAAAAAGATGAAGGACAAGGCGTTTGCCCGTTCGGTCAATCGGGATGACATCCGCAAAGGCGCGGAAGAATTGGGCGTGCCGCTGGATGAGCATATCGCGTTCTGTCTCGATGCGATGAAACAGACGGCGGAGCGGCTGGGGCTGTAACGTGAGCGCATGAAAACCCTGCGAGGGGGGACTCTCGCAGGGGCGCATTATTTTTTCGGCTGGTTCGGGGTGGAACGAAAATAGAAGACCGTTTCGCTTTTGCGTTTCGGCGGCGGCGCGTCGGTTTCAACGGTGTCGGCGGGAGGCGCTGGCTCTGCATGTTCGGATGTTTCGGCGGCGGGAATCGGCGGCGCGTCCGCTTCAACCTGCGCGATTGTTACAACGGTGGTCTCTTTTTTGGGCGTCACGTCAAGGCGCGGCGGCTCGAATTCTTTTAAGGCGCGGCGATTGTCTTCGAACTCTCGCTGCATGTCCGCCTCGATGAGGTCGGCGTATTTGCCGAAAAATACCTCTTCCGCAGCAGCGGGAAGTTGTTTGCGTTCGACCTCATGATGTTCTTCGGCGCGAAGATGTTGAAACGTTTCCAGCGTTTGCAATGCTCGCAGTTCGTCCTCTTCTTTCATCCGGTGCAGTTCGCCGAGCGTCTTCAATTCATCGGCGGATGCGGTCATTTTCGCCTGTGCGGCGAATTCTTCAAGCGCAAGCACGTCATGGAGTTCCTGCGCATTCCCTTGCAGCCATTCGCCGTCGGCATATTCGGGATGCGCAAACCGATGCGCCTTATAGCGTTCGGCGTGGCGATCAAGCGTGGTTTGCTGCTGTAATTGCCGCGTTTTCTGCGCCTCCTTTTGCTCATCGAATTTCTGAATGTCTTCGATGTCTCTCATGCGGCGCATGACTTGCGTTTCTTCCAGTTTTTTCGACGCGCGCAAAAATTTTTGAAATCCATTCGCATCGTGCTTCATGAAGTGCATGAGACATTTGCCGCCATCGAGGAACGCTTGATTTTAAAGGGCAACTCAGGCGTACATGTCGCATTTCCGATAATGTGTCGTAAAAAAGATTGACTTCTCTGCAAAGACGCAGCACCGCCATGATCTATGGGAAAATATGCGAAGAATGTCAATAAAATTTCGAATCAACGGATGTCTTTCATTAAAAATTCAGCGCCATTGAGATGGACAATGGCGCGGGTCGCATCTCACCCACGCGAGATGAAGGAGAGGACGCCATGAAATTAATCATCCAGATTCCCTGTTATAATGAAGAGCGGACGCTGCCGATTACGCTTAAAGAGCTGCCTCGCCAGGTGGAAGGGTTTGACACGGTGGAATGGCTGCTCATTGACGACGGCAGCAAAGACCGTTCGATTGAGGTTGCCAAAGCGCACGGAGTCGATCACATTGTCAAACTGAATCAGAATAAAGGATTGGCCGAGGTGTTTTTGCGCGGGCTGGATGCGTGCGTCAAACTCGGCGCAGATGTCATCGTGAATACGGATGCCGACAATCAATATCAGGCCGCAGATATTCCCAAATTAGTGCAGCCGATTCTTGAAGGCACAGCAGAAATCGTGATCGGCGCCAGGCCGATTGCCAACATCGAACATTTTTCCCCGATCAAAAAACTGCTGCAAAAGTTAGGAAGCTGGGTGGTGCGGCGGCTGAGCTACACGCATGTTCCGGACGCGCCGAGCGGTTTTCGCGCCATCAGCGCGGAAGCCGCCATGAAATTGAATGTGTTCAACAGCTATACCTACACGCTGGAAACGATTATTCAAGCCGGGAATAAAAACATCGTCACCACGTCCGTGCCAATTCGCGTGAACCGCGATCTGCGCCCCTCGAAATTAGTGAGAAGCATCTCGTCGTATATCATGAATTCCATCGTGACGATTTTTCGGATTTTTATCGTCTATCGCCCCTTCAAGTCGTTTATGATGATTGGCAGCGCCCTGTTCGGCATTGGGGTCTTGCTTGGGCTGCGCTTCTTGTATTTCTATCTGCAAGGAGCAGGGGATGGGCATGTCCAATCGGTCATTTTAGCCAGCGTCTTTTTAGGGTTCGGGTTTCAAACCATGATTACGGCGTTTTTGGCCGATTTGCTTGCTGTCAATCGCCGGTTGGAGGAAGATATTCAATATCGCCTGAAGCAGCACGAAGCCCATGAACGCGAATCGAATAACCTCAGCCGGATGGCGCAGAAAGTCCGCGATTCGTTCGGCAGGGAAAACGTGCGCGACGCCGCAACCGGCATGCTGTCTCGACGATTTTTGGACAGGTTCTTGGATGAAGAACGCCGACGCCTGGAAAATCGAAATTCGCCGGTCTCGTTCATCTTCATTCGCCTGAACAACCTGTCCGACATCATTTCGGCGCACGGCCAGAGCGCCGGGGAACATCTGCTCCGCGAGGTCAGCCGATTGCTGCGCGACGACATTCATGCGCAGGATATTGCCTGCCGATATGACGACCAGGGATTTCTGCTGATCCTGCAAGATATGCCGGGCTATATCGGGCGATTACGCGCCAAGGCGCTGCAAATGGAAATTGAGACGGCGGTCATTTTATATCAGGAAACGCGCGTGGCGGTGTCTGTCACATACAGCGTGGCGAGCTTGCCGGATGATGGCCCCGACGCCTGGAACGCCGTGCAGAAAGCGCACGATGAACTTTCGTCGAATCGTTGAAGAAATCCAGAGAACCTGCCAGGATTTTCATCCTGGCAGAACCCCCCGTTCGTTTAATGCAAAAATAAATCCCATTCTTCCAGTTTTTCTTCTTCAGCAGGCTTTTCCGACACCAGCGTGCCTCCGCTCATCAGAAATTTAAAGCTTTCTTCCATGCTCATCTCTAAGGGAATGATTTGATGTGTTGGATAGATAACCAGCAAGCCTCCCGTAAAATTCGGCGTGCTGGGGATAAACACGTTGATGAATTCGCGATCTTCAGCAGATGATGGCGGATTCTGGTCAGGAGACGCTATTGGCGCAGAAAACGCATTGTTGCTGCCGGTCACGATGCCAAGCGCATACGAGCGGTCATGCGGATATGGCACAAGTACGACTTGCTGGAACGGCTTGTCTTTGGTGGAAAAAAACAATTCAATAATCTGTTTGACCGAGGCATACACGCTCCGTACCAAGGGAATTTTTTCGACAACCTTTTCTCCGAGCGTGACGAATTTTTTGCCCAAAAAATTCGTGCTGAACATGCCAATCAGAAAGACAAGCAGGATGGTCACGATCAGTCCGATGCCAGGAATTCGAACATGAAACAGATGCTCAACAAATGGGTTGCTGACTCGATCAATGTAATTGACGAGCATTTTCAACAGAAAAAAGGCGAGCGCGGTTGGGACTGTGAGCACAAGTCCCGCAAGAAAAATGCGTTCGATTTTCTGGCGCATGCGGTGAATCATACAACAGAACGCCTGTCGGCAAGGCGAGCCGCAAGCGCTTCGGCTTCCCGGCAGAAAATATCCAATAGATCATGTTCAGGAAATGTGCCAAGCATCTCGCCCTGTTTGAAAATCAATCCGACGCCTTTGCCTCCGGCAAGGCCGATGTCCGCGTCTTTGGCTTCTCCCGGCCCATTCACGACGCAGCCCATCACCGCCACATGCAGCGGATAGGCGAGATGCGCGAGGCGGCGCTCGACCTGCTCGGCAAGCGAGATAAGGTCAACTTCGGTGCGCCCGCAGGTCGGGCAGGACGTAATCACGACGCCGCGCTGCCGCAGATGCAACGATTTGAGGATTTCATAGCCGACGCGCACTTCGTCGAGCGGGCTGCCGGTCAGCGAAACGCGGATCGTGTCGCCGATGCCGTCCGCCAATAAAATGCCCAAACCCACCGACGATTTGACCGTTCCGGCATTCAGCGTCCCGGCTTCGGTCACGCCGACATGCAGCGGATAATCGGTTTTCTGCGCCATCAGGCGGTACGCCTCCACCGTGCGCGGTACGTCTGAGGCTTTCAGCGAGATTTTCAGATTCGTAAATCCAAATTTTTCTAACAGTTCGACGTGGCGCAACGCGCTTTCTACCATCGCTTCCGCTGTCGCCGAGCCATATTTTGCCAGCAGGTCTTTTTCCAGCGAACCAGCGTTCACGCCGATTCGAATGGCGACGTTTCGCGTTCCGGCGGCATCGACCAGCGCTTTCACGCGGTCGTCGCTGCCGATGTTGCCGGGGTTGAAACGAATGGCGTCCACGCCCTGTTCGATGGCTTTCAGGGCAAGACGATAATCAAAATGAATGTCGGCGACCAGCGGAATATCGATGTCGCGGCGGATTGCGCCGAGCGCGTCGGCGGCTTCCATATCCGGCACGGCGGAACGGATGATGTCGCAGCCGACGGCCTGAAGTTCGTGAATCTGCGCGACAGTGGCGGCGACGTTGCGCGTGTCGGTTTTGGTCATGGATTGCACCGAAATCGGCGCGTTTCCGCCGACGGCGACCTTCCCGACCTGAATCTGGCGTGTGTGACGGCGTTGGATCATATATTCTCGACCTCTGGTTTTCTATAGATGATCGCGTCATGATGAAAAGATACGTCAAAGCATCCTGTTTCGCAGATACCGATCAATTCGTCAATAATAGCATATTCATCCTGTTTTTCTATGGATTGAAAGCTCTTTTTATCGTCTTCAATCCACTGTTCTGCGAGTGTCATGACGACATTCCTCTTCTTCTCAAGGTGTCAGACACTTTGGAAGTGTCTGACACCTGATTTTTACCACCCCAACAGCCGCGTGATGTCGTTGTAGAAGATGAAAATAATCAGCGGAATCAGGATGAGCAAGCCGATTTTCTGCGCCAATTCGCGGCGCTGCATGCTGAGCGGCTTGCGGCTCAGAAATTCCACGAAGAGCAGGAAGATATGGCCGCCATCCAGCACGGGAATCGGCAGCAGATTGAAAATGCCGAGACTCAAGCTGACTGCGCCGATAAAGTTGATGAATTCCCGAAAGCCGAGCCGCACCATGATTCCCGACATCTGGCCGATCATAATCGGGCCGCCTAATGTTTTCACGGAGACTTCTTTCACGAAAATGCCTTTGATAAAGCCAATCGTCTTAATGAACAACATCCAGCATTCTTCCACGCCTTTGACAATGGAATCTTTGAAACCATATTTTTTCAAGACTGTCAGCCGTTCTGAATTGATGCCTAAAAGAAAGGCGTTATCCTGTTTTTTCGGCATGACGTTCAACGACAGGCGTTCGCCGTTTCGAAGCACCACGACCGCTAATTCCTGGGATCCGTATTTTTGAATAAACGTTTTCATCTGATCCCAATGAATGATCTTCATCCCATTGATTTCTACAATCTCATCTCCGACCTTCATGCCAGCCTTTTCAGCCGG
>CAZMEO010000136.1:0-8734 GCA_964565315.1 uncultured Candidatus Moduliflexus sp. | reverse complement strand
AGACCTCACAGGTCTTGAAGCCCTGTGAGGTCTGGGGCTGTTCGTGTAAATGCGCGTCAGATTGAATCACACGATTCGTTCTGGCTTTTGTCAACTATTTTATGGAGGAGTGTCGCAGGTTTTTACAACTTTTCAATTGACAAAAGCCGCTCTTTTATGAGGAGTATCTTTTGTTATGAATTTGACTGTCAACTTGAACGAATTTCTCCTATCAATCCACGCCGCACGCGCATGAAAATAACAGCCTGGAGATATTTCCGAAGCGTCGCGTTTGCGTTGCTGTTCGCCGTTCATACGGGATGCAACATGCTGAATTATGATGAGCAAGCCCCGATAGTTCCGCTTTCAGGAGGCGCGTATCCGCTATCCGGTTTTGCGGCGTGGGATTCCGCGTCTCAAGAATTCGAATGGCAGAGGCGCGGCGAATTGCTCTGCGTGAACATCCCTGTGCCGGGAGATTATCTGCTGACGTACATAGAAACTCAACCTCATGACGTCGGCCTGTTTTCAAGCACGATAGAAGTGCCAGACGCGCTGTCTTCAGGGCATATCGCCTTTCATGCCAATACGCCTGCGCGTCTTTTGATTCACGTTTCGCCGGATGCCCACCTTGAACGCCTTCAGTTGCAGCGCGGAACAATCGCTGCCGACGCGGTTGGGCTGTACGACGATGGGCCGGTCATTCGGTATGCCACGCCAAGCATTCCAACAATTTTCTGGTCAGATGTCTTTTTCCTTGACCCTGCCACGCCGCCAATTGCTATGAAGCAGCGCGAATCTGTCTGTCCTCAAGATTCCGCTCGTTCTCCGTATTAAGCGGATTGCGTATGGATACGGTCTCAATCGAATATCGTTTTTCTTTTCCCGACGGTTCGCGGGAGATTTTTCATTTCGAATTATTGGCCGAGAGTTTGGAACTGGTCGATCTGCACTCGCCGGCTTCTCTGCCGGACTGGACGCGGCTGTCGTTTTATCAATGCCAGAATTGCCCATTAACAGAGGCAACACATCCCTATTGCCCGTATGCGGCGAAAATTGCACATGTTGTGCGCCGATTTGACCGGCTGCTGTCCTATGAGCGCGTCTATATGGACGTAATTACCAGAGAGCGCGTCATTTCGCAGGTCACGACGGCGCAGCAAGGGGTCAGTTCGCTCATGGGGCTGATTATCGCGAATTGCGGCTGTCCGCATACCAATTTTTTCAGGCCGATGGCGCATTTTCATCTGCCGCTTGCGAATGTCGAAGAGACGATCTGGCGGGCAACGTCGATGTATTTAGTCGCGCAATACTTTTTGAAACAAGAAGGAAAAGCTGCTGATTGCGAGTTAGACGGACTCCGGGCGATTTACAAAAATATTCATATCGTCAATCGGGCAGTCTCCGAACGCCTTCGGGCGGCCAGCCGCTCTGATTTGCCCGCGAATGCCGTGATTTTGCTCGATGTGTATGCGATGAATTTTCCCTATCAGATTGAAGCGATTTTGCAGCGCATGCGCCAGTTGTTTGCGCCATTTTTTCAGAGCATCGCGTGAAAAGACGATCTTTTCAGTTGACAGCAAAGAAATTCTTGAAGTAGCATTAAAGCAATAACATGACGAAAGACCTCACAGGTCTTGAAGGGCTGCGAGGTCTCTACTGCGAACGGATGTTTTCTATTTGAGACATTGCGAAAGTTGTCGCGGCTTTCGCAATCGGCTCAAGCTCACATGAATATTCAAGACCTTTTGAAACTGATGGTAGAACGCGGGGCGTCGGACTTGCATCTGAAAGTCGGCAACCCCCCGATTCTGCGAATTAACGGCGATTTGCACATCTTAAAAGACATGCCCCGGCTTCAACGCGAAGACACGGTCGCCGTTGCGTCGCAGGTGTTGAACAAAAAGCAAAAAACGCTTTTTAACGAGAATTTCGAGATTGATTTTGCATACAGCGTTCCCGGTTTGGGACGGTTTCGCTGCAATGCGTTTTTGCAGCGCGGGAGCGTCGGGCTAGTCTGCCGCGCTATTCCGACGACCATTAAAACCGTTGAAGAACTCCGGCTGCCCGCCGTGCTTAATCAGCTTGCGTTAGAACCGCGCGGCTTGATTTTGGTGACGGGCATCACCGGCAGCGGGAAAACGACCTCGCTCGCCGCGATGATTCAGCACATCAATCAGAATCTCGACGTGCATGTCATTACGATTGAAGACCCCATCGAGTATATGCACCGCGATCAACGCGCCTTAATCAACCAGCGCGAAGTCGGCGCGGATACGAAGGGGTTTGCGGAAGCGCTGCGCAGCGCGCTGCGCCAGGACCCGGACGTGATTCTTGTCGGCGAAATGCGCGACCGCGAAACTATCGAAACCGCCATCACCGCCGCCGAAACCGGGCATCTCGTGATGAGCACCCTGCATACGGCGGACGCAATGGGCACGGTCAACCGCATTATCTCGATGTTCCCGGCGTATCAGCAAAACCAGATTCGCTTAGAGCTTGCGGAAGTCCTGAAAGCCTCGCTTTCGATGCGCTTGATTCCGAAAAAAGACGGCAAAGGCCGCGTTCCCGCCGTTGAAGTGCTGATCGCCACCGATATTATCAGGCAGGCCATTATTGATCCCGAAAAAACCATCCGCATTCCCGAATATATCGAAGCCGGACGGTCGCAATACGGGATGCAGTCGTTCGATCAGGCGCTGTTGGATTTGTTCCGCCAGGATTTGATCAGCTATGACGAAGCGATATTGAATTGCACGCGCCCGGCGGATTTTGCGCTGAAAGTCAAAGGGATTCAATCCACTGAAGAGAGCGTGCACGCAATGGCTGCCGAAAAAAAAGCGGATGAAAATGTGTTTAAAAGTTCGCCAGAGAAAAAACCCTCAAATTCATCATCAACCTCATCAGCAGACAAAGACAATATGTTTACCAAATTTTAACCTTGTAACGATGCGTGCTGCGTCATTCGTTGCCATGAACGACGCAGCGCACAGAGATCGCTATTTATGACAGGACGCGAGTTGCGGAAACAGTTTTTACAGTTTTTCGAAGAACGAGGCCATGCGGTCGTCCCAAGCTCTTCATTAGTGCCTCAGAATGACCCCACATTATTATTTACCAATGCCGGAATGGTGCAATTCAAAGATGTGTTTCTCGGAAAGGACGTGCGTGGCTATTCCCGCGCAACAACGGCGCAGCGCTGCGTTCGGGCCGGCGGCAAGCATAACGATCTGGAAAATGTCGGCCATACCGCCCGCCATCATACGTTTTTCGAGATGATGGGAAATTTTTCTTTTGGCGATTATTTCAAAAAAGACGCGATTCAATACGGTTGGGATTTTCTGACCGGCACGTTAGGGCTGCCGAAAGACCGCCTCTGGGTGACGGTCTATCAGGACGACGACGAAGCGTTTGACCTCTGGAAAAACATGATCGGCGTTCCGGTCGAGCGGATTATCCGCATGGGGAAAAAGGACAATTTCTGGTCAATGGGCGACACCGGCCCGTGCGGCCCGTGTTCCGAAATCTTGATCGATCAGGGCGAAGAGATGCGCTGCGGCGACAACTGCGGCATCGGCAAATGCGATTGCGACCGCTATCTCGAACTCTGGAATCTCGTGTTCATGCAATTCGACCGCGATGCAGCCGGAAACATGACGCCGCTGCCGAAACCGAGCATTGACACCGGCATGGGCTTGGAGCGCGTGGCTGCCGTACTGCAAGGCAAGCACAGCAATTTCGAAAGCGATCTGTTTGCGCCGATGCTTCGCTTCACGGAAGAAATTTCCGGCAAGAAATATGGCGACAATCCGCAGGACAGCGCCTCCATGCGCGTCATCGCCGACCATCTGCGCTCGACGACATTTCTCATCAGCGATGGCGTGCTGCCAGCCAATGACGGGCGCGGCTACGTCCTGCGCCGCATCATGCGCCGCGCCGCCCGGCATGGCAAAATGCTCGGCATCACCGAACCGTTTCTGTATAAAGGGATTCAAGTCGTGGTTGACGCGATGAAAGACGAATACCGCGAAATCGCCGACCATTGCCAGCACGTCATTCAGGTGACGCTGAACGAAGAACGCCGCTTCGGGCATACGCTGAATCAGGGCTTGGATTTGCTGAACAAGTTAGTCGAAGCGACCGAACGCCAAAAAAGCTCGGTGCTGGACGGCAAAGAGATTTTCAAGCTGTACGATACGTTCGGCTTTCCGCTCGATTTGGCGCAGGATGTCGCGAAAGACCGCAATTTGACGATTGACATGGAAGCGTTCGACCGCGAAATGAACGCCCAGCGCACTCGCGCCCGCGAATCCTGGAAAGGTTCGGGCGAAGTCGCCATCTCCGAAATTTACAAGACCCTCTCGAATGCCATTCCCGCCACGCGCTTCACCGGCTATCAGCGTTTGGAAGAGCATGACGCGACGATTCTCGCCATCATCAAAGATCAGCAGCGCGTGAATGCCACCGTCGCCGGAGAGCGCGTGGAAGTGATCTTCGACGTGACGCCCTGCTATGGCGAGTCTGGCGGGCAGGTCGGCGATATCGGCATGATCGCGAACGCGGACGGCAGTGCAGCGGCGACGATTTCGAACACGACGAAACCCGTGCCGCAGTTGTTCGTGCATCATGTCACTGTCGAACGCGGCGAACTTCGCGTGGGGCAGAAAATGACGATCAGCGTGGATGAAGACCGCCGCAAACGGACGCGGCGCAATCATACGTCAACGCATTTGCTGAATGCCGCGCTGCGCGATGTGCTTGGCGATCATGTCAAACAATCGGGGTCGCTCGTCACACCGGAGCGGTTCCGCTTCGATTTTACGCATTTTTCCGGCATTGATGAAGAGGAAATCCAGCGCATCGAAACCATCGTCAATGACGGCATCCGCACGAATACGCCAGTGGAAACCAAAGAAGTCGGGCTGGATGAGGCGCTTGACATGGGCGCGTTGGCGTTTTTCGAGGAAAAGTACGGCGAAAAGGTGCGCGTCGTGCAGATTCCCGGCCTGAGCATGGAACTCTGCGGCGGAACGCACGCTGTCGCGACGGGCGAAATCGGCCTCTTCAAGCTGCTGAGCGAAAGCAGCGTGGCGGCGGGCGTGCGCCGAATCGAAGCTCTGACCGGCGAAGCCGCCTTAGCCTATATTCAGCAGGAAGAGCAGCAGCTTCGCCACGCCACCGCGCTGCTGAAATCGTCGCCGGAGGAAGTGAGCGCTCGCATTGAAAAATTGCTGGCTGCATCGAAGGAACAGGAACGGGAAGTCGAGCGTTTGAAAATGAAATTGGCGACGCTGCAAACCGATGCGCTGGTGGAGCAGGCGCGGGATATTCGCGGCGTCAAAGTGCTTGCCGCCCGCGTCGATCATCTCGATTCGAAAGGGCTGCGGAATTTTGCCGATGTGTTAAAAGCCAAGATTCAATCTGGAATCGTCGTGTTGGCGACAGTGGAAGACGGGCAGCGCGTGTCGCTGATTTCTGCGGTCACCAAAGATTTAGTCGGGAAATACCATGCGGGCAATATCATCAAAGAGATTGCCGGTTTGATTGGAGGAAGCGGAGGAGGACGCCCGGATATGGCGCAGGCAGGGGGAAAATCCCCTGAAAAACTTCCTGAAGCGATTGAAAAAGTCTTTCAGGTGGTGGAGTCCTGGTCAGCGTAACATTTTGGAGGAGAATGATTGCGCGAGCGCTGCCCGGATTCAGGGCGGCGCTTTTCATACATGAGCCGGAGATCATTCGGGACGGATGACTGGCGGTTTGATGTATGTATTCGGGTCAAAACAGGGGAAAATATATGTCAGATACAGAAGACGTGAAAGAAAACGTCAAACAGACGACGGCGGCGCTTCATGGCAGCCAGAAAGTCGAAAAGCTGCGCGATGTGTTGGAGGCGCATCGCGGAGAAACGCATATCGTGGCGATTCAGGATTTTCCTGATCCCGACGCGATTGCTTCGGCGTTGACACATAAGCTGATTTGCCTGAATTACGGCATTGAGGTGGATATTGTCTATGCCGGACGCATCAGCCATCAACAGAATATTGCGCTCGTTAAGCTGTTGAATGTCGAATTGATTCGCCATGCCGAAAACAACATAGACTTTTCGCGCTATCAGGGGAGCGTCTTTGTTGATAATCAGGGGAAGACGACCTCTCTGACCAAAAAGCTTGAGGCGCACAACGTCAAGCCGATTGTCGTCGTTGATCATCACGAACGGATGGGCGGGTTGTCGCCGGAATTTCACGATATTCGCAAAATCGGCGCGACGGCGACGATTTACACCAGCTATTTGCAGCAAGGGCTGATCGAATTGGATAAAACCGATTCGTTCCATGTCAAATGCGCGACCGCCTTGATGCACGGCATTCGCAGCGATACGAACGATTTTATCCGGGCCAACGAGCACGATTTGTTAGCCGCAGCCTATTTGAGTAACTATTACAATCCGAATCTGTTGAGCGAAATCGTGATGCAGGCGCGGTCGAAAAAAGTGATGGATGTCATTGAAAAGGCGCTGGCGAATCGCATTATCAAAGACAATTACAGCATTTCCGGCATCGGCTATCTGCGCCAGGAGGAGCGCGACGCGATTGCGCAGGCAGCGGACTTTCTGCTGACGGAAGAAAATGTCCATACCGTCATCGTCTATGGCATCGTGGTCAATGATAATCAGGAAGAATTAGTCAGCGGGTCGCTCCGCACGTCAAAACTGACGATTGACGCGGATGCGTTCATTAAGGAAGCGTTCGGCAAAAGCGAAAATGGCGAATACTTCGGCGGAGGCAAGCAGGAAGCCGGAGGCTTTGCGATTCCGGTCGGATTCTTAGCGGGGACGTATGGCAACGACTATGAAGATTTGAAATGGAAAATGTTCGACCTTCAGGTGAAACAGAAAATCTTCAATAAAATCGGCGTCGCCGCGCCAAATTCTTCGTCAGAAGAGCGATAACATCACGCCAAAACCTCACAGGTTTTAAAAACCTGTGAGGTTTTTATTTTTTTATGAGATCGCGAGTTTTTTCAGGAGTTCGGGATCCATCATCGCTTTGCCGGTTCCCATCGCGACGGTTGTCAGCGGATCGTCTGCCAGCGCGACCGGGAGGCCGGTTTCTTCTTTGATTTTATAATCGAGATTTTTCAGCAATGACCCGCCGCCCGTCAGGATAATGC
The DNA here is from genome assembly GCA_964565315.1 of uncultured Candidatus Moduliflexus sp. Classification (GTDB taxonomy): domain Bacteria; phylum Moduliflexota; class Moduliflexia; order Moduliflexales; family Moduliflexaceae; genus Moduliflexus. Next base: position 1,585 of record CAZMEO010000136.1, on the reverse strand, counting down.
CGCGATCAATAATATCAGCGGACAATTCCGGCGGCGTGCGTTCTAAGGTGACGCGAATCGCTTCGACAATCGCAAACACGGTTTCGGCCAGCGCATCGCGGATTTCTTCGCTGGAAATTTTCATCACATTCGGCACGCCGCCCGCTAAATCGCGTCCGCGCACTTCGACCACTTTTTCAGAATCGAGCGGATAGGCCGAGCCTAATGTCTTTTTGATGATTTCCGCAGTCTTCAACCCGATCAAAAGATTGTATTTCCGTTTGATATACTGGATGATCGCTTCATCCATTTCATCGCCAGCAATTCGAATCGAGCGGCTATACACGATGCCGGACAGCGAAATCACGGCAACTTCGGTCGTGCCGCCGCCGATGTCCACGATCATATTGCCCGACGGTTCTTGAATCGGCAGCCCCGCGCCCATTGCGGCAGCCATCGGCTCTAAAATCAAGGTCACGTCGCTCGCTCCGGCTTGAATGACCGAATCGCGCACCGCTTTTTTCTCGACCTCGGTAATCCCGAACGGCACAGCCACTACCACGCGCGGGCGCACCAAAAAATTACTGCACACTTTTTTGATGAAATGGCGCAGCAGCGCCTCTGTCATTCTGAAATCGGCGATCACGCCATCTTTCATCGGACGCACCGCCATGATCTGATCCGGCGTCATCCCTAACATCGCTTTGGCTTCATGTCCGATAGCCACAATCTTTCCGGTCCGCGTATCCGTCGCCACGACCGACGGCTCATTCATCACAATCCCTTTGCCTCGCAAATACACCAATGTGTTCGCCGTTCCTAAATCAATTGCAAGGTCTTTCGAAAACCATCTGAGTATGTTTAACATAATGTTGCGCCTCTGTGAGAGTACATCTATAGATAAAATTGCCTTCTGTAAAAAAATTTGACAGTTAGACAATTGTTCTTTCGTGTCGTTTATTGTATGGTAAAAAAATTCTTTTGTTTTGTCAATGAGAAATACGCAATTTGCTTATTTTTTCTTTTGTTATCGTCCCGAAATTTTTTTTGATATTCGACGTTGTCAACCTGTAATGATTTCAGAAGTTGTCAGACACATTAACTGTGTCTGACAACGCTCGGAGGACAACTCACGGGTTGTGGATTAGGCAGGTTTCTTCTCGGCGTTCAGGCGTTCTAACAGCATTGGCAGCAGGCCGGACATCGGGACGCGCACCTGCTCCATCGAATCGCGTTCGCGGAGCGTCACGCTGTCATTTTCCATCGTTTCGTTATCCACCGTGATGCAGTACGGCGTGCCGATTTCATCCTGGCGGCGGTAGCGTTTGCCGATTGAGGCCGTTTCATCGTATTCCACATGGAAATGCGGACGCAGCATCCGCTCGATTTCCTGCGCTTTTTCAGGATGTCCGTCTTTGCGCATCAGCGGGAAAATCGCGGCTTTGACCGGCGCAAGTTTCGGATGCAGGCGCAGCACGACGCGCTCTTCTTCCTCGCAATACGAATCCACGAGGAACGCCAATGTCGAGCGGTCAGCCCCGGCGGACGGCTCGATCACATACGGAATGAAGCGCGATTTGCTTTCTTCCTCGAAATAGGTCAAATT
>CAZMEO010000135.1:0-8761 GCA_964565315.1 uncultured Candidatus Moduliflexus sp. | reverse complement strand
GAAACCGCTGTCTGTACCCCATCGCCCTTTCAGGGCAAAAATCACATGGTAAATACGGATCATTAAGAACGGACAGACAGGCTAACCTTTGGAAAAAGCATTAGAGAGGTATTTCTGGGAGATGCTTGCGTAACATAATCCTGTGAGATGCCGTGAAAGGCATCTCACAGGGTTGCTTGCCATTGACGTTATTACTTCAATAACGCGATAAACACGCCGGCAGCGACCGCCGTGCCAATCACGCCTGCCACGTTTGGCCCCATGGCGTGCATCAACAGGAAGTTGCCTGGATTCTCTTTCTGCGCCACCATCTGCGTCACACGCGCCGCCATCGGCACCGCCGATACGCCCGCCGAGCCGATCAGCGGATTGATTTTGCCGCCGGACAATCGGCACATCAGATTGCCAAGCATGAGGCCGCCCGCCGTACCTCCGGCGAACGCGACCAATCCGAGGAAGATGATTTTCAGCGTGTCCGCTCGCAGGAACTGATCCGCTTCCATCGTGCCGCCGACGCTGAGCGACAGGAAAATCGTGACGATGTTAATCATCGCGTTTTGCGCCGTATCAGACAGACGGTTCGTCACTAATGATTCGCGCAGCAGGTTGCCGAACATCAGCGAGCCTAACAACGGCACGACCGGCGGCAAAAGCAAACCGACCAACGCCGTTGAAACAATCGGAAACAAGATTTTTTCCGTCTGCGACACCGGACGCAACTGATGCATAATAATCTTGCGATCTTCCGGCTTCGTCAGCGCTTTCATAATCGGCGGCTGAATCAGCGGCACGAGCGACATATACGAATACGACGCGACAGCAATCGCGCCAAGATATTCGGGTGCCATCTTAGCCGCCATGTAAATCGAGGTCGGGCCGTCTGCGCCGCCGATGATGCCGATGGCTGAAGCGGCGGTGAGCGGAAAACCGAGCATGACTGCGCCAAGTAAGGCAATGAACACGCCACCTTGCGCTGCTGCACCAAGCAGCAGCGTGATCGGGTTGGCAATGAGCGGACCGAAATCAGTCATCGCGCCGACGCCAATAAAAATCAAAATCGGGAAGAGTTCATGTTCCGTGCCGAAATAAATATAATGCAAGAACCCATGCTCCCCCATAATCCCTGACAGCGGGAGGTTGACTAAAAATGAACCGAAGGCAATCGGCAGCAGCAGCAGCGGCTCGTATTTTTTGGCAATGGCGAGATAGAGCAGCACGCCAGAAATGATCAACATGAGAAATTGCTTGCCGCTCATAGCCGCATAACCGGAACTCGTAAAAATTTCAAACAGTTTACTGAACATGATTTTCCGCTCCTCTATGCCAGAACAACAAGCATGTCGCCTGTGTTCACTGAATCGCCCGGGTTAACATTAATTGACGCAATCGTTCCATCCGCAGGAGCCATAATGTCATTTTCCATTTTCATGGCTTCCAATACAATCAACACGTCGCCGCGTTTCACGCTCGTGCCGGTGGTGAAATTGATTTTCATGATTTTGCCCGGCATCGGCGCTTGAATCGTTGTTCCGCCAGCAGGCGCGGCGGCTTTCGGTGTCGGAGCAGCAGTTGGCTTCGGCGCAGAAACCGGAGCAGCTTGCGGCGCGGGTTTTGGCGCAGCGATTGGCTGCACTTTCGGCGCAGCCGGAATCGTCGTCGCGCCAGCGGCCATTTCTTCAACAGTCACTTCAAATACTTGTCCATTTACGGTCACTTGATATGTTTTCATAAGAAATATTCTCCTTGATGTGTTGTGTACGCTGCTTATAAACGTGATTTTTATCCTCGATTATTCATTAATTCCATTCTGCCCGCAACTTTCCAGGCATTGACTGATTCGAGCGGCGTAATTCCGGTGATGTTCAGTGACCCCGCCGGAGCGTGCAGAAAATCATACATTGCCGCCGTAATCGCCGCCACCTGAGCCTCGCTTACTTCCGCAACCATATCGCTGCCATACGTGACCCAGGATGGCATATTCAGCGGCCTGAACGAGTCAATTTTGAATGTTCCGGGCTGTAAGCCGGTGTAGCTGCTGACTGCCGCTGTAATCGCGGCAAGATGCGCCGAAATATTAACCGGCGCTCCTGGCGCAGGCGCAAGATAGCCAATCGGCTCGAATTTCGTCATCGCGAACGAGCCCGGCGTTAATCCTGTGTAATCGCATAACGCGGCGGTGACAGCGGCTAAATGTGCCGGCACGTCAATCGGCGGCAGCGATTCCGGCGCTGCGGGCATCGGCACAACTTGTGCCGCAGGTTCGCCTGACACTGCTGCTGGCCGCTTGTTTTCCCAAAAGGCCACAAATTTTTCCAGCCCTTTGACCGCCCAGGCCAACCCGCCAAGAATCAGGAATACCATCACGAAATCAACCAGCGAGACGATAATCCCCCCGGATAAACCTTCTAATTCCATAATATGTGTCCTCCAGAAAAACTATTTCGATGATCCCGCCGGCTTACGTTCTTCCCAAAAGGCGACAAATTTTTCCAGCCCTTTGACAGCCCACGCAAGACCGCCGAGAATCAGAAAGACCATCACGAAATCAACGAGCGAAACGATGATTCCACCTGATAAACCCTCTAATTCCATATTTACCTCCATCATATATTATTCATGAACGACATTACCTCTCCCCAACAATCATACTCCCTCATGTTACGCCGCCTCGCCGACAATTCCCCTCCTGGGAGGGGCGTGTGCGGTCATTTGCCTCGAATCGGCTGCGTAACATGAGATACTCCTCTCACAGCATTAAATTCTGAGTGTCAAACCTCGATTTGACAGGCGCAATCAAGATTGCGCGCTCCTAAAAATAAATGCTACAACGGAATATTTCCGTGTTTTTTCTGCGGGCGGCGTTCCCGTTTGGTTGCCGCCATCGCAAACGCCGAAATCAACGCTGGACGCGTCGTTTTCGGATGAATCACCTGATCCACGTAGCCGCGCTGCGCCGCCTGATACGGATTGGAGAACTTCTCGCGATATTCTTCGATTTTCTCTTGCCGTTTGGCGTTTTTGTCCTCCGCGCTGCTGATTTCTTTGCGGAAGATAATATTTGCCGCGCCTTCCGCACCCATCACCGCAATTTCCGCCTGCGGCCAGGCAATCGCCATATCCGCGCCGAGGTGGCGCGAACACATGGCAATATACGCGCCGCCGTAGGCTTTGCGCACAATCAGCGTCACTTTCGGCACCGTCGCTTCGGAATAGGCATACAACAATTTCGCGCCATGCCGAATGACGCCGCCATGTTCCTGCGACGTGCCAGGAAGATAGCCGGGCGTGTCCACAATCGTCAGCAACGGAATATTGAACGCATCGCAGAAGCGGATGAAGCGCGCCCCTTTATCCGAGGCGTTAATATCGAGGCAGCCCGCCATCACGTTCGCCTGATTCGCGATGATGCCGATGACATGCCCCTGTAATCTGGCGAAACCGACGACGATATTCTGAGCATAATATTGATGTGATTCGAAAAATTTGCCAGAATCAACCACAGACCGGACGACATCGCGCACGTCATACGGCTTATTCGGGTTTGTCGGGACGACCTGCGCCAGCGTGTCATCCAGCCGATCCGCCGGATCGTCGTTCTCGACGACCATTGGCTCATCCATGTTGTTCTGCGGCAGATACGACAGCAACTCGCGAATCTTGGCGAACAATTCGTCTTCGGAATCACAGGCAAAATGCGCCACGCCGGAGGTCGCGTTATGCGCCATCGCGCCGCCGAGCGCTTCTGCGCTGACATCTTCGCCGGTGACGGCCTTTATGACTTCCGGGCCGGTGATGAACATCCGCGCCGAGCCTTTTTCCATGAACACGAAATCGGTCAGCGCCGGAGAATAGACCGCCCCGCCCGCGCATGGGCCAGCAATCACGGAAATCTGCGGAATCACGCCGGAGGCGTTGGTATTGCGGAAAAAGATTTCGCCATAACCGAACAGGGAGTCAATCCCTTCCTGAATGCGCGCGCCGCCGGAATCGTTGATGCCAATCACCGGAGCGCCCATTTTTAAGGCGAGGTCTTGCAGCTTGCAGATTTTTTTCGCGTGCATTTCGCCAAGCGAGCCGCCAATGACAGTAAAATCCTGCGCAAACGCATACGCGAGCCGCCCGTTAATCTGTCCGTAGCCCGTGACGACGCCATCGGCGGGAACGTGCTTCGCTGCCATGTCAAAATTGCTGCACCGATGTTCGACCAGCATGTCCAATTCCGTAAACGTGCCTGCGTCGAACAATTTCTCGATCCGTTCCCGCGCCGTCAATTTGCCGCTGTCATGCTGTTTCTTAATGCTGTCAGCCCCGCCTCCGACAACAACAGCCGCCTGTTTTTTCTCTAACTGTTCAATTAATTTTTCAATTGTGGGGTACGCCATACGCTCTCTTTATATTAAATAGTGGTAACTGTTTACGTACCGGCAGACGCCGAGGACGTCAGCAGAAGCATCTGCGAGAGGCGTCTCCTGCTGAATGCACGACGAACACGGCTGTTCGTCGGTACGCAAATAACTACACATGGTGTTCATAAAACCAGAAATGAGCAGATTTGATGCGTTTCGTTCACGCTCGTTTCTTGTTGATCACAACACGTTTTTGCCTTCATTAGAGAAGAATACAGGGCGAAATCATATTTAGAATTTGTGTTTTTCTGTCAACTTTAATCTGAAAAAGTTTCAAGACGAGGATAACAACAAATTGAAAAAAGGAACGGATATCCCGTGCTCCTTTTTTGTCAAAATTCGTTATATTCTCCCATTTTTATAGAATAACGTGCCTGATCGTTATGACGCATGCGCGCTCTGTTCGGTTGACAGACGCAGTTCAAGAAATATCGCGCAATTGCAGAAATTTGACGCCGACCGTAAATAATTCTGGACATTCGGGGCGCTTTGATAAGTGTTCGTACTTCATCCCCGTTCGCAATCCCGACGAGGACGTCGGGGTTACAAAGAATTCACATTCCAAGACATAACCTATGCACGTATAAAATATGCCATCAAACTCATCAAAGCGCCCGACTATCGGGCTGTTCATCGCCAACATTTACCGCCCTTGGGAAATTCCGCAATGGCATGGCGTCTTAGATGCGGCGCGGGAGCATGATGCCAATCTGCTCTGCTTTCCGGGGCGCGAACTCTGCGGCTCGTTTTTCAGCCCCTATGATGGACAGGCGAATATCATTTATGAATTCGCCAAAACCACGCGGCTTGACGGCGTGATTCTCTGGACAGGCGGCTTCGATTCGTGCGTCACGCAAGAACAATTGGCCGATTTTTGCGCTCGTTATGCCGATCTCCCGTTTGTCATGGTGGAAAAAGCGCTGGAACACATTCCGGCGGTCATGATGAACGACTATGACGCCATGCGCGAGACGCTTCACCATCTCATGACCGTGCATGGTTATCGTCGGATCGCCTTTATGCGCGGAAGATCAAGCCATGTCGGTTTTCAGGAGCGCTATCGGGCATACCTCGACGCGATGAATGAGCAGCATCTCCTGATTCCGCCGACGTTTATTTCCGACATCGAGATGAATGAGACCGCGCTGCGTCATTGGCTGGAGCGACTTCTCGAACAGGATGTGCAGGCGATTGCCGGGTTCAGCGACATGGGAATGCTCTCGGTGTTAGAAATGTTGCGGACGCTGGGAAAACGAGTGCCAGATGATGTGGCCTTGACCGGATTTGATGACATTACCGAAAGCCATGCCAGCACGCCGCCGTTGACAACGACCAGTCAGCCGTTTTATGAAATGGGGCGGACGGCGGTCGAAATGCTGCTGAATCTGATTGCGGGAAAGGCCGCTGACCGGCGCGTGATTGTCACGTCGCGCCTGCAAATCCGCCAGTCGTGCGGCTGCATGAATCAGATCGTTGCGCAGGCCGCTTCGACGCAAGTTCCGCTGGAACATGAGCCGTTTCAACAAGCGTTTCTTCGCCGCCGACCTATGATTGCTCAGGAAATCGCCCGGATGACACGCTGCGACGCCCAACTTCTTCCCTGGCTGACCGAGATGATTGACGCCTTTGGCGAGGAAATCGACAGCCGCGGAGCGAGTCGATTTCTTTCGTCGTTGGAACGGCTGCTGCAACATGAAGCGCAGCGCGAACGCGATGTCGAAATCTGGCACGCAGCGATTTCACTGCTGCGCCAGTCCACGCTTCCACTGCTGCGCGACACGCAACGGGACGCCGCCGAAAACCTCTGGCAGCAAGCGAGAGTCATGATCGGGCAGATTGCCCGCCGTCTTCAAGAAGCGCTTCGCTTGCAAAGCGAGCAGCGGGCGCAGATATTGCGCAAAATCGAGGCCGCGTTAATCACGACGTTTGATATACGCAAATTATTCGACATGTTAGCGGCGGAACTCCCGCCGCTCGGCATTCCATCCTGCACGCTCGCCCTGTATGACAGCCCGACCGCGTATGCCTATCCGCAGCCGTTGCCTTCGCGTTCCACTGTCATGTTTGCCTACTCGCCGCAGGGCAGAACGGCGCTTGACAGCGCGGAAGAGCCGATTGAGACACCGCAGGTGTTTCAACAGGCCATTCTGTCGCAGGATGCCAGATTCACGCGCATCATCGAGCCGCTCTATTTTCAGGACGAGCAAATCGGCTTCATCGTGCTTGAAATCGGGCTGCGCGAAGGCGACGTGTACGAAGCTCTGCGCGTCGAAATCAGCAGCGCCTTGCAAGGGGCGTTGTTGGTGCGGCGCATTCAGGAACATGCCGAAGAATTGGAGCGGTATCGCCACGATCTCGAAGGACTTGTTCAGGAGCGCACGGCGGAACTGATCCGGATCAATACCCGCCTGAATGACGAAATCGTCGAGCGCATGCGCACCGAAAAAGCCCGTCAAATCGGCGAGCAGCAATATCGGATGCTGGCGGAGCATGTCAAAAATGGCATCGTGATTGTTCAGAACGGAAAATTTGTGTTTGTCAATACCGCGTTCAGCGAGATGATCGAGCGTTCGGCGCAAGAAATGCTTGATGCGAACCCGCTCAGCCTGTTCATGGATGGAATGCGACAGCAGGCGGCGGCATTTTTGGAAACGTCCCAACCAGACGACGCTCGTTCAGCCTGGCAGGTGGAAATAGTGACAGGAAATGGGCAATTGATCTGGGTCGAAATCGAAGAAAGCGCGATTGTCTGGAATTCGCAATTTGCGCTGCTGCTGACCGTCAGAAATATTCATCAGAACAAATTGCGCGAAATTCGCCTGGAAGAAGAACGCGCCAGACTCCGGCAGGAGAATCTGACGTTTCGCTCCGCGATGTCCGAGCGCTATCGCTTCGGCGCGTTGGTCGGCAAAAGTCCGGCCATGCAGCGCATTTACGAACTGGTGATAAACGCGGCGACATCGGGCGTCAACGTCATGCTCGTCGGCGAATCCGGCACTGGCAAAGAATTGATTGCGCATACGATTCATCAGGTCAGTCGGCGGAAAGATTTGCCGTTCGTCCCGGTCAATTGCGCGTCCATTCCAGAAACGTTATTCGAACGCGAATTTTTCGGGCATCGCCGGGGCGCGTTTACCGGCGCGGATCGCGACGCGCCCGGCCTGTTTGATCGAGCGCATCGCGGCATGTTATTTCTTGATGAAGTCACCGAATTAACGCCCGCGATGCAGGCCAAACTGCTGCGCGTGCTGCAAGATGGCGAATATACGCCGTTGGGCGGCAATGCGGCGAAACGCGCCGACGTGACGATTATCGCGGCCACCAATAAAGATTGCCGCGCCGAAATCGACGCGAAACGCCTGCGGCAGGACTTCTTTTATCGCATCGCCGTCATCGAACTATTTGTGCCGCCGCTGCGAGAGCGACGCGAAGATTTGCCGCTGCTCATCGAGCATATTCTGGAGCAATACTGGCAAAAACATGCGGACAATCAGCCGCGCCAGACGTTTTCGGAACTTCCGCCCGAACTGATTCAGGCGCTCTACGCCTACGCATGGCCGGGGAACGTGCGGGAACTGCAAAACGTGCTTCAACGCTATCTCGCCACGCAAGACCTTAGCGCGATTCTCTCTTTGACGGGCGCAGCGCCGCCGTCTCGCGTGATGCCTGTTCATGTTGAGACCGCCTCAAATGTCGCCCTGCTTGAAGCGGTTGACGCATTCGAAAAGCAGATGATCGCCGACGCCCTGACGCACGCGCACCATCATATTGGCAAGGCCGCCGACATGCTCGGCATTTCGCGCCTGATGCTTTATCGAAAAATGAAAAAACATCAGTTGCGCGGCGAATCGTAGCGATCCCATAGCTGTCAGACACCTCCAAGGTGTCTGACAGCTTTTACTATTACATCAAAAATGATAGAGAGTATATCGTTTTTGATATAAATCGAAATTTTGCTTATTTAAAGGCAATTCGATTTTATATTTAATCCATTGTATATCATTTTTGATATATTGATTTTTCTCCGATAACCTTTTCTTTATCCGCATTTTCTCAACTTTCCTATCAAATCAGCCAGACCCAGGACGTGGCACGATGGTTGCTTTATAGAGAAGCGTCTCTACAATTTAATTATTTTGAACAGTTGATACGCCGCGCATCCTTGTTCAATCATTCGACGCGAGGAAAAGGCGCATATCCAGTGGTTGCCATGCAAGAAACGTTTGAACATAATCAGCAACAATGCGAGTTCTGCCAGCACTTTCGCGCAGACGACTACACTGGATATTGCCATCTGCACCACATGTTCGTGCTGAAAACCTTTACGTGCGGCAAATTTATTCACCGTCATCTTC
>CAZMEO010000134.1:0-8763 GCA_964565315.1 uncultured Candidatus Moduliflexus sp. | reverse complement strand
GTCACTTTGCCGACATGATTAAACACCATCAATACGTCTCCTTGCAGTTCTCGCTGTTGGAACGTAAATGCGGCTTTGGCAGTTTCGATTTGCAGCCCACGCTCCCCCGATATTCCTATTGAACCTTGTGAATTCGAAAAGATAGAGACTCGTTGCCCATTCGCGTCACACATCACGGAAGAATCCCCTAAATTTTCAATTTTCAGAAAATTATCGTACGCACCGATTAATGAAGAAATGGCAGCAATCGCATTTTCGCTGATGAGCGTAATTCGCCGCAAAAGATTCTGGATATTCAGGCTCACCATCGCGCCCGGCATGTTCAATACGAAATCCATTCCTTCTTCTCCGTCAATCCGAGCCGCCACGCGAACTTCTCCCTGACCAATCTGCTGAATATCTACCATGCCTTGTTCTGCGATGACCATATCCGGGCTGCCATCCTGGAATTTCTGGACAGTGGCCTGCGAAAATTTGACGCTGACAAGCACCGTGCCTGTGTCAATTTCACAAAGGCTTTGGGTATAGCCTAATTTGGTAATTTTCGCCGTTATTGTGCCAAACGCTAAAGAAACTTTGGCAATCCTGCTTTTTTCCGCCTGTAAGATTTGCACGTCTTTCAGCAAAATCTGCGTACTTTCGCCAAGTCGAAGGAGGCTGCCATCATCAAACCATAATTCCACCGAACTTCCTGGCATGGTGCGCACTTGATCGCCGGTTCGCAGCGACGTTGCCGATGAGATCGGTTGCCAGGACAATTCCCCTGCCGCCATCACCTCAATCGTTCCATTAGCGCTTTGAGGTGTCAGCATGGCGTCCGCCGTTCCTGCGATCAACAATACATAGCATCCAACCAATCCGATGATTGCAACGCCCCAATAAGACATGCGACACATAGCTCGAATAGTTGCCTTCATGGTATTCTCTCCCCTCAGAATCTCGCCGCTTTTCCGAGCAGTCGAAGTTTAATAATTAGGGTAACTACGTGACATCAGACAAAAATAAACAATCCTATTCTCCTATACACTCTTTTTTTTCGCGTTGTCAAGTAATTTCATCCCACAAACGAGAATTGTGAAGAAATTTATCATCCCCCTTTCCTGATAACACACTTTTTTTCTTGACACCTGCGTGTGTTTATACTACATACAGGACAGATTTATGACGATTTTTCGAAATAACGTATTATAAATGTTCTGGGTATTCTAAGACAATGGGGGTATGATAATGAAGATCGTACAGCAATGTTGTGACAATGTTCATTTATCAGCGCGTGTTCTTGTCGCTGGAATCGTATGGTGGGCGATGCTTGCGTGTATGCCCGCGTATGGCATGTGGGTTGGCGATTCGCAAATCAATCCGTTTGTGCAGGTGGAAGGCACGTATGAATCGAATATTTTCCAGACCTATACCGATGAAGAAAGCGATTTTATCACGGTGATCAGTCCCGGAATCCACTATCAATACCCTACCGCAGAAGATGCAAGCATGAAGTTCAACGCGGATTATCGCGCGGATATTCGAATGTATGGCAATGATGGCGACTCCACGATTGACCCCGACGGAGAACTGAATACAATCGATCATCGTCTTGGCGCTGATCTGTTTTTCGATCTGGCTTCCGGTGTCGAATTGGCGGCGGGCTATGCGTTTAATGTGACCTCTGTCGCTCCCTCAGAGCCAGGAGATGAACGTAACCCGTATAAAGAACATGATCTGTCCGGTTCGATGGCCTATACGTATGCCGATACCTATAAGATCGAATTTGCGTATGACGGCATGTTTCGCAGTTTTGACGAGGCGGAAGACGCAGATGACGACATTACGCGAAATGATCTTCAGTTGATGGGGTTTTATAACCTCTCGCAGGTGCTGTCCTTGTTGGTTGGCGGGAATTACGCGATGCTCACGCGTGAAGCCCCATTTTTTGACAGCAACGAATGGAAAGGGTATGGCGGCGTCGAATATGATCTCACAGGCAAAACCACAGGGCGATTGGTGCTCGGCATGGTCGGACGGCAATTTGATACAGACCTGGTTGATGATCCGTCCGATTTTTATTTCAACGGCGACTTCAATAGCGAATATGCTGAGGGAAGTGCCTTGAATATCAGCCTGTTTAGAGAATACTACGATACGTCAGTGATAGAAGAGACGGCTGAAAACGGTCTCTATTATATCAGTTCCGGCCTCAAAGGCGATATTCGCCATGCGCTGCCGATGCTCCCGAATTTAGCGCTCTTAGCCAGTATCGGTTTTTGGAAAGACGTGTATGAAGAAGATGCCAACGACCGCGAAGATTCTGCCTGGGAAATCGGCTGCGGCTTGGATTACAAATTTTATAAATACGTCTCGCTTGGCGCAGGATACCGCTATATGTCTGTGGATTCGAACATTAACGAAAATGATTATAGCGATAATCTTGCCTCCATCAGCATCAAAGGGATTTTGTAAGCAGGCAAGCGGACGGGAGAACACCATGAGCGTCTCGTATAGCATGTTGTTGCGAAAAATCAGCGCATCTCTGTTGATCGTGATGTGCGTATTGTGCGCATTCGTTGCGCGCGCTCAGGATGATGACGCGAACAAAAATTACGCCATCGGTTCAGAGGATGTATTGGATATCAAGGTCTGGGATCATGATGATCTTAGCCGCACGGTCACAGTTTCGGCGGATGGGTATTTTTCGTTTCCGCTGATCGGGCGAATCAAAGCTGGAGGGTTGACGGTTCGCAGTCTTGAAACCAAAATCGCGCAATTATTGGATAAAGATTACATCGTCAATCCGCAGGTGACAATTACCGTCGCAGATTTCAAAAGCCAAAAAGTCTTTATTTTAGGCGAAGTCAAAAGCCCCGGCGCGTATTATCTTTCGAAAAATGATACGCTGCTGGAGGTGATTTCCAAAGCAGGCGGCGTGACGCCGAATGCCGGGCGCGAAATCATTATCGCTCGCCCCAAACAGGGGGCGGCGTCATTGCAGCAGCCCGCCAGCCTGGATAGCAAAAACAGCCAGTTGCAGCATGTCGATTTACAGGCCTTGCTTGCGGGGGATGTTCAGAAGAATGTCGCGGTGCAGGATAACGATACGATTTACGTGCCGAAAGCGAGTCAGTTTTCCGTCTTCGGCGAAGTCCAGAAACCGGGATCGTATGCGCTGGAAAGTGAAACGACGCTTCTGGAAGCCATCAGCATTGCTGGCGGCCCAACAAGCAACGCTGATACGCAGAAATTGGAATTGCTGCGCAAAGAAGATGGCGCGCAGCGTAAGATTGTCTTGAACATCAAAAATTTGTTGGAAGCGAAAACAAACGACGAAGAATTTCTGATTCAAGACGGCGACGTCATTTATCAACCTCGCGCCGAATTTTTCTTTGTGATGGGTGAAGTGAATAAACCCGGCACGTATAAACTGGAAGAAGGCACGACGGTGACAAAAGCGATCTCACTGGCGGGCGGTTTTACCGATAAGGCCGGGAAAAAGAAAATCAAAATTCTCCGCGAAAAAGATGGCAACCAGACCGAGCATAAAGCCGATCCGAACGAATTACTGAAACCGCAGGATATTGTGCAAGTGCCGCAAAGCCTTTTTTAAAAGAAGTTCATCGTCATTTTTTTGTTACTGGCATTTCCTGAAAGACGTCATCAGGAAATGCCAGTCCTTTTTTACCCTCCTGCGCAACGTATTGCAGGGCGAGTCTGTCGAATCAAAAGAAGGAAAGCGATCTTTTTACGCAATTTAGGCGCAGTATTTTTCTGGGAATTCTTGCGAGAATTATCCCTTGACAGGTGGCTTTGCAAATATTATGCGGATAATGTTGCGTTCTTCTCGTTCCCTGCCATTCAAAAAAGTATAATCTCTTTTCACAATACAGGTCTGCATGTCGCTGCGTAAAAAAACATTGTTCATCATCGTCGTCACCGTCGTTCTTTTGGTGCTGACGTTATACGCACTTTCGCGTTCGATTGTGCTGGGAAGTTTTATCGTCCTTGAAACGGAAAACGCCACTGAACAAGTCGAGCGCGTCATCGCAGCATTAGAAGATGTGTCGCGGCAGTTGTTGATGACGAATAGCGATTGGTCGGCATGGAACGACACCTGCGCCTTTCTGGAAGGCTCGTATCCAGAATACCCTGCTGAGAACCTGATGGATGCCACATTCATCAACCTGCGGCTTCAACTCATGGTGTTCGTAGATGCCTCTGGCCGCATTCACTATCAAAAGGCGTTTGATCTTGAAACGGAGCAAGAAACACCGATGATGGCGGGGCTGACGCCGTATCTTGCCGCAGAAAGCGCATTAGTGCGGCATTCGACGCCGGAAAGCGCTTTGGCAGGCATCCTGATTCTTCCCGAAGGCGCGATGCTTGTCGCTTCTCGTCCGATTGTGGATAGCGAAAGTCGCGGCCCGATTCGAGGGACGTTAATCATCGGGCGATTCCTGGATGCGCCGGAAATCGAACGCCTTGCCCATCTTGTGCATCTGCCGGTGCAGTTTTATACATGGGATGATCCGGCGATGCCGTTCGAAGTCGCTGAAGCGCGTGCGAGCCTTGTTGAAGAGCCGTCGATAACCGTCAAATTATTAGGAACAACGTCGTTAGCGGCGTATGGCAGAATCAACGACATTTACGGCAAGCCGGGTCTCGTGCTGCGCGTCAAATTGCCGCGCGACATTTACCAACAGGGAGAGACAGGCATCCGCTATTTTCTGACGTTTCTGTTTGCCGCCTGCGCCATTATAGGGCTGCTCATTTTATGGATGCTGGAACACTTCGTCCTCTCCCGATTAGCTGGATTTCACCTCAGCGTCAAGCAGATTCGCGCCGAGAATGATATTTCCCTCCGCGTTGCCGTCGCTGGCCGCGATGAAATCGGAGCGCTGGCCGAGGCGATGAATGAGATGTTATCGGCGTTAGAAACATCGCAGACCTTATTACGCAAATTAGAAAAAGCGGTGGAGACGACGGGAGTCGGCATCACGATTACGGACACGGAGGGGCGCATTGTCTATGTCAATCCGGCAGACGCGGCGATGCACGGGTATTGCGTGGAAGAATTGCTCGGGCAATATGCCAGGATATTTGCTCCTCCGGAGGCCTCGAATTTGCCGCGCGATCTCCCGGAACGTCAGGAAGATTTCAGATATTGGCAGCGAGAGCGTGTCAATATCAGGAAAGACGGCACGGAATTTCCAGTGCTGCTCCTCTCCAATCCGATTACCGACGCGCAGGGACGTTCGCTTGGCAAAGTCGTGATCTGCGAAGATATTACTGACCGCAAACAGGCCGAAGCCAGGCTGCTTGCCGCGCATAACGAATTGAAAGAGAAAAATGCGCAATTAGCGGAACTCAACGCCAGCAAAGATAAATTTTTTTCAATTATCGCCCATGATTTGCGCGGGCCGTTTTCTTCGCTGATCGGCTTATCGGAAGTCGTGCTGATGTTTCTGGACGAATACAGCAAAGAGGATATTCGCAAGAACATGTTGCGCATTAAAAGCTCATCAGAGGCGGTGTCATCGCTCCTGGAAAATTTGCTGACCTGGTCGCGTTTGCAGCGCGGCGTGCTGACATACAGCCCTGAAGCGCTTGATATGCAGCAGGTTGTGGAAGACAATATCGAACTGATGTATTCTCAGAGCGAACAAAAACAGATTACGCTGCATAATTTCGTGCCGCCGAACACGATGGCCTATGCTGATGTTCATATCTGCAATGCCGTGATTCGGAATTTGCTGTCGAATGCGCTGAAATTTACGCCAGAGGGCGGGCGGATTTCCGTGGCGGCCATGCGGGACGAATCGGAAGTCCTCGTGAGCGTCGCTGATACAGGCACAGGCATCAGCCCCGAAGATATCGGCAAGCTCTTTCGGATTGACGTGCAATTCACCAATATCGGCACAAGCGGCGAGCGCGGCACGGGATTGGGGCTGAAACTCTGCAAAGATTTGATCGAGGCGCAAAAAGGCCGCATCTGGGTGGAAAGCGAGCTTGGAAAAGGAACAATTTTTCGCTTTACGCTCCCGATTGCGTCGCCCCCATCTCCTGAAGAATGAATCCGGTAGCCCCGCCCTACGCGGCGGGAATCGTCCCGAAATTTCCCGCCGCGTAGTAGGGCGGGGCTACCGCTCTTTGGCGAAATCATCGACTCGTTCAATATTTTTATTCACAAGCCCTGCGTTTTTAGCGGCTGACAGAACTGGAACGTGAAAATTTCGCGTTGATGATGTCCGGCGTGAGATCGTCAGGCGTCAGCACAATATCAGGCAAAACGGGCAGGCAGCGCAATTCCCGCTTGATCCGTTCATACCCGCCGCCGGTGATATTCAGCAGAATCAAGTCATCCGGCGCGATGGCTTTACGTTCGACCGCCTGAAAGAGCGTCGCCACCGCGACTTCCGCCGCCGGATCGAGATCGCAGCCTTCTTCCTGCATGAAGAGCGCCCCGGCGCGTTGCGCGTCCTCGTTCGTCACCGCGTACATTTTTCCCTGTGATTCGCTGAGCGCGTCAAAGAGGCCGCCAGCAATCGAATACGGCGGACGGCGATTGCTCAGAACGTGTGCCCGCGTCGCCGCGATTTTATGCCGCTGTTCAGTCTCGTTTTCCGGCAGCAGATCGCGGGAATGCTGACGCCAGGCGTCAACCATCGGCGTGAATGGCGCGTTCTGCGAAAGATGCAGCCGCATATTTCCCGCGCCGAAACGCCCATCTTCAACCAGACGGCGGCGCATGTCCCGGACCGCTATCGCGCCCGTGCCGCTTCCGACCGCCTGAAAATAATGATCCGGCAATGAGCCGATCTGCTCGACGAACGACAGCAGCACTGTTCCCATCCCATCGCGCCGCGCCACGTTGGCCGCGCCGCCTTCCGGGAAATAGCCGTCAGTGGCGGCGATCAGATTGCCGAGCCGGATCGCGTCGAAATAATCCACAGCCCCTTTGAGCGCAACTAATGTCACGCATTCCGGCTTGTCGCGCAACATCCAGAGGAACGGCAGCCCGACTTCCGGCACGACGACGACCGCCGGGATTTCGTGAGTTGCGCAAACATGTAGAAACGCCCGCGCTGTGTTTCCGGCGGACGACACGACCAGTCGGCGGCGCTCGCCGTCTGGAATCCGGGCGCAGACCGGCGGGGCTTCCAGTTCTTTGAACGAGCCGGTCGTCATCAATGCGCCGCGTTCCGGCCAGTAACCGCTGAACACGAAATAGAGCCGATTCAGGCCGAGCCGCCGCCCCAATTTTTCACTGTGCATCACGACTGGCGCAGGCGCATCCGGCAGCATGCGGCGCACCGGCAGCCAGTTCGCAAACCGGAACATCCCCGGCGCGTCAGATTGAACTTCGAAACGCGGATTGACATACTGCGCCCGCAGCAGCGCAGGCGCGTGCGTTTCCGCGCAGGCCAGCCGAAAACCAATCGGCGCGTCGTCATGCGTGTTGCCGCAAAGCGCACAAACAAGCGAATAATGTGGAGTAAAGGGTCTTATCATTTTTCATGTTACCTGATTATGTGATTTTTCTTTTTATATTCTCCCAAACGAGCATGTCGTTCATCGTCAAAACTTACAGCATCACGAGAAACAAGACGGCACTGGTCGCAACGAAATGGAAAATTCGAAAACAGATCGATTGAGATATCGGAACTTTTCATCTTCCAATCCTGCCCACATCCAGGGCAAACTCGCTGCTGTTCATTATGTTTTCGACCCCAATACCGATTGAGATAATAATAGGTAGGAATTCCTGTTTTCTGTTCAATTATATTACAGATCGTTCGGCCTGTTCGAGATAATTCGCTTTCGGGATTAACAAGCTCTTTATAACTTGAAATTTCTAACGTTCCTGAATCGAACCAGATATTATCATGATCTCGATAGGCTGACATCCAGCGATATACATCTTCGCGATCTTGTTCAGAAAGTGGCAAAATATATGTTGGCAAAACTTTTCCTGTTGAGCCGAGACAAATTGGAGCGGTTGTATCAAATGCATGGGTAAACAGGTAAAGAAACGACTCTTGCTGCCATTCAGGCAAGGGGATTTCTGGAGCGGCATCAAGAATTGTCCAGCAAGGAGTATTTTTAGCATACTGGATGAGCTTTTGTAATATTTGAAGCGTAGAAGATGTATGATATTCTCGTTGAATGGATGTTGAGTGAGGCAGATACATATATCCGATCAATTCTGTATCTGATGGACGACTCAAGACGAATTCTCCCCATATTTGACCGAACTTGCTAAGATCATAAAGATAGACTTCCAGAAGTTGAAAGATGTCTTGTCGTTCATCAGCATTCAAATCTGAAGATATGTTGAGTATAATTTTTGATGCAATCATATCTGGCGTTATTCTGCATGAATATGCGAATAATTGACCTGCATATCAACTAAAATCCGTTCTAAAAGGAATTCTTGTAGTTCTTAACCATGTCAACAGAATTCTCTGTCTTTTGTGTCATTTCTTCGCCTCTTTTCTTTTGCAAAGAAATGATCGTTTTCGTATTTTACTCATAAATTGTGAAAAAACCTCACAGGTCTTGAAGACCTGTGAGGTTTCTATTCAATCGGTTTCCGCTGTGGGAGGTTGGTATGAAAAAATTGATATTTGTGTTGACGCATTTGCTCTTCTGGGGCTGGAATCTGCTCTGGCTCGCGCTGGTCTATATCTGGATGCTCCCGGCTATCGGGCTTGACCTGCTCGCCGGAACATTTGAAGGCGTGATTCCAGTCAACTTTGCCATCACGCTTTTGCTGCT
>CAZMEO010000133.1:6971-8890 GCA_964565315.1 uncultured Candidatus Moduliflexus sp. | reverse complement strand
TCCTGAAATACATGTGATCCTTCTCGAAGAATTCGCTGCGCAGCGCCGTTGAGGAGCGCAAGGACACCAATCGCGGATCGACTTCCCGCAGAATATCGGTGCGATAGAGTTGATCTTCCGCAAAGCGGATTGCGACGCGCCCATTTTCAAACAGAAAATCCCGGAAACTTAACACGCCGATGCGAAACAGCGTATCTATCGTCATGGAATAGTTATTTTTTCGCATAATCGAGGCGAGTTCTTCGCGAGGCTTCTGGAAAAAATCAGCTAACAAGTCAACAACATCATCGAATTTTTGATTGATCATCTCTGTCGCTTTCTTGAACACTTTGAGTATCGCGATCAACACGTCGGGATGTTGCTCGATATTCGCGTCTGGCACCATCAAGCAGCTTTGATTCACTAACCAGTTGACCGGCCCGCTCATGCCAGGGACTTCCGACCGGTTGCCGGAAAAATAAAATTGCCCGCCAGCAGCCACCGCTTCGGATGTCCAGGGTTCCCAACACGCAATCGCGTCAAGCCGATGCTCTTTAAAAGCGTTAAGCTGATCGCTGGGAAGGAGGTTGATGAAGTAGGTTTGATCCAGGTCAACCTGATAATCTTTTGCCATGTTCAGAATCGCGATAAACACGGCTGCGCCTTTTGCCATGCCAAGCCGCTTGCCTTGTAAATCTTTCGGCGCGTGAATGTCGCTGTCCGGACGAATGACGACCTGCTGCGTCCCCGCAATATCGGCTAATGGCGCGAGAATTTTGGTGCTGAAGCCTTTATCATGAAGAAGAATACCGGTAATCGGCGTTTGAATAATTGCAAACGGCGGCTGTTTCGCATCTAACACATCTTTTGGCATTGTCGTACCGGATTCGATAAAGCGGCAACCAATATCAAGACCGGCTTCTTTCCGAAAGAGGTCTAATTTCAGCGCTAACGCCAATTGCGCGGAAATATTCGGATCATGCACTCCCCAAATTTCGAATTTTTCAGCCATAATTTTTAAAGATAATCGCCTCGGTGATTAGGCATTACCTTCTCCTCCTTTTTCAGCCGTCTCTCAATACGTCATGATGAACACCGATAATGTCTTGACGATTGAAGTAGCGCAGTTGCCGTTTGATGTCAATATGAAAATCCGCTTTTTTTCTTTTCTCTGATGTTCTGCCGCGTTCGGCCTCAATGAGTGTTGCGTCTCGCCGGAATCACGCTCCCGCAAGCAACGCATCACGCTCGGCTTTTTTCAACGATTTGACCACTAAGCGGTATGAATTGTCAATCATCGTCAGCAATTCGCTTTCTGGAATCGTGCCGTCTAATGTGATGGTGTTCCAATGCTTTTTGTTGAGGTAATAGCCCGGCTGCACGGCGGGATACATGTCGCGCAGCGCAAGCGCGTCGTCCGGGTCGCATTTCAATGAGATGCGCAGCGGCGAACTTTGCCACGCCACTAACGCAAACATTTTGCCGGTGACTTTAAAGACAAGCGTATCCGGGCCGAACGGCATTTCTTCCGTCGTGCGCTGTTTTTGCATCAAATAGGCGCGTAAATCGTCAAGTTTCATGCGATTTCCTCTGTGGATTAGTGAATCCCTGCCAGGGTTTCAAACCCTGGCAGGGTTCACGCCATGTCGCATTTATGTTTCAAACCTGTTTCAGCCATGCTTTCGCCTCTTCGACATCTGCAAACATGCGAATCGTGACCTTGCCGCTTTTGGATTTTTCAAAATAGTCTTTGACAACGAACCGGCCTAACGCCTGTTCCGGCATGACGAACACTTCTTTCATCAATCCGGCGGCTTCAAATTTCGGCAAGATTTCATTCGCGACCCACTGCACATCCTCTTCAAGCAAGGATCGCATTTTCCGCGCATCAACAAACCATTCTAATGTCGGATATTTCGGCTTATATTGGCGGTAAAACT
>CAZMEO010000133.1:4212-6871 GCA_964565315.1 uncultured Candidatus Moduliflexus sp. | reverse complement strand
GCATCAACAAACCATTCTAATGTCGGATATTTCGGCTTATATTGGCGGTAAAACTGCAAACTCTCGAGTTCCGATTCTCGGAACGTCTCGCTTGTGACCGGATGTTTTGCAATCCATTCTAAGCATGGAACGCTTGCGTCAAGGCGAATCACGACATCGTCATTTTCGAATAATTGCATGAGAGTTTCTCCTTCTGAAGAGGACATCGGCGTCGGACACGGAGAACGTGTCTGACGCCTTCTCCGTAACGTGTTGAATTATTGCAACTACGCGTTAATATTCTCTCGCAACTGCTGGAAAAAGCGCCGGATTTCATCGTAATCGCGGCCTTTGATCACATGCTTGAGAAATTCGAGCCGCGCCGTCACTCGTTCCAATTGTTCCAGCGTGTATTCGTTAAACAGAATTTCCGCGAGCAGATGGTCATCTTCCGAGAGCAGCCCTTTCGCCGTCGCCAAATGCCGCTTGAAGGTCGTGCCTGGCACAGTTGTGTTTTTCATGCAGGCGGCGAACACGAGCGTGGACGCAAACGGCAGGCTGAGCGAATAGGCGGTCATCTGGTCGTGCGCTTTGAAGGAAAAGTCGAAAATATTCAGTTCTTTCCGCGCAAAAAAATCTCGGAAGAATTCTTTCACATTTGGATCGGATTCCGTGATGAGAATCACGTTTTCTTCTTGGAGTTGATGCACGTTCGCAAAGGTCGGCCCAAACATCGGGTGCATCGAGGCATATCGGAATTTCCCTTGTTGATAGAATTTCGGAAGCTCGCCTTTCACGGACGCCACATCGATCAGCACGCAATGATCGGGTAAATACGGCATGCACGTTTTGAATGCCTCAATCGTATGGCGGATGCTGACGGCATTCAATAAAATATCTGGTTCTGCGTCACGGAGTTCTTCCAGCGTTTTCAAGACGCGCACTCCCGACAATCCCTGCGTTTTTTGCGGATCAAGATCAAACACGACGACTTGATTGCCTTCTTTCGCCAGTTCTTGCGCGAACCAGCCTCCCATGTGACCTGTGCCAATCACTGCGATATTCATTGTGGGGCGACCTCCTTGTAACAGCCGAGAAATTTGTACATCATGGTATGCTGCTGCATGACTTCAAGCGCGTGAAGAACTTTTGGATCCAGAATATTCCCTTCGAAATCGAGGAAAAAGTAATAATTTCCCGGATTGTCGCGATTCGGCATGGATTCGATGCGCGTCAGGTTGATGCTCGATTCCGCGAACACGCGCACGATTTCGAATAACGCCCCCGCATGATGTGCGACGGAAAAAATCACCGAACATTTCGTCCCGGTGGCTTCCGGTTTTTCGCGGGAAATCACAAGAAAACGGGTTCTGTTCTCTTCGTGGTCTTCGATGCGTTCTTTGATGATTTCCAGATTGTAAATGTCCGCGCAAAGCGCGCTGGCAATCGCAGCCGACGCTTTCGGGCGTTCGATGCTCAGCATCTTGGCCGCCCCGGCAGTATCGTAGTATGGTCGCGGCTCAAGATGATTGCGAGCAAGAAAGTCGCGGCACTGCGTCAAGCCTTGCGGATGCGAATAGGCCATGCGGATTTCACGGTGATCCGCGCCGGGCAGCGCAAGCAGGCAGTGATGAATCGGGAGTTTGATTTCGCCGATCAGATGCAAATCCGTGTCAATCAATAATTCGTTGACCTGCGTAATTGCGCCGCCTAATGTATTTTCCACCGGCACGATCCCTAAATCAAGATAGCCTTTGCTGACGCTCTCGAATACATCGGCAAACTCAGGGCAGGGAATATAGATTAACTCTGGATTATAGGCTCTGGCCGCCACTTCGCTATATGCGCCATGTTCTCCCTGAAATCCGATAAGATGATGGCCTTTCGCCTGAATGTCGCGGCTTTCTTCGATGATTTTCGTGAAGAGATGCTGGGTAAATTCCGGCGATAGCAGCCCCAACGACTGCGTTTGCCGCACGATGTGGTCAATCACCTGCTGTTCGCGTGAGGCATCCAGGATTTCATCCGCTGTTTTGAATTTTCGGATTTTCAACGCCGTTTCCATGCGCGTGCGCAAGAGTTTCAGCAATTCGAAATCAAGCCGGTCAATGTCTTCGCGTAATTCGCGTAATTTGTGATTATTCATACATATCCTCAATGTGTAAGGGGTTAGTTTAGTGGTTTGCTACAAATTCGCGCAGATTTTCACAAATTACTATCTAAAAATATCTGTGACAATCTGTGCGAATCCGTGACAAAAAACAATGCGTTACATGGAGCGCCATACGCGCGGAATGCGCTGCTCTAACATCATCAAATCGGTCATCGCAATGGCGGCGGCGGCTTCGATGACAACTGGCAGACGCAGCGCAAAACAGGCGTCATGGCGGCCATGCACGACGAGCGAGGTCTGTTCGCCGCTTTGCAGATTGATCGTCGTCTGCTCTTTGCCGATGCTGGACGTCGGCTTTGCGGCGACACGGAACACGATCTCGTTGCCGTTCGTGATGCCGCCGTTGATGCCTCCGGCATGGTTACTGGCGGTTCTGCCGCTGGCGCCGAGAATCAGGTCGTTGCACTCCGAACCGCGCATCTTCGCGGAGGCGAAACCTGCGCCGAATTCCAGTCCGCGAATGCCCGGCACGGCAAAAATGATATGGCTGATGATAGACTCCGCCGA
>CAZMEO010000133.1:1607-4112 GCA_964565315.1 uncultured Candidatus Moduliflexus sp. | reverse complement strand
GGGTACGATTTGGCGACGCATTCTGCCCGCTGAATGCGAACGCCGCGCCGCGAACCAAGCGCCGCAACCGCGCACGCCATGGCGATGCGGTGATCATTATGCGAATCGACCGTTCCGCCGTCAAGTGGATTTCCGTAAATTTCAATCCTTTTCTCATGAAGCGATACGCGCCCGCCCATTTTGGTAAATTCCTGCAACAGCGCGACGCCGCGATCACTCTCTTTCACTTGCAAGCGCTGCGCCCCGTGAATAACCGACTTCCCCTGACAATACGTCGCCAGCGCGACTAACGGCGGGAAAATGTCGGGGCAGTCGGTGGCGTCGAATTCGAAACAGGCTAACTTGTTCTTTGAAACAGTGACGACATCTTCGACAATCTGCACCGCCGCGCCCGCCGCCCGCAGCGCGTCGAGAATCGCTTTATCCGCCTGGCAGGAATCCTGACGCAGATTCGCCACCGCAGCGCGTCCGGCAATCGCCCCGGCGACCAGCGGAAACGCTGCGCCAGACCAATCCCCTTCGACCTGATAACTTCGAGCGTGATATTGCTGGCGGCCAGGAATGCGAAAGCGCGTGAAAGCATCGTGTTCGATATTGATGCCGAACGCGCGAAGTAATTGCAAGGTCATTTCGATGTACGGCTTACTCGCCAAATTCGTCACAATAATTTCCGAATCGCCATCGCAGAGCGGCAGCGCCATCAATAAGCCGGTGAGAAATTGCGAGGTGGTCGAGGCGTCTATCGTCGTCGTTCCGGACTGAAGCTGGCCGCTGACCACGACAGGCGGCAGGCCGTTTGTCGTCTGGCAAGCGACATGCAACGCTCGCAACGGTTCTTCAATCATCGCAATCGGGCGCGTCAGCAGCGACCCGCGCCCTGTCAGCGTGAATGTTCCGCCGGAGAGCGCGGCAATCGAAGGAAACATCCTGATACAGAGGCCGGATTCGCCGCAATCCAGGACGCTGCCGGGCTGGCGGTTTCCGGGCGCGAAACGCAGCCGGTCGGCGTCGCGCTGCGCTCCCGTGCCGAGCGCGTTGACGATATTTAGCGCGGCAAGCGCATCGTCGCAGTCGGAAGGATGCAGAATCTCGCATTCCGCATGCGTCAAATAGGCGGCGGCGGCGGCGCGAAGCATGTCGCTTTTGGATGGCGGCGCGGTAATCTGGCCGTCAATCGTTGCTGGCTGGATAAACTTCTCCATAAATTTTTTTGGCTAAACTCGCGGGGCTGATTTTTTCATTCACAATCATCATGTCCGCTGTCTGCGCATAGATGGGGATGCGTCGAGTTAATAATTCTTTCGCTTTCGCTTCGACATCGTCCACATGAAATAACGGGCGCGTCGTCGTATCCATGCGGGCAAGCAAGACGTGAAGTTCTGTCCAGAGCCAGATGACAGCCGTGTTGTCGGTCAGGCGGCGGCGATTCTCCTCGTTCACGACCGCGCCGCCGCCGCAGGAAATGATTTTGCCGGTCGAAAAATCGAGCGCGTCGAACACGGCGCGTTCAATGGCTCGAAAATGCGCTTCGCCATGCTGTTGAAATATCTCTGAAATTGTCATGCCTGCACGCTGTTCGATGAGCGCGTCCGTATCGATGAATTCTTTGCCGCTTAGTTCAGCCAGCGCTTTTCCGACCGTCGTTTTCCCCGTTCCCATGAATCCAATCAGCGCTAAAGATGCGGCGTTCAGTTTCGATGATGGATTTTCAAACAGTCCGCGCAACGTTGTTTTCATCTCAGTTTCAGGCGCAACGCCAAGCAGGTTTTCGAACGCGGGAACGGCCTGATGCGTGAGCCAGTTCAAACCGGAGATGAGATGACAGCCAACGGTCGCGGCATCTTCCAATAACAGCGAATGCGCGGCGTAATTCGCATCGAGCACGGCCAGATTGGGATGCAGCCACTCTGGTTTGATGACGCGCTTGTTGGCGGGAATGCAGGAAATCAAGATGTCGGCGTCTTGCAGTTCGGTTTTGCTGCGGCTGGCATACGCAGCGCGGCAGCCAAGCTGTTCCGCGACAACGACCGCTTTTTCATACGTGCGATTCAATAAGACGATTTCGCTGGCGTTGGCGTTCAACAGGCCATACACGGCGGCGCGGGCGGCGCCGCCTGCGCCGAGCACCACGACCTTTTTGCCGCGAACCTGAATCCCGCCCTCGCGCAAGGAATTCACCGCGCCGTACATATCGGTATTCCAGCCGCGCAGCCGCCCATTTTCATGCTTGATCGTATTGACGGCGCGTAAGCGCGCCACGCTTTCGTCGCACTCGTCAAGCGCGGCGAACATGTCGTCTTTGAACGGCGTCGTAATATTACACCCATCTAACGGGAGTTCTCGAATAAGCCGGGCGACATGTTCGGCATCGAGCGGATTGATGCGGAAATAATGCGCGTCAATCTTTCGCGCCTTGAATGCGGCATTCCAGAGTTGCGGGCTGCGGCTGTGCAGCACCGGGTTTCCAAACACAGCGAATAATTTCATGATAGCGATTACTCGGCT
>CAZMEO010000133.1:0-1507 GCA_964565315.1 uncultured Candidatus Moduliflexus sp. | reverse complement strand
TGCGATGACTATTCCGCTTTTCCTAAAACGGAAAGCGCCCATTCGACAAAGGTGGAATTGACAACTTTCGTCACATCGATGGGAACAGTATATTCGACCCGGCCATTTTGACGATGAATCCGCTCGATGTCGGCGAGTCCCTCGATGGAAATCTGCTGATTGGGATCATTCGCCTGGGGTTCGACCTTGCGGATCGCCTCTTCTGGCGCATTGAGATAGGTCATGTAGGCGGCGATGTTTTCAGCGGAAAAATAGTTTTCACCCTGCATTAAGCGAGCGGCTTCCATCAATGACAGCACAAACCGTTTCGCCGCTTCAGGACGTTCGTTCACGAATTTTCCAGAGCCGACAAACGCGACAGTCATCGCGCCTGGCGTCAGGTCTTCCGCAATGGCGACCGCTGCGCCATCCGCAATAATCTGATCCGCATACGGCGACGCGACCAAACCGGCATCAACCGAACTATTGGCAAACGCCGCTGGCATCTCAGCATTGCCAAGCCGCGCGATTTCCACATCAGCCAGTGTCAATCCATCACGTTCCAACCCTTTCGCGGCAAGATATTCGCCGCCGCTGCCGGGAGCGCCGGCAATCGCGACGACTTTGCCTTTCAAATCGGCGATAGATTTGACTGTCCCGTTCTCCATCAAGTCTTTCCGCACCAAAAATTTGGTCGGACTGTTTTTGACCGGTTCGAGCGCTGCGGGGGCAATAATCGGCAAATCTATTTCCTGATTCCACGCATTCCAGGTGGCGGACACCAGGGCAATCCCGCCGACATCCATCTTTCCTTCCGCAAGAAACGTAATGACTTCCGTGCCGGATTTCACTCGTTCAAGCTGCACATCAAGCCCATGTTTTTCGAAAATGCCGCGTCCGGCTGCGACATAGAGCGTAGAAAATTTCATGATCGGCACATACGCCACCACCACCTTTTCAGGCGGATTCAGCGGCGCAGGCATGTCTGCCGCACGCGCGGCGTGACAAAGGGCTATTCCGACAACTACGCTGCATAACAGGCTGCAAACAGTTCGTTTTTTCATAGTGATTTTCCTTGTGTGATGAAGCAAAAAGTTTAGAGCCGCTCTATTTTAGCAAGAAGCTCTTCAATATCGTCTTTGAATAACTGCCCTGGCGCCGTGGATTTATCGGCGGCATACGACGCAAAGGTGCAAAAACTGCCGAGCAGCGGGGACACGACGCGCGAGATTTTGCCCTCTTCGCCCATTCCCACGACAAGCATCTGTTTGTCGGTGTCCAATAAGCCGAGCAATCGGGCGTTGTCGCGAGGAGAACGCGCCATGCAGGCAATCTTGATGATGTCGGGATTAAACTCCGAACACCATTGCACCACATGATCCAGTTCTTCGCGCAGCGGCGTCTTTTCGAAATCATGATAAGAAATGATGATTTTCGTTCCACGCGCTCTGGCGGCTTGAATCACGGCCTGTTTGAAGGAATCGGCGGCATCCATTTCGATGTCAACATACGCCGCGCCGGACGCAAT
>CAZMEO010000132.1:4056-8920 GCA_964565315.1 uncultured Candidatus Moduliflexus sp. | reverse complement strand
AAATCTCTGTTGACAAAATTCCTTTTTTTGAGTATATGTTTTGCAAGGAAGTTGTCAAGAAGAATTCGGAACTTTCGTCAATCTGGCGCTTCTCTTGCCTTGTTGCAACAGAAGTGGACTCGATTCATGCGATGCGCCTGAATCCGCGTTCAGCGCATGGCTTGAACGAAAACATTCTATGAAACGACTTCAATATCTCTCAGGATTCGGAATATTGTCCTGCCTCATGCTGCTCTGGGCTGCGGCGGCATTTGCGCAGGAGCAGACGGTCGAAGCCGAAGGCGTGGCGCGTATTCTGGACAACAATCCCGCCATGGCGCGGGATCGCGCCATTGTTGACGCGCAGCGCAAGGCCGTCGAACAAGCGGTCGGCGTGCTGATGTCTTCCGAATCAGTCGTGCAGAATTATGAGATTGTCTCTGACCGCATTTTGACGCAATCAGCGGGCTATATCACTTCCTACGAGGTGCTGAACGAGAAACAGGACAATAAGGAATATCGCGTCACGATTCGCGCGGTCATCGGCATGGGCGCGCTGGAAAACGACGTGCAGGCGATCCAGCATGTGATTCAGCAGAAAGGGAATCCGCGCATGATGTTTCTCGTGTCGGAAGAGCTTGTCAGGCTGAAAACAGCGGGCGTGGCCTCGGCGGATATGGCGCAGGCGGAAGTCACGCTGCAACAGGCGTTTCTCACAAAAGGCTTCGAAGTCGTGGACGCCGCAACCGTCGCGCACAACGCAAACCGCGAGCAGGCCATCAAAGCCGCTGAAGGGGACGCCGCCGCCGCCGCCGCAATCTGCCAGCAACTCGGCGCAGATGTCGTAATTATCGTGAAATCATCGGCCAGCGCCGGTACAAAGATTTTGAAGAGCCGCATGAAATCGTATCAGGCTGTCGTCACGGCCAAAGCGGTGCGGGCAGATACGGCGGCGGTCATTGCTTCGGCCTCGGAACAGGCGAAGCAAGCGCATATTGACGATTTGACCGGCGGAACGGCGGCGATTGAAAAAGCAAGCCTGAAACTTGCGGACACGCTGATTCCAAACATCCTCGAACAATGGCGAACGGATGTGCAGACCGCGACGACCGTGCGGCTTGCGATTTCGAACATTTCGTTCGCGCAGGTGAAGCAGGTGAAAGACATCCTCTCCACAAAAATTCGCGGCGTAAACGCCGTTCATCAACGCAGTTTTCAGAACAAAACCGCCGTGCTTGATGTTGAAATTCAGGGGACAACCGAGACGCTGGCGGACGAATTGACCGCACAGGATTTCAACGGATTGATGTTTGACATCACCAGCATGACCGACAACAAGATCGAAATGGCCGTGCAATAGTTTATCAAATCATGTAGTGTTTGGGAGAACTTCGTACCGCCGACGTCCTCGTCGGCCTCTTTTCGACGCGCCGACGAGGACGTCGGCGGTACGGCGCTCTTAAGAAGGCAGCAATGAATCTGTTCGAACAATTTACAACGTCAACAATTCCACCACAATTCTATTGGTTCAACGAACCGGCGCGTGTTGTCTGCGGACAGGGGCTTGAACTCTGGACAAAACCGAAAACCGACTTTTGGCAGCGCAGCCATTACGGTTTCCGGCGCGACGACGGCCATTGCCTGTTTACCGATATTGACGGCGATTTCTGCGTGACTGCTCAACTTGAATGGAAGGCGCAGGCGCAATACGATCAGTGCGGGCTGATGGTCAGACTTGACGAGGAGAATTGGATCAAAACCTCCACAGAATATGAAACCGCCAGCCTCAGCAGGCTCGGCTCAGTGGTTACCAATCTGGGCTACTCTGATTGGGCGACTCAGGATGTGGCCTCCACTCAAACGACCATCTGGTATCGCATCAGTCGGCATGGTCAGGATTTTAAAATTGACGCCTCGCACGACGGCGAAACGTGGCGGCAGCTCCGCATTACCCATCTGCATAAGGCCGCTGAACGGCTGGCCGTCGGAATTTATGCGTGCAGCCCGATTGGGGAAAATTTTTGGAGCCGCGTCATCAGTTTCCGCTGCGAGCCAAACCACTGGTCGTACCAGAACGAATAAGACACAACGCGGTAGATGCGATGAAGATTGTTCGCGCATCTTTTTTCTTGACATTCCGCCTGAGATTTTCACTACTATCAACGTTTGACAAACTGTGCGTGAACGGGTCAAAGAATCGGCAACCGGTAGGAAAGGAGCGCGGCTTCTGCTACCATAACCAGAGGAGAATTGTTATGAAGAAGTATAAATGCACTGTATGCGGCTTTATTTATGATCCGGCTGTTGGCGATCCTGATAATGGCGTCAATCCAGGAACGGCGTTCGAAGACCTGCCCGATGATTGGACCTGCCCGGATTGCGGCGTTGAAAAAGACATGTTCGAACCATTAGATTAAGCAAGGAGGAAATGAGCTTATGGGATTCGCAGCATTGATTCACAGCCCTGATTTCGAGGGCAAGGAAAAACATGTACCGAGCATGACGTTGTCCGATAGCGCAATTGGAACAGTGGTGACGCTTCAGATCGGCAAAGACGTCTTGCATCCGACCACGCCGGAACATCATATCGAATGGGTAAAAGTGTTTGGCGAAACGCAGGAAGGCAAAATCGTCGAAGTTGCCACGTTGACCTTTGGCAAAGGCACGTCACTGCCAAGCGGTTCGATTGTGATCAAAAAAGAAAACTACAAATCCCTGACGGCGCTGTCCTATTGTAACCTGCACGGCGTCTGGGATAACAGCCTGACGCTGTAATCACCAGCCTGTATCATGTTTTCTGACGGCGCGTCGGCAACGATGCGCCGTTTTTCTTTCTAATCTAAAGAACACTGTTCGGACTGATAAGGCTGATTTTCACTGATACAGCATAGCTGTCAGACACTTTAAAAGTGTCTGACAGCTTTCGTGTTCTTAAAATCAGCCTCATCAGCCTTATCAGTGTTCTATTCGTTCAATGCCCTCATCAAAAGACCTGCTGGCGCAATTCAGCCGCGCCGCTGGAGTTCCCGGAAACGAAGGCGATGTCCGCCGCTTGATTCGCCAGCATCTCGCCGGAATTGCGGATATTTCGTATGATAAATCCGGCAGCATCATCTGCCGCAGGATCGGCGGCCTTGACGCGCCGCGCATCCTCCTCGCCGCGCATACTGACGAAGTCGGTTTTCTCGTCCGGTTTGTCACGCCCGATGGCTTTGTGAAATTTCACCCGATGGGAAGTTGGTGGGAACATACGCTGTTAGCGCAGCGCGTCGTCATCAACACCGCGAAAGGCGCTGTGCCGGGCATCATCGGCGCAAAGTCCGTCCATCACCTTGCGCCGGAAGAACGCGGCAAAGTGCAAGACATCCGCAGCATGTTCATTGATGTCGGCGCGAAAGACAACGCCGAAGCGACGGACGTGTTCGGCATCATGCCCGGCGACGCGATTGTGCCGCAGACCGAATTCATGGAGATGAAAAATCCTCGCTTAGTCAGCGGCAAAGCGTTTGACGACCGCGCAGGCGTGGCCGTATTCGTGGATGCGCTGACGCAGCTTGCAGGCGAGACGCTGCCGAACGCGCTCTATGCCGTCGGCACGGTACAGGAAGAAGTCGGCTCGCGTGGCGCGGAAACCGCCGTTGATCTCGTCAACCCGGATGTCGCCATCGTGCTGGAAGCGTCTCCGGCAGACGATACGCCCGGCTTTGCGAAAGACGAGCAGCAGGGCGTGTTAGGAAAAGGCGCACAGATTCGCCTGTTTGACCCGACGACGATTCCCAACCGCACATTGGTCGAATTCGTGTTGAAGACTGCCCGTGATTCGAACATCGCGCATCAAACAGCCGTGCGCATCAACGGCGGCACGGACGCCCGCCAGATTCATCTCCACGCGCAGGGCGTCCCGACCATCGTCATCGCCCCGCCGGTGCGCTACATTCACAGCCATGTCAGCCTGCTGCATCTTGATGATTACGATCAGACCTTGCGGCTGCTGATCGAATTGCTGCGACGGCTGGATGCGCCGACAGTCTCGGCGTTGACCGCGTTTGACAAGGAGTAGAGACATGCCGACCGATGAACCGGAACGACTCTGGACGATTTTAGAAATTTTGCAATGGACGATCAACTTTTTCAAGGAAAAACAGATCGAGCCTGCCCGCCTGACCGCTGAAGTTTTATTAGCGCACGTGCTGAAAAAAGACCGCCTGCATCTGTACGTCAATCATGACCAGCCGCTCACGCCCGGCGAGCGCGAGGCGTTCAAAGCGCTGATTCGCCTGCGCGTGCAGGGGACGCCGACGCAATATCTGACCGGACGGCAGGAATTCTGGTCAATGGAATTTGTCGTCGCGCCTGGCGTCCTGATTCCCCGCCCCGAAACCGAACATCTCGTCGAAGCGACGATAGAACGAGCGAAAACGCTTGAACATCCGGCCATCGTGGACATCGGCACCGGCAGCGGCGCGATTGCGATCAGCCTGCATAAAGAGCTGCCGCAGGCCGCGATTTCCGCCAGCGATATTTCCGAAACCGCCCTGAACATCGCCCGCCGCAACGCTGAAACGCTTTTTCCGAACGGACATCGCATCACGTTCGTGCAGGGTGATCTCTTCGCGCCATTTGCCGGACAGAGCTTCGATCTGATTGTGTCGAATCCGCCGTATCTTTCGGCGCAGGAATATGCCGAGCTTGCGCAAGAAATCCGGGAACATGAGCCGCTAAACGCGATATGGGGGGGAGAAGACGGGTTAGATGCCTATCGGCGCTTGATTGCGGAGGCCGCGAATTATGCGCGTCCATCCGGCTGGCTGCTGCTGGAAATCGGCAACACGCAGGCCGAGGCGGTGACGCAGCTTTGCCAGGAAAACGGCTGGACGGTGGAACA
>CAZMEO010000132.1:0-3956 GCA_964565315.1 uncultured Candidatus Moduliflexus sp. | reverse complement strand
GTGTAAATCTTTTCCATCGGCAGCAGCGCCGCGCCGAGAATCGCGGCGTCTTCTTTCAGCGATGCGCAGATGATCTGCACATCGTTTTGCTGCAAAATCGCATGGCCGGTAAAAATTTTATTCCGCAGCAGCGATAAAAATACCTCGTCAAATCGGCTTAACACGCCGCCGAGAATCAAATAATGCGGGTCTTGAATCAGCAGAATATTCCGAATGCCGACCGCAACATACCCCACGTATCGGTCGAGCGCCTGTTGCGCCGCCATCTCGCCTGATTTCACGCGGGCAAAGATGTCATCCACAGTGACCGTCTCTCCGGTCATCTCGCGATACCTCTGCAACAGCGCATTGATTGACGCAAACGTTCCCCAACAGCCATTCCTCCCGCAAGAACAGGGCGTTCCATCCAACGCAATTGCGATATGATTGAATTCTCCGGCGCGTTTGTTGCAGCCATGATACAAATGCCCGCCGACGACGATGCCGCCGCTGATGCTGCGGGGCAGGACGGAGAGGTACACGATATTTTTCATCGCGGGCAGACCGCCGAGGGCTAATTCTGCCATCACGGCGGCGTTGGCGTCGTTTTCGACAAAGATTGGCAGATCGAACAGCGGTTCATAATCGGAAAAGACGATTTTGCTGATGCCAAGATTCGGCGCGGTAAGCAGGAACTTCCGGTCTTCGTTGACGATGCCGGGAAGCGCAAACCCGATGCCCAACACCTGACGCAGCGGAATATCAAGATGCGCCAGCATCTCCTTGATTTGCTGGCGAAGCGAGGTCATGACCGCAGACATGTCTTGAAAATCGACACAATACATGCTGCGATTCAGGTTAATCTGAGAATCAAGGTTCGCCAAAACGATACGGATGACGCGCTCTGCCGAAAATTCGACGCCAATCGAATAGTACGCATTCGGCAGAAACCGAATGATGGTGGGGCGTCGTCCGCCAGTAGATGCTGACGTCCCGGCCTCTTCCGCAATCCCTTCGGCGATAAACTGGTGGATATTTTTCGTGACTGTCGGGATGCTGATGTCTAACATCTGCGACATTTCCAGAATCGTCAATTCCCGCTCCCGGACGAGCAATTGCAGAATGCGCTTGCGATTTTCGCTGCGAATCGTATTTTGATCAATGACTATCGGTTTCACAAATATTACGATCTTTGGAAAAGAGGGTTGATGATTGTTGAAAACGGTGTCATTTCCACATCTTTAAACCGCTTTAAAAAGTCAATAAAAAAACGAGCTGAAATTCGTTTCTTTTTTCTCTATATTCGTCATTGTTTAAGAAATGGTCAAACGTGGGTCAAACAGATGCGAGAGGTCGCGGTCGCAGTTCGGCGTCCAACCATAGACCTGCCGCCAGACTTGCGGGCTGTCCATGCAGAGATAGACGGGAATATGCCGTCCATAGCGGTGAATTTTGGCGAGCATCGAACGATAGATTTCCAGCCGAATCGGCTTTAAATAGCGCATTTTGCCATCGGCGCAGGAAACAAATTCGCCGCAAAGAATCTGGCTCTCAGGAAAACGGCGGCGGATAATCGGCTTCAATTCCGGCGCGTAGCGGAATCCGCCGAGACTGATCCAACTGACATTTTCTGGCCGAACGACGTCGAACATCTGCTCAATCACGCCGTGATACTCCGCTTCCCAGCCAGGATAATAGAAAATCGGGTCGAAATGAAAGCCGATCTGATAGCCCGCGTCCTGACACCGCGCCGCCGCCCGCAGCCGTTCGTCGAGCGTGGCGGTTTTCGGCTCTTCGCTGGCAATCCGGCGCGGCGCATTCACCGACCACGCCACCGACACGCGCCCGCGATGGTCAAGCGTCAGCAGGTTTTCGACCAAATCGGATTTGGTTTTCATTTCAAGCGTCGCGTTCTGGCGGTTCGCAAAAAACGGCACGACGATTTTCGAAAATTCGGTGATGTCGTCCATGGCGAGGCTGTCGGTAAATTCGCCCGTTCCAACGCGAAACAGGCGCGTCGGGTCTTCGGAAAAGACGGCGTCCAATTCCGCAAGCAAATCGTCGGTATTGACGAAAAAAGTGATAAATGGATTATTTTCGTAATAGCCCTGCAAAATGCAGTAGGAGCAGTCAAGATGGCAATTCGTGGCAAAATTGACGACGTAGTAATTACAGCAAATCTGGCCTTTCGTCCCCGGACATTTTTTGAAAAAGCGGCCTTTCTGCGTGGTCAGGAACAAGACCTGCTTTCCAGCGTCAATCCGGTTCGCGCTGGATTGCAGCGCCGCAAGCGCCTCTGCCTTATCTTTCACGCGCGCGACCGGCACATGCGGCAGACGCGCTAACATCTCCGCTGTTTTCGGATACGGCGCGGCGGCTTCGTCGATGTAAATCACATCCGGGGCGTAATGTTCCATATTTTAAAGGAAAACGCCTCACAGGTTTCAAAAACCTGTGAGGTGTTCAACCCTAATCTATTTTCCTTCTTGAATCAGGCGAAGCAGGGCGTTCAATTCCGGCTGACGCGCAAGCTGCGCCAGGTTTTCTGCGGTTGCCGCAAGCTGTTCCGGCGTGGAAAAACGAAAGGTCGCGGTCATCGTCTCGTCTTCGAACGACTTATCAGTTGCCAGTTGGACGCCTTTCGGCGGTTTCAGGCGTTTCAGGGCGGCGGCGTAGTCCTGCTCAAGCGCAGTCAGGCGGGGAAAACGTTGTTTGCGCAGCCAGTCGCGGATCGCTTCGATTTTTTGCGGCGCGGACAATTTTTCATGCGCGACAATCTCATCAAGCGCCGCATTACTCAGCACATCCCGCATCGCGCAACCATCGCGCAGGGCGATCTCCTCCGCAAATGTCAAGAGTTCGCGGAGCTTATTCACGTTGATATTCAGCATGGAAACAAGGTGAAACGCGGCGCAGCGGTCTTCCGGCGCAAACGTAGTCAGGAGTTCCAGCAGGCTGAGCGGCAGATCGTGTCCGGCAAGGTACGACTTTTGTTTGTCTTCAAACTCCGCAATCTGCCGATAAATCGCCAGCACTTTTTCATTCGGCGCAAGCCCAAGCAGCGGCAGAAACGTCTGAATCACCTCGTCATCAGGGCAATGAAAGATGCCTGAGAGCTTATGGAGAATCAGCGCTTTTTCGATATGATTAAACACGCGGTGCGCGGCATTTTCGCATAACGCGACCGAAAACGCCGCAAGCGGATTCTCCGGGTCAACCTGATAGATTTGTGCTGGAAGCGCGGGGATGCCAATCTCCCGCGCGATGTTGGCGCGGCGGAATCCGGCAACGATTTGATATTTGCCTTGGCAGGCGCACCCGCTGACGAGAATCGGATTGATGACGCCGACGGTCGCGATAGAGGCGGCGACGGTCGGTGAGGTCAGTGGATACGACATTAAGAAGGAGGTATCGTCAAAATCAAGTTGAGCGATTTCAATGACATGGAACATGGGTCATTCCTTAGAGAGTTTTCGGGTCTATTCCGGCCTGTTTCAGCAAGGCCAATAAGCGTTCGGCCTCTTCCGCCTTGCGTTCGATCTCTTGCTCTGCCTGTTTCTTAGCTCGTCAGAAATTTTGTCAAGGAAATACCGCGTACTGAATTTTTCGCTTGACAGCGCAGCAGCCACCCGCAACACCGCCAGAATTATGCAAAACGAACAACTCCATCCCTGCTTGACCTGCGGTGCGTGCTGCGCTTATTTCCGTGCCTCGTTTTACTGGGCGGAAGGCAATGATGTTGAAGGCGGGACTGTGCCCGCCGAATTGACGGACAAACTCAATGATTTCATGCGCGTGATGAAAGGGACGAATTCCCCGACGCCGCGCTGTATTGCCTTGCAAGGGACCATCGGCGAACGCATCTGGTGCAGCATTTACGAGCAGCGTTCCTCGGTCTGCCGCGAATTTCCGGTAGCCTGGGAAAACGGCGAGCCGCACGACCGCTGCGACAAAGCCCGCGCCGCCTGGGGCTTGCC
>CAZMEO010000131.1:5761-8962 GCA_964565315.1 uncultured Candidatus Moduliflexus sp. | reverse complement strand
ATGACGCATCGAAAAACAGCACCACCGCGTCGGAGGCTGTCCACGAGCCGAATCCTCCGATTCTAAGGCGGTCATCGTCCTGATACGACGCGACCGGGCTGAGCGAAAAATTGTCAAACGTGAATGTCGCTTTCAGCGCGTAGGTCTGCTTGAATGATTCGCGGCTGCCTTCGGTTTCCGCTTCGCCTTCGCCGACATTCATCATCGCCGTCAGCGAAAACAGATCATTCGGAATCAGCGAGACAATCACGAAATCTTTTCCGGCGAGTTCGGCTTGCGGGCGCGTTTTGCCGGTCGTGCGATAAAACGGGTTCGACGGCGACGTGATGAAGCCGCTCCCCCATTGCAGGTTGCGGCGCTCGACGGAGACCACGAACGACGGCAGCACGCGCCATTCTGCGTAACCTTCGTTCACGAACACGTCAATATCGGAGTCGCTGTCGCCGTCATATTGGCCGTCCTGAATTTCGCTATATTCGGCAATCAGACGCGGGCGGATGCCTAAACTAATCGCCCCGGCGCGAAACGCGAAATTCGGGCGGACATGCACGGTGGCGTTCAGGCGCTCCAATGTCATCAGCGCGTTGTCAGGATTCTGCGGCGAATCGGTGGGCTGCTGCACCGTGAGCATCGGCAGGATTTGCCCGTCATACATAAAACGCTCTTTCAGCCACGCGCCCCAGCTTATCCCGCTTTCAGGCTCTTCTGCGGCAAACGTCGAGCAAGCTGCAAATAAGCATGTCAGCAAAATACACGATTGATATAAATGTCTCATAGGAAGAGCAAGCTGTCAGACACTTGCGAAGTGTCTGACAGCTTTTAACGTTTACCGAACAGTTTCCAGGCTGAATTCGGAAGCGGGAATCTCGGCGACGTTGATGTCGGTGTAAGTCATGATGGTGTATTTGTCTTTCATCACGGCGTCGGCGATTTTCATTTCGGAGACGAACGGAATCGGCTGACCGTCCATCTCAACTATCGCGTCATACTTAAAAAACGCGGTTTTCAGCAGTTTGCCGGAGACGCTGTAAAATTCGGCTTTTACGCCGAGATTGCGGTCTTTCGACACCCAGTATTTGATCTGGTCATAAGTGACTTTTTTGGTCTTGCCTTTCAAATCCATGACGTAGCACTCCACGCCGTCCACGGCTTCGCCGCCAGTGATGACGGCGTTGTAATCTTCGGCGTAGTTCGTCGAGGCGATGTCGGCGTTGGCGGCGTCGCCCATCAATTTCTGGCGCGGCGAAATGCTGACCGGCTTGCTCAGGCCGGGCTTGATGAACCACATGTTATTTTTCTTCATCAGCATTTTTTCGCCTTTCGACGATTGCGGTTCGAGGAAAATCGCGACGGAATTGTCGTTCTGCGCTTTGACCGTCAATTTCATGGCGTCAGTTTTGTTTTTGTTGAATGATTGCAGGCTGATTGTCCATTCGAGGCCGCTGCTATTGCCGCGCGATCTGTCGGCCTGCTTCAAAATGGCGGTTGCGTCCGCGTCTTGCGCCTGCGCCGCCGAAAAATTCATCATGCTGATCCACGCCAACCCAACCAAACCAAGAAGCATATTTTTTGTGTTCATGAGGTGTTATAGAACACTGATTTAACGCAAAGGTCGCAAAAGGCGCAAGAGACGCAAACGTTTGCGACTTTTGCGTCGCTCGCGTCTCTTGCGTTAATTTTCTCTTATATTCAGCGCCATTCGCTAATTCAGAGTTCTCTTCTATTGAAGGTTATACATGCCCGAAGGCGTCCACGATACGTAAGCGGCTGGCTTTAAAACTTGGAATAATCGCCGCGCCCCAGCTTAACAGCGCGAGAAACACGCCACTGAATGCAATCGTTTTGGGCGCAAATGCCACGCTGATCGCCACAGGCTCGGCAATGCCGGGTGGCAGATACGTGATGTTCGCTGCGTTAATCAGGAGCGTCAACGCGACCGTCAGCGCCGCGCCTGATGCCACGCCGATGACGCCGATCATCAAGCCCTCCGCGCCGAAGATGCGCAGCACGTCGCGGCGGCGCAGCCCCAATGAGCGCAGCGTGCCGATTTCCTGCGTCCGCTCCACCACGCTCATCGTCATGGTGTTGATGACGCTGGTGACGACGATCATCAACACAATCGAAAAGATGAAGAAAAAAATCGTCTGCATCATGCCTTGCACTTTTTGAAAAAAGACCGAGAGTTCCTCCCAGGTTTTGACTTCCGCCTCAAACCCAATCGAAGGCAACTGCTCCGTCAGCCATTGACGCACCGGCTCGGTCTGCGACACATCCGACAAGACCAGCGAAATGCGGTCAATCGAGGTCGTGTCGTAGAGCGCTTGCGTCAATTCGAGCGGCATCAGCAGATATTTGTCGTTCGTCGCATCCGAGCCGGTGTTGTAGATGCCGACGACCTGCACGTCGAGCGCGTTCATCTGGCCGTCGAGCGTGTTCGCCATGACCGGCAGCGTATCGCCGACCTTTACGCTCATCATCTTCGCCAAATCGCTTCCAAGCTGTACGCCGATGCCGTTGTCCGGCGTGATGCGCGTCCCTTCGCCGCCGTATGCGTAATTTTGGTTCAAATAGGCGAAATCATCGGGGCGAAAGCTATCGGCGATAAAAATCGTCGAACTTGTGCCGTTCGAAATCAGCCCGGCGGCAGCCATTTTGGGAATCACTTTCACGACCGCCGCATTTTTCGCCGCCAGTTCCTCGATAGCGGCGCGTTCTTCGGCGGTAATCATGTAATTCGTCGGATCAATCTTGCCTTCGGTCAAGAACCCTTGTTTGAAAATGATAAGATGCCCTAATCCTTCGCCATAAATCGCGCCTTCGCGCATCCCGTCGTAAATGCTGGCGATGTAGCCGCCGAACAGGTTAATCGCCATGAAGCCGACCGCGATGGCGATCAGCGTGATCAAGCTCCGGCGCGTATTCCGAAACACATTGCGAAACGCAAATTGAAAAATGTTCATATTCGTATGTTGCCACAGATTGCCACAGATTTTCACAGATAATTTTTGGGTAGTGGTTTCGTTATAAATGATGACCGCTCGTTGAGCGCAGTCGAAACGAGCGGATGCGCGTTCCCTTCGACTTCGCTCAGGGAACGGCATCATT
The DNA here is from genome assembly GCA_964565315.1 of uncultured Candidatus Moduliflexus sp. Taxonomy (GTDB): domain Bacteria; phylum Moduliflexota; class Moduliflexia; order Moduliflexales; family Moduliflexaceae; genus Moduliflexus. Next base: position 5,857 of record CAZMEO010000131.1, on the reverse strand, counting down.
GACATCTGAACCGCTGCCAATTATCTGTGAAAATCTGTGTCAATCTGTGGCATTCATGATTGTTAATTTTTTCGAGTATCCGATGTGATTGCGCCG
>CAZMEO010000131.1:0-5661 GCA_964565315.1 uncultured Candidatus Moduliflexus sp. | reverse complement strand
AATCTGTGGCATTCATGATTGTTAATTTTTTCGAGTATCCGATGTGATTGCGCCGTCTTCGAGCCAGACCGTGCGCCGCACATGCTCAATCAGGCGCGGGTCGTGCGTGGAGAAAATGAACGTGATCTGCTGCTGCTCGTTCATCTCGCGCATGACGTTCAAAATCTGCTGCGCGTTGACCGAATCGAGGTTCGCGGTCGGCTCGTCCGCGATAATCAGCGACGGATTATGCGCCAATGCCCGCGCAATCGCCACGCGCTGCCGCTGCCCGCCGCTCAGCTTGTTGGGGCGGTGGTGCATGTATTTTTCCAGGCCAACCGCTTTCAAATGCTCAATCGCCTTTTCCTTTGCGTGATTTTTTTCCTTGTTCGCAAAATGGAGCGGCAGCATGACGTTTTCCAACGCGCTCAGCACCGGCACGAGGTTGAACGTCTGAAAGATAAACCCAATGGTGCTGTTCCGCATCATGGTTTGCGTGTCGTCGTCCATTTTCAGAACATCGTTGCCGTTGTACAACACGTCGCCGGAGGTCGGCACGTCAATCGTGCCGATAATATTGAGCAGCGTGCTTTTGCCGCTGCCGGACGGCCCGCAGATCGCGATGAACTCGCCGCGATCAATCTCCAGCGTGACGCCTTTGAGCGCGTCCACCGGCACTTCGCCTAAATGATAGGTCTTTTTGACATTTTTAATTTGCAATAACATGGTTGTTCCTCGTTTGTAAAGTATTCAGCGGTAGCCCCGCCCTACGTGGCGGGTATCGTTTCCAACGTTCCGCCACGTAGGGCGGGGCTACCATGTTCCTTGTGTGCTGCGATGTGTCGGACATACATCAAGCGTCCGCCCAGAGAAGTGTTCTTGTGCGTCATTTCGGATGCTGCCATCCGCTTCGAACAGGCGGCCTTACGCTTCCGCCACCACCTTTTGCAAGCCCCGAATCATGCCGGGAATCATTTCTTTGGTATAAAAACGCTTCCTGAAGGCGGGAATTTTCAGCAGCGCCGCGCCGAGCAGATTCAACACACGCTCTTTATATTTTTTGTGTGGGAAGTTATAGAACCCGTTTGCTTTGTAAAAACGGTGATCCGCCTGAAATACCATGCGCAAATCGCTCCACACCGCATCGCGGAACAGCATGTGTCCGCCGACGCCCAGGAATGTGGCGGGTTGGATATGCTGCTGCTCGGCGCAGCGGACGATATGTTCCGCAAACGTCTGAATCTGCGCGTCAAGCTCCGCCGATGAGCCGGCTTCGTCCGTTACGATTCCGGCGAAATTCGAGCGCTGCAATTCGGCGTAGGCTTGCAACATCTCGCGCAGGTTGTGCTGCTGGCTTAACGCGCCGGACACTAAATAGCCGATCTGCTTGCCCATCAGCGACGGCGCATGGTTGTTGAAAAAGCTTCGATCCAAAAACATCTTCCATCGCGCCGACAGATAGCGGTCGCGAATCGCGCCCGCAAAAATCACGATGTCAGCGGTTTTCAGATGCGCGTCAAACCATTGATGATAGCCATCTTTCGCGTCCCAGACGCAGACGTTATCGTATGCGCAGCGGATGCAGCCGAGGCAACCGCCTTTCATGTCAATCTGCGCCAAATCGAAGACTTCCACCGGCTGCGCAAATGTCCGGCGCAGTTGCGCGACCATGCGGCCAAGATTCGTCTGTTCGTCGGTGGTCTCGGTCACGATCACCATTTTGTGTCCGGCGCTTGTGATGGCGGATGTTATCGGTGCGGGGGAATAGGTCATAGCGTTTGCGTGAGCCGGGGAAAACGCCTTCATTGTCGGTTTCGCTTGCGTAATGGCGTCAAACCAATGTTCCGCAAAGCGGAGCAACGTCTGGCGCTCTTTTTCTTTCATCAGGTCGTGCATGTCCGCCGAGTAATAATTCACATAGCGCATCCCCAAATCCTCGCAAATCGCCTGAATATAGTTGTGCGCCGTATGATCGTAGAAATGAATCGAGGTCGAAAGCGCCGCCGCGTATTTCCCCGTAAAGATGCTCTGCGCCTGGCGTTCCCAGATCAATTCGATAAAGCGCTTATATTCGGCGTGAACCAGCATGTAATAGAGCGGAAACGCCCAGAGGATGCCATCCGCCGCCGCGACATCATCGCAGACCGCCTGCCATGCCGCCTGATCGCGCTCTAATTTGCCGAGCCGTTGCGCGACATGCTGAATGCTGAAGGTATGCTGCGGGAATTTTTTCTGCAAAAAGAAGACATACTGCATCGTGACGCTCTGTTCCCCTTTCGGGCTGCCGTTTAAAACCGTGATGTTCATAAGATACTCCTTGATGCGTTGTAGGCCGAAACTATAGTTTCGACTTACTGTTACGGAATTTGCGGGGCTTGCCCTTCTAAATTCGGGACGCCGCAATCGTTTAAGCGGCTGTCCGTTTTGCGCTGCTGGTCGAAAAATTCCCATTCGATGACCGTGCGCCCCATCTGTAAAAGCTGCTGTTTCGCGAACGCTGCCGTTGCGGTCTCATCTTCGTCTGGTTGGGCAAATGAGAGCATAATCAGACCGTGCGTAAAAATCCACATAGACATGAACAGGCGCTTGAATCGTTCTTCCTCAAGCCCTTTCAGAAAAGCTTCCTGCTTCATTCGTTGCGCGAATTCAGCAATAAACGCATTCATTTCTTGCGAGATCAACTCTCCTTTCCCGGAAAGATAGAGCAGCTTGAAGAGTTCTTTTTCCTCTTTTGCAAATTGCAGATAGCGCAAGCCGATATTCAAAAACGGATACGGCGTTTGATCTTCGCTCAGAAGATACTGAACGATATGATTTTTGGCTTTTTCAAGCACGGCCTCTTCTAATTCCTTCATCGAAGCGAACGCGCTGTAAATCGGCTGCGTCGAGCAATGAAGCCGCTGCGCGATCCGGCGGGCGGTCAGCGTCTGAAATCCTTCCTGGCGTACAAGCTCAAACGCTTCATTCAGCACGATTTCTTTTGAAAAATTAATTTGCGGCGGCATATTACAATCTGTTCCTTTTTTGTGAGTTTTGTTGTATAACTTTCATTATATGAACATATATAATATAACAATTGTTATTTGTCAAGAGAAAAAATAAAATTTTTTGCAAGCAACTATTTATGTGCTGGCGGACAGCCTGTCCGCCGAAGCCACATGACGAACAAGGCTGTTCGTCGGTACGTAAATAATTATTTTTGCAACTGTTTGCTGACGCGCCGACAAACAGCCTTGTTCGTCGAGCGCATAACGAGGAAGGTTTGATGACAAACAATATCGGCGGACAGGGCTGTCCGCCGATGCGGGAATTGCTGCTATCCTTTCACCGCGCCCATCGTTAGGCCGCGTACCACGTATTTTTGGAAAATCATGGTGAGAATAATAGCGGGCGTGATAATGGCGACCGCCGCCGCCATGACGCCGCCCCAGTCCACTTCGGCATACGACACGAAATTATAAATCGCAATCGGCAGGGTTTTGGTTTTCTCCATCGAAAGCACCTGCGAAAACATGAAGTTGTTCCAGGAGAAAATAAAGGAGAGGGTCGTCGCAGTTACGATGCCGGGGCTGGAAAGCGGCAGGACGATGACGGCGAAGGCTAACTGGCGCGAAGCGCCGTCCAGCATGGCGGATTCTTCCATTTCAATTGGAATCGAATCGAAATAGCTCGACATAATCCAGACCACAATTGGCAGCGCGATCAGGATATGGCTGAGAATCAGCGCAAGATAACTATCCATCAGATTCAGCCGCGAGAAAATGATATACCAGGGCATCAAAAAGGAAATCCCCGGCATAATCCGCGCTAACAGGATGATGACGCCGAACGTTCGCTGCTGGAATCGCGCAATCGTGTAGGCGGCTGGCAAGCCGAGCAGCAGCGACGCGCCAATCGCGGCAATCCCAATTACCGCCGAGTTGATAAAATATTTCAGGAAGTTCTGCTCGCCGAAGACTTTGGCGTAATTGGCAAGCGTCGGGCTGAAGATGAATTTCGGCGGCCAACTGATTATATCAATCTGCGTTTTGAACGACGACATGAGCATCCAAAAAAACGGAAAGATCATGGCGACGGTTATGGCAATCACCACAAATGCAAAGGCGATTTTCGACCACAGAGATGGTTTCATGATGGTCTCTCCTGAAAAATGATTCCAGCGGTTGAAACCGCTGTCTTTACTTCGTCGCCCTTTCAGGGCGGGAATTTGCCGCGAAGCGGCAGTGGAATATAGACAGCGGTTTCAACCGCTGGAAATTCGCCGCAACCCGGCGATTTTATTGTTCCGCCCAGGTGCGGATTTTGAGAATCCCGACGCTGAAGCCGAGGACAATCACAAACAACGCCACCAAAATCACGGACGCCTGTCCCATTCTGAAATATTCGAAACTGTATTTAAAGGCCATGATATTCAACGTCTCCGACGCATAGCCGGGACCGCCGCCGCTCATGGCATAAATAATATCAAAGGTTTTCAGCGCGTCAATGCTGCGCAGAATCATGGCGGTCAGGATGGTGGGCATCAGCATCGGCAGCGTGATATAAAACAAGGTCTGCGTTTTCGACGCGCCGTCCACCTGCGCCGATTCATACGGCTCGGTGGATAAGCTCGCCAATCCCGCTAATGCCAACAGCGTAATCATCGGCGTCCATTGCCAGATGTCCACTAATACGAGCGACGGAATCACCGTCTTCGCCGCATAGACCCATTCGAGCTTCGGAAAACCGAAACGGGTCAGCACGAAATTCGCCAAACCAATATTGGGATCGTAAAACAAATTCCAGACAATGCCGACCGCGACCGGCGTGGCGACAAGCGGGAGCAGCAGCAGCAACTTGACAAGTCCTTTACCCCGGAAGGCGCGATTGAGGATGAGCGCTAAGGCCGTACCGAGCACCGTTTCGATAATCACCGCCGCGCCAGTGAACATGAAGGTGCGTTTAATGGCGTCAAGAAAACGAGGTTCTCTGAAAATGCGGCTATAACTCCGCAGTCCAGCCCAGGCGAACGGATTGCCAGTCGTCAAATTCCAGTTGGAAAAACTCAGCATGATGGTATAAATCACCGGGAAGACCATCATGACGAGAATAAACAACACGGCAGGCAAGGGGAAGATGATTTTCAAATGTCTTTCGACAAATCCGGATCGAATCATGCAGAAACCTCCACACGTTTAACATTGAGGCGAATCAGATGAATGCGATGGTTGTTGATTATTCCGTATATCTTAAAAAATCCATGCAATATGTCAAGGTTAATTCCGGCTTTTATTCAATCACATTGAAAGATTTTTTCTCGCGCAGAGACGCAGAGACGCAAGGGAATTGAAGTCTTCTCTGCGCCCTTGCGTCTCTGCGCGAGCATTAAAACTTGCGAAGCATTTCAAATAATTCTTATTGACAAACCGGATTTACCTCGTTTTGTTGCAATCAACGAAACAGAAAGAAATCTCTACCATAATTCATCATCAGGAGTGAATCATGAACGACACAACAAACGTCGCGATCCTCGGCGCCGGAGCGATGGGGGCAGCGCTCGCCGCTCAATTTTACAAAACGCCGGAATATTCGGTCACGCTGATTGCGAAAGATGAGCGTTATGCCCGCCTGAAAGAACATGGGCTGACGGTCAATGGCATTCATCTTCCTATTTCCGTCACGCATCCGGATCACGCGCCTGGT
>CAZMEO010000130.1:5250-9008 GCA_964565315.1 uncultured Candidatus Moduliflexus sp. | reverse complement strand
ATCGCGAATCGGCTTTATGAATCGGGGAAAGTCGAGTCAGCGTCACCAAATATGGCGGTAAGTTATGCTCCTTCGTTAATCTGAAAGTTAAGTTTGCATTGTTGAAAATGGCAGAAATTTTATTGATTACGGTGCATCTGCTTATATTTCTACGTCTCATATTCCTAATGAACAAACCATATACGATGTATCGGCTTCTTGTGGCAGAATCGCCACATTTTTTCTTGACAACCTGAGCGCCTTTTCCAAACACGAACGATGCGTCGTGAAACAGCGCACAAGAAAAACCCTTGACGAAAATAGCAGGACGCCATATTATGCGCGTTAGATAATGACACAGAGCGTTGCCATAATAGTTGTCAGACACTTCACAAGTGTCTGACAACTTTCAGCATCGTATCTGAATGAAAAGTAATTGTCGGCACACTAAACTTTTTTGAAGTAAGAGGCAACGATGGCAAAATCATTAGTGATAGTAGAATCCCCGGCCAAAGCAAAAACGATCAACAAATATCTCGGCGCGAATTTTACGGTCAAAGCGTCGGTCGGCCATGTCAAAGACTTGCCGGAAAAAAAATTGGGCGTGGACATCGAACACGATTTCACGCCGGAATACGTGGTTATTGACGGCAAAAGCAAAGTGATTGACGACCTGAAAAACGCCGCCAAACATGCCGATGCCGTGTATTTAGCGCCTGACCCGGATCGCGAAGGAGAAGCGATCAGTTGGCATATCGCGGAAGAACTCAAAAGCGCCAAAGACATGACGCCGAACATTTACCGCGTCATGTTCAACGAAATCACGAAAAAAGGCATCACGGACGCGATGCAGCACCCCGGCCAGATTGACACGAACCGCGTGGATGCGCAGCAGGCGCGGCGCATTTTAGACCGGTTAGTGGGCTACAAAATCAGCCCGATTCTCTGGAAAAAAGTACAGAAAGGCTTAAGCGCCGGGCGCGTGCAATCGGTGGCGCTGCGGATTATCTGTGAGCGCGAAAAAGAGATCGCGGCGTTCATGACCGAAGAATACTGGTCAATCACCGCCCGGCTTGCCGCAAAGAAGCCGCCGATTTTCGACGCGAAACTCCTGAAAATCGGCAAGAAAAAAGCCGACATCGCCAATCAGGAACAGGCGCTGGCGATTGTCGCCGATGTTAAAAACGCGCAGTTCATCGTCGAAAGCGTCACGAAAAAAGAGACGAAACGCAATCCGGTCGCGCCGTTCACCACCAGCACGTTGCAGCAGGAAGCCGCCCGCAAACTCCGTTTTTCCTCCAAGAAAACCATGTCGGTCGCGCAGAAACTTTACGAAGGAATCGATCTCGGCAAGGAAGGGCCGGTCGGCCTGATTACCTATATGCGAACCGATTCCACGCGCCTGTCGGATGAAGCGGTGAACGAAGCCCGCCAGTATATCGGCGAAAAATTCGGCGGCGATTATTTGCCCTCAAAGCCGCAGGTCTATAAAACCCAGAAAGCCGCGCAGGAAGCGCATGAAGCGGTTCGCCCGACCTCCGTCTATCGCGAACCGGAGGCGATCAAATCGTTCCTGACCAACGAAGAATTCCGCCTGTACGAATTGATTTGGAAACGCCTGCTCGCCAGCCAGATGCAGGCCGCGATCATGGATGTCACCACGATTGACGTGGCGGCGGGGAATTATCTGTTTCGCGCCACCGGCTCGGTCATGAAATTTGCGGGCTTCATGAAACTGTATATCGAAGGCGCAGACCCGCAAAACGACCAGGAACAGGAGCAAGATCAGGCCAAAGAACAGGATGTGCTGCTGCCGCCGGTCGAAAAAGGGGATGTGTTGGATTTGAAAGAACTCCTGCCGAAACAGCATTTCACGCAGCCGCCGTCGCGCTACACTGAAGCGTCGCTGGTGAAAGAGCTTGAAAAACAGGGCATCGGCCGTCCCAGCACGTATGCTTCGATCATCAGCACCATCGTGGATCGACAGTATGTGGCGCTTGAAAGCCGCAAAATCAAGCCGTCGGAATTGGGGATGCTGATTACCGATCTGCTGGTCGAAAATTTCCCGAAAATCCTCGATGTCGGCTTCACTGCGAACCTTGAAGAGCAGCTTGACAAAATCGAAGAAGGCGAACTCAATTGGGTGAAATCGCTCTCCGCGTTTTATCAATCGTTCGAGCAGGAGCTTGAACGCGCCGCGAAAGAGATGCGCAACGTCAAGCAGGAGCGCGAAGAAATCACGGACGAAGTCTGCGAAAAATGCGGCAAGCCGATGAAAATCAAATATGGGCGCTTCGGCAAATTTCTCGCCTGCACCGGTTTTCCGAAATGCAAAAATACGAAGCAGCTTGACGAAGCGCCTGCCGCCGCGCCGGAATCCGCAAACGAAGACGGTCAGCCGCAAGCCGAGACGCCGCAAATCGAAGAAACCTGCCCGAATTGCGGCAAGCCGATGGTGATGAAACGCGGGCGATTCGGCTCATTTTTGGCGTGCAGCGGCTACCCTGAATGCAAAACCACGCAGAAAATCGCCAAAGGGAAAAACGGCGAAACGGTCGTCAAAGCCGCGCCTCGCGTGACTGAGGAAAAATGCGAAAAATGCGGAGCGCCTCTGCTGGAACGGCAAGGACGCAACGGCGCGTTTCTGGCCTGTTCGAATTATCCGAAATGCAGATTCACAAAACCGGTCGGCGGCTCGTCCGGCACAACGGGCGTGAAATGCACCGAAGAAGGCTGTGACGGCGAATTCACGCAGCGCAAAGGCCGATTCGGACGCCCTTTTTATAGTTGCAGCCGCTACCCCGATTGCAAGGCGACGCTAAAGGATAAACCGATTCCACGCCCCTGTCCGAAATGTCACGCGCCGTTTTTAGTGGAAAAATGGAACAAAGAGACAGAACAAACCTTTGTCGCTTGCGCCAATAAATCGTGCGATTATTCCGAGGCATGAACAGGAGTGCAAAAGCGTGCTTTTGCACTCCTGTTCAACTGATAACGCCGAGAATTAACGATGAAATTATTAACGCCGAAGCTCGATTTAGTCTTCAAGCTGTTATTCACGAATGATCTGGAAATTTTGCGCGACCTGGTTAACGCTGTTCTCGATTTTCCTGAGCATCAGCATATCCAATCTATTCAGGTCAAAAACCCGACCATCTTGCCGGGGGAATTAGCGGAAAAATTGATCATTCTTGACCTGCAAGCGATTGACGACCATGATAGATCGTATGATATTGAGATGCAGGTACGCAAATATGCGTTTTACCCGGAACGTTCGCTCTATTATTTATGCCGTATGTATGCCAGTCAACTTGACGCAGGTGAATCGTATGCCAGCTTGAAACCGGTCATCGGCATTCATTTTCTCGATTACACCGTCTTTCCAGAACATTCCGATCTGCATTGGTGTTTCGAATTTCGAGATTGGCGGCATCCTGAATTATGTCTTTCGAAAGATATGGCGTTACATTTTTTTGAATTGCCAAAAGTTGAACAATCAGGCGAGGCGAACGAAAAAATTCGGGAATGGTTGCATTTCTTCAATCACGCGCATGAAGAGGAGGATGACGATATGGTGAAAACTCACTATCAGACGCCTGCGATCCAGAAGGCGTTCGGCATATTGAAACGCCTGAGCGCGGACGAAGAGACCCGTCAGTTAGCGGAACTTCGCGAAAAAGCCCTGAAAACCGAGCTCGCCGAAATTGCTGCCGCGCGAAAAGAAGGTGAGCAAATCGGCATAGATATTGGCATGAATCTCGGCATGAATCTCGGCATGA
>CAZMEO010000130.1:3906-5150 GCA_964565315.1 uncultured Candidatus Moduliflexus sp. | reverse complement strand
GGCATGAATCTCGGCATGAATCTCGGCATGAGCAAAGGCAAGCTTATTGGTAAAATTCAGGTGTTGCTCGACTTGTTGCGCCGCCCGGCTGCCGCCGATAGCGAACTGGAAGCGCATTCCACAGACGAGCTTGAGCGGATGCTGCGCGATTTGGAAACCGCCTTCGATGTGCCTGATGCCGCGAAGAATTCGCCGAGGCCGGCCTCTTGAAGCGCCTGAGCGCAGACGAAGAAACCCGCCGATTAGCGGAACTCCGCGAAAAAGCGTTGAAAACCAAGCTTGCCGAAATTGCGGCGGCGCGAAAAGAAGGCGAGCAAATCGGCAGAGATATTGGCATGAATATTGGCATGAATAAAGGCAAATTAATCGGAAAGATTCAGATTTTACAGCAATTGCTGCGCCGACCGATTGCGAGTGATGCCGAACTGGAAGAACGCCCCATAGATGATTTGATGGCGCTGTTGCAAATCTTAGAAACGGCTTTTGACATGCCTGAAACCGCCATTAGCAAGCCAATCTCTGCGTGATGAACATGCGCTGGGCGAGAGGGTTTTTTCGATGTCCATCATTGTTGACGGCTACAATTACATCGGGCGTTCGGCGGAGTTGACGCTGCAAGACACTGGTGCGCGCGATAAAATCATCTATCTGTTCGGGCAATACTGCGCCCGCGCTCAGAAGATGCTGACCATCGTGTTCGACGGGAGTTACAGCGGGCAGCAGGTGGACCGCAAGCGGCAGTACGGGCGCGTGACCGTCATTTACACGTCGCCGATTTATAGCGCGGATCATGCCATTAAAAAGATGGTCAGCGCCCAGGAACCGAAACGGCGCAAAACGCTGACGATTGTGTCGTCAGACAATGAAATTGCCGATTTTGTCAAAGCGCACGGCGCGTCTGCCATCAAATCGGAAGAGTTCGAAAAAGAGATTATTCGGGCGCTGACGCAGGAAAAGCCGCTTGATCGGATTAACATTCATATTACTGACGAAGAAGTGCAGGAATGGCTGAAATTGTTCGGCCCCGAACCGGTTGAACAGAAAAAAACAGAGAAAAAACCCGCCGCGTCAGGGCAGCAGCCCCCACGAGAACGCGAGCCATCAACGCCCGCGAAAAACGCGCCCGCCGGAAAACCGCAAATGCTGCCGCGCATCAATGTTCGCGGAGATGATGACGGGATTGAAGAACGCCGCGACCGGAAATTATCGAAAAAAGAAGTGGATGAATGGCTGAAAATCTTCGG
>CAZMEO010000130.1:0-3806 GCA_964565315.1 uncultured Candidatus Moduliflexus sp. | reverse complement strand
GATGCAAGCATATATTGACGCCTTCATGACGTATCTCGCCCATGAGCGGAACTTCTCCGAGCAGACGATCCGTAATTACGAGACTGATCTTGAACAATTTCGTGAATTTTTGACCAATCTGCATAAATATCTTGACGAGACCGGCGAGAACGAAATTGATGTTCGCAGCATTGATCGCACCGTCATTCAGGCGTTTTTAGGGCATTTATACAGCCGAAAACTCGCCAAAACATCCATTGCCAGAAAGCTGTCGGCGCTCAAATCATTCTGTCATTTTTTGTGGAAAAAAGCGTATATTCCGCTGAATCCTGCGCGAAGCATTCCGCTGCCGAAAACGCCGCACCATCTTCCGGCGGTGTTTGAAGAACATGAAGTTGAGCGGCTCTTAGACGGCGTGGTGGGCGGCGATCTGCTGACGCTGCGCGACGCCGCGATCTTAGAATTGTTGTACGCGACGGGCGTTCGCGTCGAAGAATTGGCGCAATTGCGGCTATCGCAGATCAATTTTTCGGAGCGCCGCATCAAAATTCATGGCAAGGGCAACAAAGAACGGATGGTGATTTTCGGCGAACCGGCGGAACAGGCATTAGAACGGTATCTTGCACGGCGCGAAGAATTTCTGACAGCAGAAGCAGAAAACACGCCAGCCGCGAAAAAACGCCGCCAGATCGAAGACGCCGTATTTTTGAACGCACGCGGCACGCGCCTGACCAGCCGCAGCGTGCGCCGCATTGTTAAGAAGTATCTCGCTGAGGCCGATCTCGACCTCAGTTTCAGCCCGCGAGCGTTCCGGCATTCGTTTGCCAGCCATTTGCTGCAAGCCGGAGCGGATTTGCGAACCATTCAGGAACTCTTAGGCCATGCGCGTCTCTCGACGACGCAGCGCTACACGCATGTCAGCGTGGATAATTTACTGGATGTGTATCATCACGCGCATCCCAAAGCTTTGCTTGAAAAGGAGTCACATGAGAATACGCTCAACGACCGTGATTGCGGTGAGACATAACGGACAGGTGGCGGTCGCCGGAGACGGACAGGTCTCATTCGGCGAAACCGTCATGAAACATAATGCCAAAAAAGTGCGCCGAATGTATAACGACAAGATTATTGCCGGATTTGCGGGCGGCGCCGCCGATGCGTTCGCGCTGTTCGAACGATTGGAAGCGAAATTGAAAGAATTTCATGGCGACTTGACGCGGGCTGCCGTTGAATTGGCGAAAGACTGGCGCACGGATCGGATGCTGCGCCGTCTCGAAGCGATGCTGGTCGTCGTGGATCACAAACGCTCGTTCATCATTTCCGGCAACGGCGACGTGATTGAGCCGGATGACGGAATTTTAGCCATCGGATCGGGCGGCTCGTATGCGCTCGCCGCCGCGAAAGCGATGGTGAAGCATTCAACGCTGAACGCCCGCCAAATCGCCGAAGAAGCGATGCACATTGCCTCGTCCATCTGTATTTACACCAACGATCATATTATTATCGAAGAATTAGAAAAAGAATAGTACACTGGAACGTCAATTTTTAGGAGTTATCAGGAGTGTCAAATCTTGATTTGACAGGCGAAATCAAGATTTCGCACTCCTAAAAATTAAGATTCCAGTGTAATAGGTAAATAAAACAATGATTATTAAAACAGGCGAATTGCAAAAATTGGAAGAACAGCCGCAGCGCAGCGAAAACACGGCGTTGACGCCGAAGCAGATTGTGGCGGAATTGGATAAATACATCATCGGCCAGAAAAACGCGAAACGCTCGGTCGCCATTGCGCTGCGCAACCGCTGGCGGCGGCAGCAGCTTCCGCCGGAACTGCGGGAAGAAATCGCGCCGAAAAATATTATTATGATTGGGCCGACCGGCGTCGGCAAAACCGAAATCGCCCGGCGCATAGCCAAACTCGCGCAATCGCCGTTTCTGAAAATCGAGGCGTCGAAATTCACGGAAGTCGGCTATGTCGGGCGCGACGTGGAATCGATGGTGCGCGATTTGATGGAATTGGGCGTCAAGATGGTGAAAGAAGAAAAAAAAGTCGAAGTCGCCGAAAAAGCGAAAGAACTCACCGAAGACCGTCTGCTTGATCTGCTGCTGCCGCCGTCGCGCGTTCAGAAAGACGATGGGCAGGAAAGCTCCAGCACCCGCGAAAAGCTGCGGAACTATCTGCGCGAAGGCCGCCTTGAAGAACGCGCCGTCGAAGTCGAAGTGACGGATCGCAGCAATCCGGTCATCGAAATTTTTTCAAGCTCCGGGATGCAGGAAAACATCAATATTCAAGACATGCTCCCCGGCGGCCTGTTTCCATCGAAAACCAAAAAGCGCAAAATGAAAATTTCGGAAGCGCGGCGGCTCATCGAGCAGGAAGAGGCGCAAAAGCTGATTGACATGGACGAAGTCGTGGCGCACGCGATTCAGCGCGTCGAACAGTCCGGCATCATTTTTCTGGACGAATTGGACAAAATCGCCGGACGCGAAGGCAAAGCGGGGCCGGATGTTTCGCGGGAAGGCGTGCAGCGCGACTTGCTGCCGATTGTCGAAGGTTCGACCGTCAACACGAAATACGGCATGGTGCGAACCGATCACGTCTTGTTCATCGCGGCGGGCGCGTTCCATGTCAGCAAGCCATCTGACTTGATTCCCGAACTGCAAGGGCGTTTTCCGATTCGCGTCGAATTGGAATCGCTGAACCGCGATGATTTTATTCGCATTTTGAAAGAGCCGCAGAACGCGCTGATTACCCAGTATAAAGCCTTGCTCAAGACTGAGAGCATCGAGTTGAATTTCACCGACGATGCGATTTCCGAAATTGCGTCTTTGGCCGCCACCGTGAACGAGCGGACGGAAAACATCGGGGCGCGGCGGCTGCATACCGTGATGGAGCGAATGCTCGACGAGCTCTCGTTCGACGCCTCGGAACTCGGCTCGCAGACTGTGACGATTGACGCCGCCTACGTGCGCGAGAAACTCGCGGATATATCCGAAGATCAAGACCTTAGCCGGTACATTCTCTAATGAGGAGCGGAAGAGATTATGAAAACTGCTGATAATATTTCAGAATTTACGATTTACCGCCTGTCGATTTATAAGCGCTGCCTCGAACAGCTTGAGCGTGAAAATATGAAATCTGTCTCATCCAAAGAATTTGCCAGCCGGTTTGGGCTGAATTCGGCGCAAGTTCGGAAAGATTTGGCCTTTTTCGGCGAATTCGGCATTCGCGGCATGGGCTATCCGATTGGCACGCTCAAAGAGCAAATTATGCTGATTTTAGGGCTGACGGACAGCGTGAACGGCATGAAACGGTGGAAAACGGTGGTGATTGGTGCAGGGCGGCTTGGTTCGGCGCTGCTCCGCTCGCGCGATTTTCTCGCCGCCGGATTCGACCTGATTGCCGCGTTCGATCACGCGCCGGACACGTCGGAATACGCCCGCCAATTGGGCGCCGGGCTGTTCGAATCGTCCGTGCCGCTTTATCCGATTACGCAGCTTGAAGAGACGATTCAGAGCGCGTCGGCAGACATGGCGATTCTCGCCGTGCCGGAAAGCGAGGCGCAAGACATGACGAATCGCCTTGTCAACGCGGGGATTACGGCCATTTTGAACTTCGTGCCGATTCAATTAGTTGTGCCGTCCAGCGTGAAAGTGCGGACGATGGATATTGTGGCGGAACTGCAATGCCTCGCGTATCATCTGCATAGCGAGACATTGCGGTTGCAGGCGCAGATGCCGAAAGATGCGGCCTAATCGCGTTGTCATTCTGCGAGAGAACCCTGCCAGAGGTTTCACTCTCTGGCAGGGTTTTGTTTTATTTAACT
>CAZMEO010000129.1:2322-9016 GCA_964565315.1 uncultured Candidatus Moduliflexus sp. | reverse complement strand
CGGTGCGAGCAACCGCAGATGCCGACCAGAGCGCGGTTCTGATAGAAGTGGAAGACACGGGCGAAGGGATTCCAGAAAAAAAATTATTAAGCATTTTCGAATTGTTCAAACAAGTCGATGGTTCAACCAAAAAAAAATTTCGGGGCACAGGCTTGGGATTGGCGATTACGAAAAGCTTTTGCGAGATGCTCCATATCGAAATCGGCGTGCGCAGTTTGGTCGGCAAAGGGACGACATTCGTGCTGCATATCCCGATGACGTTTACGGCAGACGCGACGAGCGCGCATGTCGTGTCGTCGGCCACTTCGTCCGTTGCGCCGCCCTCAAAAGCAGACGCCGCGCCGCCGTCGGACATCATGTTTTCGTCTGTGATGATTGTGGATGACGACGAAATGAATCTTGATTTGCATCGCTCGATTTTTCAGCGAGGCAAATACACGGTATATTTAGCGCGATCCGGCAAGGAATGCCTCACCATGCTGGAATCGGTCACGCCGGATGTGATTTTAATGGATATCGGCATGCCGGGCATGGATGGGTTCGAAGCGACGCATCAGATCAAACAACAGGCGGCGACCGCACACATTCCGGTGATCGCATGCAGCGCGTTTGCGACCAAAGATATTCAGGAAAAAGCGATCAAGGCAGGATGCGTGGGATATATCAGCAAACCGGTTGATCCGGTGCATTTCGTCGCGCAAGTAGCCAATATTCTCCACGCAACCCGAACACCAGAGCAGGCATGAGCGCGATTCGTTCTGAAAGCATCAAAGGGCAGAAACATATTTCTGTCATGGGCGGCGTCGAAACGCAGGAAGAACAGCGCGAATTTCTGGCGCTGCTGCGAGAACGCGGCGGCGCGTCAGAAATTCATGTCACCTTCTTTGACGCGAAAACCTTGCCCGCCGGAATCATCGAATCGCTGCGCTTCCATTTCGCGCAATTTCCAGAGACGCCGCTGAAAGTCTTCACGCTGCACCGCTATCTCGCCTCGTATCTCAGCCGCTTAGGGATTCCGAACAAATTCGTGTTCGAGAAGACCTTAGTGCCGGTAGTCCCGCGACGCATCAAGGCCGTCGGCATCGGCGGCTCTGCCGAAAGCCTGGACAAAATTTTTGCGATTGTGAAAAGTCTGGCATTGGCGAACATCAGCGTGTTTATCGTGCAGCATTTTCCGCGTGACGCTCGCAACATTCTCGACGCGCTGCTTCAGGATAAAACGCCGTATCGAACCTGTCTGCCGACTGACGGAATGACGGTTGAAACGGATGCCATGTATATTGCCCCGTCTGACGCGCACATGATCGTGGAACGCGGCGTGATTCGCTTGACCAAAGATGCGCCGGTGAATTATTCCCGCCCTTCGATTGACGTGCTGTTCGAATCATTAGGCCGCGAATACAAAAACGGATTATTAGCGATTCTGCTCTGCGGCTATGGCAGCGACGGCAGTCATTCCCTGAAAACGCTGCGAACGCACGGCGCGCGCATCATTATCGAAGACCCGCTCGATTGCTCGGCGCGTGACATGCCGAATAATGGCTTGCTGACCGGCGCGTATGATTACAAGTTTCCGATTCAGGAGCTATGCAGTTACGTCTCCCGAACCATTCGCAAAGAGGAGATCGAACTTCCGGACGCGGAGATCAGAGAATTTCTGACTGACCTGCATAAACAATATGGGTATGATTACCGCAATTACAGCATCGAAAGCATCAAACGCCGCCTGCAAAAGGCGATGACGGATCGCGGGTTTTACCTCTTCTCCCAATTCGCCGCCCAGGTGCTGCATGACGCCGAATTGTTCGAAGAATTATTTTTGGAATTTTCCATCAACGTCACGCATTTCTTCCGCAACCCTGAAGTGTTCTCCGTCATTCGCGAAGAAATTTTCCCGTATTTGGATACCTATCCGCATATCAAAATCTGGTGCGCCGGATGTTCGACCGGCGAAGAGCCGTATTCGCTCGCGATTCTGCTGCAAGAGGCCGGATTATTGAGAAAAACACAGATTTATGCCACCGATTTGAATCCGTATGTGTTAGTCGAAGCGAAAAATGGGCTGTTTGGCGGCGGCAACCTCGACAGCGACCAGGAAAACTATCGCAAAAGCGGCGGAAAAGGGCGCATCCATGACTATTTTGATGTCGAAGGGAACATCCTGAAGATTAATGAGGCGTTGAAAACGAAAATTTTGTTTTTCCAGCACAGCCTCGTGAACAGCGGCGTTTTAAACGAATTTCAGATAATTCTCTGCCGCAATGTGCTGATTTACTTTAATGCCACCCTGCAAATCGAGACGTTGCGGCTGTTTCAAGATTCGCTGGATCGAAATGGATTCTTAGTGCTTGGCGAAAGCGAGACGATTCCGCCGAATGATGGTCGATTAGCCTTTGAACCCCTTGATCATCGTCGCAAAATTTACCGCAAGCGTAAATTTTTATAATTCTTGTTATTTTCTATTGACAGTTTTTAAACCCTATTTTATTTGTGGCAGATTCAGAAAACAGTGACGGAGCAGAGTGATTGCGCGTACTGACGAACAGTTTTGCTCGCCCATGTTATCGGGCAGCGGACAGGCTGGTATGCAAATAGTTACGATTTGTGATTAAAAGGAGAATTTTACATGTTACAATTAAAAAAAGGAATTGATATTCTATCCGATTTAGGCGGAGTCAAGACGTTAGCCGACGCCAGAGCCGTTTTCGCCAGCAAATGCGATGCTGAAAACGTGGCGAAATTAAATAAAATTACCAACGAAGAAACGATCTTAAAAATCGCTAATGCGATTGCCATGATGCAGCCGGACGCCGTCTTCGTGAATACGGGGTCGCCCGCCGACAAACAGAAAGTGCGTGAAATGAGCCTGGCGAAAGGCGAAGAAAAAGCACTCGCCATGAAAGACCATACCATCCACTTCGACTATGCCAAAGAACAAGGCCGCGTCGTGGATAAAACGCTCTACATCGTGAATGAAGGCGAAGAGATTAGCGCAATGGCCAAGAAAATTCTGCGAAATGAAGCGCATGATTATGTCAAAGGAAGCATGGTGGGCATTGCCAAAGGCAAAACGTTGCTTGTTGGATTTTACAGCCGCGGCCCGGTTGGCGCAAAAGCCTCGCTCCCTGCGCTTGAAATCACCACGTCAACCTACGTGATGCACTCCGCGAATTTGTTGTATCGCACGTCATTCGAACATTTCGACGCTGAAGTCAAACGCGCTGGCTACGTCATTACGAACGTCCACAGCGAAGGACCCGGCACGCCGGATTATTTCCCAAAAATGCGCGTGTTTATGGATCGCAGTTGGTTGACGACCTACTCCGTGTTCTGCACCTACGCCGGCAACACGCTGCTCATGAAAAAAGGCAACCATCGTTTTGCGGTCGATTTGGCAACCTATTATCAGAAAGAATCGCAGCTTTCCGAACACATGTTCATCACCGGCTTAACTGGCCCGGATGGAAAACGCAAGACCTATTTCGCGGGCGCTGCGCCGTCTGGCTGCGGCAAAACGACGACTGCGATGGTCGGCTCGGATTTCATCGGCGATGATTTGGCGCAAATCTGGATTGACGACGACGGCATCGTGCGGGCGGTCAACCCGGAATTCGGCATTTTCGGCATTGTCGAAGACGTGAACCGTGAAGGCGATCCGCTCTTGATGAAGTGTCTGCGCGAACCTGGCGTGGAAGTGATCTGGTCGAACGTGCTGATTGATGACAAAGGCGTGCCGCACTGGGTCGGACACGGCGAAGAAATGCCGAAAAAAGGCATCAACTATACCGGCGAATGGTGGGAAGGCAAAACGGATGAAGACGGCAAACCAGTTCCGCCGTCGAATCCGAATGCCCGTTGCACGCTGTTAAGCTCCAACATGCCGAACTATAACGAAAAAGTGGCTGAAGACCCGAAAGGCGCTCCGATCAAAGTCGTGACGTACAGTGGACGTGACAGTGACACCATGCCGCCTGTGTATGTTGCAAAAAATGCGGATCATGGCGTGGCTATCGGCGCTTCGATTCTTTCTGCCGCAACGGCAACCGAAATCGGCGTCTCCGGCGTGCGCCGTCAGCCCTGGGCGAACGAGCCGTTTATTCCGGGCGCATTGGGCGACTATATGGAAGCGCAGTTCATCTTCTTCAATTCGCCGAAAATCAAAGATCGCCCGATTATGGCAGGCTTGAACTACTTCCTGACGCATGGTGCGCGCGGCGGCGAAGGCAAAAAGCTGCTCGGCGAAAAACGCGACGTGAAAGTCTGGCTCGGCTGGCTGGAACTGTATGCTAACGGCGACGTGCCTGCGATTGAAACCCCAATTGGGTTCATTCCATGTTACGAAGACCTGAAGAAATTGTTTGCCGGGATTGATAAAGAATATCCGCAAGAATTGTACAACAAACAGTTCGCGTTCTACGTGGATAACATTCTCGGACGCTTGGCCTTGCAGGAAGAAGCGTACAAAAAAGAAGGCACGGTTTCCCCGAAACTGTTTGGCGTCTATGCAGAACAGCGCAAAGGACTCGAAGCCTTGAAAGCGAAATATGGTTCAATCGTGTCGGTGGAACAACTGATCGCATCTGCGCCGAAAGGTTGCTGCTGCGGCAGTTGCTGCTGATTCTATTGACAGAGAGCCTTATAGACAAAGCTGTCAGACACCTTGCAGGTGTCTGACAGCTTTTTTTGTTGAAGACGTTGACGTTTGTTGGGAATTATACCCCTACTATGTTTTTTGAGAGCAGCCCGCTCAGGGATTGTCCCTGACTGGGTTGTGCTGCCGTGAAGCCTGGAGTTCGTCATTTCCCCAGCAATACGCTCCGCCCGCCGCGAATGGTCGGCGTTTCGATGACGGAAAGGCCATGCTGTTTGGCGAGAGCGACGGTCTGCTCGAAATGCTGAGCCTTGACGTGTCCCGATGGCTCTGAAATCAGCAATCTGCCGCCCGGCTTCAGCGCCGCCGCCAATTCCTTGAGCAACCTCGCTGCGTCCGGCACTTCATGCACCATCGCGAACGCCAGCGCAAAATCAATCTTCCCATTCACGTCGTTCAAACAGAGCGAATCTCCCCGACAGACGCGGGTTTCGATGCGCGAGGCGACGCCGAATTTTTGCGCTCGTCTTGCCAGACGTTGCAGCATCCCTTCCTGCAAATCCACGCAGATCACCTTCCCCGCTGCTCCCACCATGTCCGCCATCGGCAGGCTGAAAAATCCCATGCCGGGACCGATGTCAAGCGCCGTCATCCCTGGTTTGATGTATGGACTGAGAATTTTGACAGGGTCTTGCACGAGTTTTCGTAGCGGATTCGCCAGTAAATAGCCGATCCAGACCGGGCAAATATCGTATTTCATCTTGAGACTCCTTTCGTCTATTAGACCTCACAGGTTTTTAAAACCTGTAAGGTCTTTACTATTTCGTTCTTTGCGTTTATACGAAATGCCACGTTTTGCCATCGGCTTCGCGCTTGCCGCTTTTAGCGACCAATGCTCTATTCGATTTGCTCCTGACGCGCAATGCGGATATGCACGATCTGTCCGGTTGCTTTCGCGAATTTGAAGCCGATTCCGGGATAATAGAGCCGCTCGGTCGGCACCTGGGAATTTTCAGGATCGGCGGCAGTGTCTGTCGGCGTTCCGTAGGCCGCGAGAATTTCGTCTTTCGTCGAAAGCACGCTGACATCTTCTGCGGTCACGCCCGGAAACGGCTTGAACAGCCCTTCATCATACCCGCCGTCAACGCCGCTGTACAGATAAATTGCGATGACGCGATCCGCCTGAATATGCGCCATAATGCCATACGAGTAATATTCGAAATAAAGCGTGTCGCCGTTCTGATACAGATCGGTGATATGTTCTGGCTCGCCGAGCAGACGCCGCACGTCATCAGCCGACATATCGAGCCGCAAATCGCCGATGCCCTCGCCCGGCGTGATGGGAATTGAAGAATCGCTCCCGTCAAGAATTCGAGCCTCTGACGGGCGAACGTCGGCCTCAGGCGTTTCTTCCGGCGCGGGCGGCGCTGTTTCGCGCGCATCTTGCTGGGTAAAATAAAAATCGCCGATCAGCGATGACGATTCCCAGGGGACTTGCTTATTGCCGGTTTCCACCATGACGCCGATTCGCGCCTGTTTGAAGACATCTTCGATTCTGAGGCCGGGCGTGGACATCGCTTGCAGCAGATGTTTGGTATAAGGGCTATTTTCGCCGGAACCGTCATAGGCTACCGTTCCCGGCGCAGTTGCGTAGCCGATCAGCGTGCCGGTCGGCGACGTCATCATCGCTAAGCCGCCGCGTGTCGATCTGAAGCCTTTAAACGGATTATCGCGGCACGCGTCGAGAATGACGATATTCAGCTTGCTTCCGGCCTGTTCTAAATAATCAAGCACAAGTTCTGCCGCCACCGATTTATATTTGATGTCCTGTTCCGTCACAATTCGCGTCCCGACCGGCACAAGATAGTTGATGCCGTCCACCTGCGCCCCATGTCCGCTGAAATAAAACAACGCCGTGTCCGACGCGCTCAAGCTCCCCGCAAAATCGCGGATTGCGTCCTCCATCTCCTGCTGCGTGATGTTGGTCTTCGTATTGACCGAAAAACCCAATCCCTCAAGCGCTGCCGCCATATCATTGGCGTCGTTCACCGGATTGGTCAGCGGCGAATCCTCATACGCATTGTTGCCGATAATCAGCGCCAA
>CAZMEO010000129.1:0-2222 GCA_964565315.1 uncultured Candidatus Moduliflexus sp. | reverse complement strand
GCCTGATGCGATGCCTCCGCGATCTGCCGAATCTGGCGCAATACCGCCGGATGCAAGGCGTTGGCATACGCGGAGAGCGCCTGATTGCCGCGATCCGCCGCAAAGGTATATTGCGTGAGATCGTTCGTGCCGATGCTGAAAAAATCCACGAGCGGCGCAAACGTCGAACTCAGCAGCGCCGCTGACGGAATCTCGACCATCATGCCGACTTCCAGCGGCCAGGCGTGAGGAATGCCGTCGCGAAGCAGTTCCGCGCGGGCGGCTTCCAGCGCGGCGCGGGCTTGCTGCAAGTCTTCCAACAGCGCCACCATCGGAAACATGACGCGGAATTTTCCATGCAGCCCGGCTCGCAAAATTGCCTTTAACTGTGCGGCGAAAAGCTCCGGGCGTTTGAAACAGAGCCGTAACGCCCGCACGCCGAGGAACGGGTTTTCTTCGACAGGGAGGTTCAAATACGGAATCTGCTTATCGCCCCCAACGTCTAATGTCCGAATAATGACCGGCCTGCCGCCCATAATCTGACCGATGCTGGAGAGCGCCTGATATTGTTCTTCCTCGGTCGGCGCGTCACTCCGCGACACATAAAGAAATTCCGAACGCAGCAAGCCAATCGCTTCCGCGCCGTTCTCCGCCGCGAGCCTGGCTTCGGCGACATTCCCGATATTCGCGGCAATCTCGATGGGATGGCCGTCTTTCGTGATGGCGGCTTGATGCCGTATCTGATGCAGGCGTTTCCGTGCTTCCTGCCATTCAGTTTTCTGTTGTTCTAATTTCGCAATCGTCGCCGGGGTTGGATTGATCCATAATGCCCCGCCAAAACCATCCAATGCCAGCGTGGTGTCAGGCGGCAATTCAAAGAGAGATTCCTGCGGACAGACTATCGCCGGAATGCCTAATGAACGCGCTAAAATGGCGCTATGGGAGGTCGCGCCGCCAATTTGCGTCACAATGCCCAGGATATTCTGCATATCTAATTGCGCGGTCTGCGTCGGCGTCAACTCTCGCGCAAGCAACACCACCGGCTGCGAAAAACACTGTTTTTCCGCTGATTCGCTCACCCCTAACTTTGTCAGCAGATGATTCCCGACATCCCGAATGTCCACGGCGCGTTGCTGCAAATACGGATCATCCAATTCCCTGAATGACCGCTCGGCGTCCATGATGCTCAGTTCCCAGGCGTTTGCCGCATTGAGGCGCTGCTCGACGATCCGGCGCTTTGTGTTTTCCAGCAAAAACGGGTCGTTCAACAAGACTAAATGGGCGTCGAAAATATCGGCGGCGTCCTCGCCGACGGATGAACGGATTTTGAGGTATTCGGCTTCAATCGCCTGAGATGTCGCTTTCAGCGCGTGTTCGAAACGAGCCATTTCTGCCGCTGGGTCGTCAATCAGATGATCCGGAATCGCAAGTTGCTGCGGGCGATACAACTGCACCGGGCCGAGCGCGATGCCTTCGGAGATCGGTTCGCCCTGTAAATCGGCATTTCCAAGCCGCGATGGAACGCTTGCAGGCGGGGTTTTCTGCTGTTGAGGGGCGGAGAGCGCGTCGCCAAAATTTTCCGAGGCCAATTGTTGATAGGCGTTCAATACTTTCCGGGCATCAGCGCCAATGGCTGCGATTTCGATTTGATGGTCTTTCCGCACGCCCAGCGTGGCGATGCTATTCAGGCTATTCGCCTTCACTGGGCCTTTTCCGGTTGAAAGATTTTTGACTTGCACCTCAGCCTGAAACGACGCCGCAACTTTTACAAATCGCGCCGCAGGACGGGCATGCAGGCCATGTTCATTTGATACGGTGAGGATGAGCGTTTCCGCAGCGTCCCAGCCTGTTGTCGGGGGCTGGTCGGGGCTTGCCATAGCCATAGCAGGAAGCTCGCTGTCGCCGACCTGCTCCGCTTTGGGCTGGAGCGCATGAAGGGCTTCTCTCGCGGCAGTCTCCATATCGCCGCCTAAACTGATCTGCACAGCGGCAGAAATCGCGCCTTCCACGAGCGGAGCAGAGCAGATACGGACATGCGGCTGCATCTCCTCCGGCAGGAGGTCTCTCGCCATCTCAGCATTGAGAATCGCGCTGCCTAAATCCACCAACACTAAGACGCCATCCTCACTGAAAACGCTCTGAATCGTGTCTGAAATCGCAATGCCGTCAGTGCCAAACTCTTCATATTCTGCCCCGACTCCGCCGATTCCTGCCAGAGGGATATTCCCTGCGCCAGCCGCTTT
>CAZMEO010000128.1:0-9166 GCA_964565315.1 uncultured Candidatus Moduliflexus sp. | reverse complement strand
CCAATCAGTGTTCTATTCTTCATAATTTCTCAACAATTCGCAATTTTGCGCTGCGGCTTCTGGGATTCGCGTGCAATTCTTCTTCCGACGGCGTGATCGGCTTTTTCGAAATCAGCATGATTTGCGGCGTTTTTCCACAGATGCAGATCGGACACGATGGCGGGCATTCGCACCCTTTCGCCAACCGCGCAAACGTCTGTTTGACGATGCGGTCTTCCAACGAATGAAAGGAAATGACGCATAATCGGCCTTTCGGCGCTAACCACGCGACGGCGCGTTCCAATGTGTCGCCTAACGCTTGCAATTCGCCGTTGACTTCGATGCGAATCGCCTGAAACACTCGCGTAGCAGGGTGAATCCCTTTTTGCTGAAATTTTTTGGGAATCGCTCGATCCACAATATCCGCGAGTTCGCCTGTCGTTTCAATCGGCGTGGCGGCTCGCGCTTCGACGATTTTCCGCGCAATGCGGCGCGATTGGCGCTCTTCGCCATATTGAAAGAACAGGTTCGCTAATGCGTCTTCTGCATACGCATTCACGACGTGATATGCCGTCAATGCGTCTGCTGTCGGCGTTGAGGCATCCATCCGCATGTCGAGCCAGCCGGAACGCTGAAAGCTGAAGCCGCGCTCGGCGTCATCGAATTGCAGC
Organism: uncultured Candidatus Moduliflexus sp.; assembly: GCA_964565315.1. Lineage (GTDB taxonomy): Bacteria > Moduliflexota > Moduliflexia > Moduliflexales > Moduliflexaceae > Moduliflexus. The sequence goes on along the minus strand of CAZMEO010000128.1, from coordinate 8,516 downwards.
GACGATACGCCTAAATCAAAGAGCATCCCTTGAAATCGCAACGCTTCGACGCCATGTTCCTGCGCCCATGCCTGTGCGACGCGGTCGAAGGCTTCGTGGCGAGCATGATGCAGCGTCACGCGCCCGCCGAATTCCTGAAGGCGTTCGCGGGCAACCTGCAAGGCCGCCTGATCTTGATCCACGCCAATCACGCGGTTATCGGCATGCTGCGCTAAAATCGCCGCCGCGTGACCGCCACACCCGACGGTCGCGTCGAGAAAGAGGCCGGGATGTTGACATTCAAGCCCTTCCAACACCTCTTGAAGCAAAACCGAAATATGCCGACTCATCCGCATGTCCGTCTCACGCATTCTTCAAAATCCTCATGTTCTCAGTATCTTAACGAAATTGTCAGAGAATGTCAAGAAGAACTTATTGAAATCTCTCTAATTACCACAATCGCCCAACACGCTTGAGCGTCGCATTCCGCAACTGAAGTTATTTCGCGGAGATGCGAACGGCATGGCGCATGTTCGTTGACGGGTTCGCGATGTTTGCAAATCATACGTCATGATGAGGCCATATCCTGTCAATTGATTTTTTCTGCGATGAGTTTCTGTGCGTTGGGGAGAATGCCGATGCTTACAAAATTCTTTTCTACAAGAAAAAATTATTGACAAAAAATCCTCTTCGTTTTTGGGATGTTGTGTTATACAGATATATTGATTGCGGGCGTAACTCAGCTGGTAGAGTGCAAGCTTCCCAAGCTTGGAGTCGCGGGTTCGAATCCCGTCACCCGCTTTTTTGATGAAGGCACGCAACGATGTCCTGTTGCGTGCTTTATTTTTTTATGCCCATGACGACACCATATTGGCATCCGATTCGACTGGAAGACGGCGGCATCGACCTGCATTTGCATACGACGCACTCAGACGGACGTTCCACGCCTCAGCAAGTTGTCGCTGACGCGAAGCGCAAAGGTTTGCGAGCCATTGCCATCACGGATCACGACACCGTCAGCGGTGTGCGGGACATGATGGAATATGCGAAAGACGCGGCCATCGAATGTCTTGCGGGCATCGAAATGAGCGCCCATGTCGAAGGCGAAGGCGATTTACACCTGTTAGGCTATGGCATTGATCCGGAGCATGCCGGATTATTGGACACCCTCCAGCATCAAAAAGACGCGCGATTTCGACGTATCGCCCAGATTGTGGCACGGCTTCAGGAATTGGGCGTCATGATCACGATTGAACAGGTCATGGAAGCGGCAGGCGGCAGCCGGTCTCTCGGACGCCCGCATATCGCCCGCGCGATCATGACCGCAGGCTATGCCGCCTCGCAGAATGAGGCGTTCGACCGCTATCTTGGGAGAGGAAAACCGGCGTATATCCCGAAAAATACCCTGTCGGCTCAACGGGCGATTGCGGCGATTACGCAGGCCGGAGGAATTCCGATTTTAGCGCATCCAGGCGTGACGCGCAAAGATCACCTGATTCCTGATTTAGTGAAGTCAGGCGTTCGAGGGCTTGAAGTCTTTCATAGCGAGCATACTGATGAGGATGTGCGCCGCTATACCGGCATGGTGATGGACGATCATTTGCTTGCCACCGGAGGTTCTGATTGTCATGGAAAGAATGGACGCTCAGAATTGTTAATCGGCACGGTCTTTGTTCCGTATGAATTATTTCGTCAACTTCAAGTGACATTGATGAATCAATGAGAGAAAATATCCTATGAAACAGAATAGCATTTTTGCAAAAATCGGGAGAACTATCGGCGCGTTTTTCCCCGTCTCTTCGGCGCGGCGCGGCGCATGCAATCATTGTGGCGCATGCTGTCATATTATGGTCGGGCGCTGTTGGTTTCTCAAAGATGGCGCGGATGGAAAGCAGTATTGCAGCATCTATCCGATTCGACCGCTGAATTGCCGGAAATACCCCCGAACTGAGGAGGAATGGATTACCCGCGACACCTGTGGATTTTCGTTCAAGCAGCCTGTTGAGGAGGAAGAGCGTGGAACGAAATGATTTTTGGGCAAAAATCAAGCGAACAATCGGCGCATTTTTCCCCGTCTCGTCAGCGCGGCGAGGCGCATGTAAAAACTGCGGCGCATGCTGCTATCTGATGTTCAACGGTTGTCTGTTTCTGAACAAGGCGGAGAACGGAAAACAATACTGCGGGGCGTATCCGTTTCGCCCGTTGAATTGCCGGAAATATCCGCGTATCGAAAAGGAATGGGTGCCGGTGAAAACATGCGGCTTTTATTTTGATCGTTCCACCTGCGAACCAGACCCCACCACATCATGGTCGCCAGAAAACTCGTAATCCTTCAAGCGATTACGCTGAAACGTTAATTTTCAGGAGCGCCAAGGCAAGCTTTGGCGCTCCTGAAAACTCGTATCGTATAAGAAATTCAATTGCCCTGTCAGAGAAATTGAATTTCTTGAATATTCCCTCCGAATCGCATCATTTCCGCCAACACCCGCCCTATTTTTTTGTCTGATCTCGTGAACCGCCTGAAAAAATTTTCATTGCGGCAACCGTCAGAATTAGCTGAATTTGTCGGGAACTGTGGCGCATTTTTTGCTCTATTAAAAAATAGCATGACAAAAATTCTGGCATACAATACGCTGTTTTTTGTGATAATGCGCGAGGCGGCAGCATTCGAACAGCGAAATGCTGTTGTTTTCAGGCATTATGCGCAAGGGGAGTGATGGGCTATGTATGATTTTGTTCATTCTACATCCCGACGACTTGTCGTGGCCTTCGCGGTGTTTTTGCTGATCGGTTCTGGAGGATGCGCCTATCAATTAGGAAACCTTGAAAACCCGCAGTCGGGGTTCAATTTTATTCCCCAGGACATGGAAATCGAAATGGGGTGGGAGGCCGCCAATGAAATCGAGGCTGAGGAAGATGTGCTGAAGAATGCGCAGATTCAGCAATATCTCTCCACGTTAGGGCAGCGGCTCGTGCAGTATTCCCGCCGACCGGACATTGCCTATCAATTCAAAGTCATCGCGTCGGATGATATTAATGCGTTTGCGCTGCCCGGCGGATTTATTTATGTCAACAGCGCGTTAATCGAAGAAGCGGATAACGAGGCGGAATTGGCGGGAGTATTAGCGCACGAAATCGGCCATGTTGTGGCGCGGCACGGCGCAAAGCGGATGTCGAAATTGATTGCGTTGCAGTTGGGATTTGCGCTGTTCTGGGAATTAAGCGATCAGGAGCAGGAAGATGAATGGAAATTGCTGCTGGCCGATGCCATTGCGACCGGGTTTTTGTTGAAAAACAGCCGGGACGACGAACGCCAGGCCGATGATTTAGGGACGGAAACGCTCTATCGCGCCGGATACGATCCGATTGCGTTAGCCTATTTTTTCGACAAATTGCGCAAGGAGCATGATCCTAGCGCCATTGAAACGTTTCTTTCAACGCATCCCAGCCCCGGAGAGCGCATCAATAATGTGCAGGCGTTAATCGCGACATTTTCGCCAAACCCTGCGGCGATTACGGATACCGAGGAATTTCAAGAGATGAAATATCTTGCAAGCGGACATGCGCCAGCGTCGTCCCCGTCTATCGGGCAGGGCATGCGCCCGAAGAAATGGCAGCCGAGGCCGGAAAACGTGAATACCGAGATTGGAGCGCCGCGCAGACAATAAACAACGAATGAGAGGGAGAACCACTTGTGATTCCAGAACATGAACGACGGCAGATGACGATTCTGGTGGTCGATGATGATGCGTCCAATTTGCATTTATTGACCAATTATCTGGCAGGATTGGGGTTTAAAGTGCTGCCGCTGAAAAGCGGCGAATACGTGTTTCAGTTGTTGGAGCGCCGCATCCCGGAATTGATTTTGCTGGATATTTTAATGCCCGGCCTTGATGGATACGAAGTCTGCCGCCGATTAAAAGCCTCGGAAAAAACGCGCGACATTCCGATCATTTTTATGAGTGCGCTGAATGAAACGCTGGATAAAATCAAAGGATTTCGTCTCGGCGGCGTAGATTACATTACGAAACCGCTCCAGTTGGAAGAAGTCCTGGCGCGTATCCAAACCCATCTGATTCTTCGAAAACTCCAACACCAACTTCAAGAGCAGAATACACTGTTAGTCCGCGAAAAAGCCAGATTCGAGCAATTAGCCGAAGCCACGTTCGAAGGGATTGTTATTCTGGATGGCGACAGGATCACCGAAGTGAATGAGGCGTTGTCAATAATGTTTGGATATGAACGCGAGGAAATCAAAACAATGTCCCTGCTCTCCTTGATAGACCGATCATCTCGCATAGGGGTTCAGCAGTATATTGAGCAATCTGAGGCAGCGCCATATCAGGCCTGTGGCGTGAAGAAAAATGGCGATGCGTTTTTTTTGGAAATGCAGACCAAGATGATGGCATATCACGAAAAAGTCATGCGGGTGGTCGCGATTCGCGATATGACGTGGCAAAAAGAAATGGAGCAGAAAGCTGCGCAATTGGAGCATGAAAATCTGGAATTACGCGCCAATCTCCGGGAACGGTACAAATTTGGCGACATTATCGGCAAAAGCCAGGCCATGCAAGAAATTTACGACCGCATTCTGAGCGCGGCGGCCTCAGACGCGCATGTGGCGATTTACGGGGAATCCGGGACAGGCAAAGAATTGATCGCCCGGACCATCCATCAACATAGCGTTCGGCATCAATATGAGTTTGTCACGGTGAATTGCGGCGCGATTCCTGACAGCCTGTTCGAAAGCGAATTTTTCGGCTATCGCAAAGGCGCATTTACTGGCGCAGACCGCGATAAGCCCGGCTTTTTCGATCAGGCGCATCGCGGCACGCTGTTTCTTGATGAAGTCGGCGAACTCAGCCCGACTGAGCAGGTTAAGCTGCTGCGAGCGATTGAGACCGGCGAATATACTCCGTTGGGAATGAATCGAAGCAAAAAAGTTGATACGCGCATTATTGTCGCCACGCATCGAAATGTCAATGATTTGCGGCGGCAGGGGCGTTTGCGGGATGACTTTTTTTTCAGGGTTCATGTCATTACCATGACCCTTCCCCCTCTTCGGGAGCGAAAAGATGATATTTTGCTGCTGCTGGATGATTTTTTAGAGGAGTCGGCGGCTGATGAAAAACGCTCGCGGCTGCCAGGCAAAATGGTAGAGGCGTTATATGCCTACGACTGGCCGGGCAACGTGCGCGAACTTCGGAATGTCGTTCAGCGGTATTTAGCTGGTCAGCCGCTTCAATTTGATGGGAACGTTTCTCATCTCTCTTTTGAGAACTCTGCGGGGGATTTTTTAGCGTCAAACCTGCCATTGCGAGAACAAGTCGAGCAATTTGAGAAACGGTCGATTTTGGCGGCGTTGAATGCGCATCAATGGCATCGCGAAGAAACTGCCGCCGCATTGGGGCTTCCCCTTCGAACGCTGCATCGGCGCATGAAAAACTTAAGTATTACGAAAAAGAGGGCCTCGTATTGATCTCTGCCAAAAATGGCAAAAAAAATGCCATTATGCGCATGCTATGCAATCTTAAATAAATAGGATAACTTATAAAAATTTTATCGTTAAAACATGCCATTTATGGCGTGTTAATATGTTCCCTTTTCAAACACTTCCCCACAATAACAAGCAACAGAACGTATGGCATTTTATTTGCTAACGTTAATCATTATTTCTTCGCGAAAAATGATGCACAGTGTCCATTGATTCAGTATAAAAGGGAGGAGTGCGAGTATGTTGCCACAATTGTATGAAGTGTTCACAACATACGAAGGAATGTATCTTTGTTATTTGATTCCGATAATCTATTTTTCAGGAGTTGTTTTTACCACGCTGCTTACGAATCGCAAGCTGCGAAAACATGCTGGCATGGCCGGGATGATTGCTGTAATTGCCATGATGTTCATTACGCTGGATTTTGTGAATTACCTGTATCTGTTGTTTACGAAAACTGGCAAATTACTTCCTCCGACTCTCTTATCTCTGAAATACGTGATTGGCCTTGGTTTCTGGGGGTGGGTGGTTGTCTATTGTTACCGCGCCTATTTTTCGCGACAGGCGGCAGGCAAGTTATTTCGCCAGCGCTTGCTGGTGTTTGGGCTGGTGATTGTCATGGCCATGATTCTCGCTGGCCTGGGAATCGCGTTGTTTCCAGCCCATCAACTTGCAGTCGTATAACATGAATTCACGCGCTGCCAGATGCGTGAACAAACGTCTGGCAGCGGCATGCTTAGAGGCCGGAAAGAATTTCTACGGCTTTTTCCGGCGTCAAATTTCCATACGTATCGCTATTCACCATCATTACCGGCCCAACGCCGCAGACGCCGAGACAACTTACCATTTCCAGCGAAAACTTCCCATCTGCTGTGGTTTCGCCCGCCCCAATGCCAAGATGATGTTTGATCGCTTTGATGACTTCCCGCCCGCCGACAACATGACAGGGAGCGCTTTCGCAAATCTTGACCACAAATTGCCCTTTTTTTTCGGTCGAAAGCATGGAATAAAATGTCGCCACGCCGTACACATGGCTTTCGCTGACATGCAACTGCTCCGACAATTCTGCCAGCATCTCTTTCGGCAGATATCCGAGATCGTCATTCAGCTTGCGAAGAATCGGGACGAGTTCTCCGCGATCATGATGAAACTGGTGTAATGCCTCCTGAATCTGCGCTGAATATTGGGTCGTGATCATATTTTGTTACCTCGTTGGAAGATTGTCCTGCCGTTATTCAAGTCGTTCTTGCAACAACGTGTTCTGATATTTGAGCTGTGGCCGTGTTGTCTGCTTGTTCATGCCTTTTAACCGTTTTTTCAGCCTGATTTCACTTGAACTATTTAACGCAGGCGTGCGAACCTTATTCAAAACGATGCGAGCATATATATCGAATCCTTGCAAGCGTTGAAGAAGCGCGCTGATTGACGCATCGATTTGTTGGCACCCCGTCTCCAAATCCTGTCCTTTTAGCTCAATAAAAAACGCCAAATTATCAGGCGCGAGCAAGAGAAGATAATCACATTTTTTCTCTTCCGAAGACGAAAGTAAACACCCATCAACCTGAATTTTGCAGCAAGTGCGTCCTTTTACGTTTTCAAGCTGATAGGTCTGCCTGTTATGTTTATCTCTTGCGATAATATAATGACGCTCATCGCAAAATTCTGCGCATTTATGTTCCGTAAAAAATTCTGGAAGCCCCTGATTCTGATTACTCATCAAGATCGAAAAGCGCGTTAAATGTGTTATTCATCAACTGTGAGGCGCTGTCTATTTTTTCTGCTTGAATCAGCCGTAATTCAGGGTCTATGATGGATTCGACATGCGTTCCGTCCATAAAATAGGCGGCTGTGCGGTCAACATCGAGCCAACAGTTCGGATCGATTATATCGGTCACTTTCTGCTTCGCCTCAACACTTTTCTTTGCAATTTGATCGGCATAGAGCAGATTATTGAAGGCTGAAAGAATATACGGGCTGTGCGTCGTCAATAATACTTGATTGCCGGTACGATTCGCAAGCAAGGCAATCAACTCGACCATGCTTTTTTGCGCTTCGGGATATAAATGCGCTTCTGGCTCTTCGAAGACGATAAACACGTGTGTTTCGTCCAACAGATATTTAAAAATCAGCAACAAAATCCAGACGGCTTCTTGCTGACCAGATGAGGCGTAATTCAATTTCACCGCATGGTCAGGAGCGTAATAGATTTTTTCGCCGCCTTTTTCGAAGCGATATTCTCCCTTTAAAATCGCGTTAATCAAGCTGCTTGCGAGCGCCATTCGTTTGTTTGCGTCACTGGCGACATCATGAAATTTTTCGCGAATCAGAAAACGAAAATCATCTTTGAAATACGGGCGAAGCGCATTGATTTGTTCCCAGAATGTTCTGGTAAAAAAATCCAGGTTCACGGTTCCGATATTCTGCTGTTCTGCTAATGTTGAAATCAGGCTTCTTCCTGCCGGAATAAAAATCGGCGTCGCATTGTCTTCGAATAATTCATCAAGATAACGTTCGATCACTTTTAATGCAGAGCGTTTTTCTGCGTCAAGTTTTAGCAGCTCACTTAAAGGAAGGGTTGATTTTTTATGAGATAATATTTTCTGAATAGCAAGGAGAGCTTGTCCCAAAATATTAATAATTTCTTGTTTGAATTCATTATCAAATTTGAAGGAACTTCCCCACCTTCCGCTCTCATCATTTTCAAAATAGATGCAGATATATTTGTTTGACGAATAATAGTAGTATACTTCCCATGACTGATTGACAGGAAAATCGAAATACTCAAAAAATCGTTTTATCTGTGTTGTAAAAAACCCCCAGAAGCCTAATTCAACACCTTCCTGTTCAGCCTCATAAATAAAACGGATCAATTCGCTTTTAATGGATTTGAAAAAATAGATGAGCTTGCTGATCGTGCTTTTGCCGCTGGCTTGCGGACCGATGAACAGCATCACATCCTGAATGTCAGCTTCGAATTTTTCAATCGGACCGAATTGTGAAATGACAATTCTTTGCATAGTTTTTTATGTTGAAGGGCAGACAA
>CAZMEO010000127.1:0-9193 GCA_964565315.1 uncultured Candidatus Moduliflexus sp. | reverse complement strand
ACATCGCGCGAAACGTGATCTGTTTCGTGAACGATGACGCTGGCAACGTCTGCTGTTGAAGGAGATAGGGCATCTCGTCCTGATGGGCAATGATCGTCGCGTGCGTTTGCTGCAATAACTCTGCCGCATTTCCGACATGATCGATATGGCAATGCGTGAGGACAATTTGCGTTACATCCTTGAGTCCGTAGGGCGTCGCCGCAATTTCAGCCAATAGCTTGTCAACTGCGCAGAATATCCCGGTATCAATGAGCGTTGCGCCATCCGGCGAAGCTAATAAAAAGGCTGGCGCGGGGCCGATATGTTCCAACATATAGACATCTGACGTGATTTGTCGCATGACATCTTCTCCTGTTCAATTGGGATGTGCAAGGTTACTTTCGCGACGCGACAAGCGGGGCTTTCCGAATCCATGCTCGACTGGCGATTTGCTGAAGCATAAATTCCGCCAAATCCTCAACGTTGACGGTAAGGCTTGCCAGACGTTTTTCATCGGCATATAGCGTTCCGCGTGGCGCAGATTTGATGATGCCTGACGGGCGAACTAATGTCCATTCAAGCGGCGAGCGTTTCAACACGTCCCATTCTAAGCGTTTGGCTTCAAGAATCGGTTGCGCTGTCAGCGTGAGCATCATGCGCAAAAAGCGCCGCCCAACGCTCCATTGTTCATTCTCTCCGCCAGCATGGGCTGCGCCGCCGATATGAATGAGCCGTTTGATGCCGCATTGCTGCATGGCGTTGACAAGATTCTCCATCGCCTGTTGATAGGGAAGCGGAGAACCGGGGCGGCTTTTTGACGGCGCAATGGTTGACAGCACCGCATCCGTCCCGCTGATCGCGGAAAGAACATCTGGCGTGTTGAAGGCATTTCCAGTGATATACTCGACGCGCTCCTTGAATTCACCCAATTTTTCAGGAGTTCGAACCAGTGTTTTAATGTCATGCCGAGCGTCTAATGCCTTCTGCGTCAAAATTTTGCCAACAAATCCAGTTGAACCGAATAGAGCAATTTTCATACATTCTCCTTGCTGTTCGAAGTGTTCCGCAACCCATCGAGAATCAGCGCCACAGTAAAGGCAACCTCTTCTTCGACGGCAGTCATATCTATTTTATCCACAAAACGCGCATCAGTTCCTTGAAAAGCGTTCCGTTTCACCGCGTCCATGACCGTAAAAATCGAATGCGCGACCCGTTTCGTATCGCACGGTTTGAAATCCCCCTGCTCAATGCCTTTCAGCAAAATGCCTTCAATAAAAGCATTTTCTTTTGCCAAAATATCCTTAAACAGCAGAGCGAGCGTCGGCTGCGCCTTCCGCATGGTCTCCATTGAGACATGATGCATGCTGGTCAGGTGCTTCATATAACGCAGGCGTTCTCGCAGATAGGTCAAAATTTTGTCGCGGCAGTTCGACAGCGGCTCAATTTTTGCGCGAAATACCTGCGTTGCGTCTTCTATTTCACGCGCAATCACCTCGCTGAACAAGGCGTCTTTGCTATTGTAGTAGTAGTAAAGCGATGCCTTATTCAGGCCAACAAGATTCCCAATGTCGTCGAGCGTGGTTTTTTCATAGCCAAATCGGGCAAAACATTCGCGAGCGGCGTTTAAAATATCGAGTTTTTTGTCAAGAGCATCCATGTCGTATCTCTAAAAAATCAAACAATCGATTGTTCAAACAGAACAATCGATTGTTTGAATATTTGTCAAATAAAAAATCATAGTATTTATACGCTTGCCAATTCATCACATCCCATTTTGCGCCAGTAGAGCGGGCATGCGCCGTTGCAGATCGCGAACTGTTCGCAGTTCAGGCACGATGACGGAGCGTATTGCTTTTCCCGAAACATCGTCGCCGCTTCTGAGTGCCAGATAGCTGAAAAATCCTGTTCGACAAGATTTCCCACCGGCATGTCATACGACGCGCACGGCAGCTCATCGCCGTTTGCGCCGACTGACAGCAGGCCGTCGCATGCGCTGCATCCTTTGTTGCCCAATCCGGCGGGAATCGAATTGAACAGGCACATCGGCACAGGCGAATACCACATAAACTCGACATGAGCGCGTTGCGCGGCATCGCGAATTGCTTCGACGTGCGCCCCGATGTCGCGGTAAGTCAGAATCAATTCATCGTCTAACGCCCCATTTCCGGTCGGAATCATCAGATTCATGCTGAAGCGGTCGTTGCCGAGCGTGTCGCGGACGAATTGCGGAAAACGAACGCCTTCCGCGACATTTCGGCGCGTCAGCGTGGTGTTGGTGTGCGTAAAAATGCCTGCCTGCTTGAAATATGCGACCGCCGCCACGCTTTTTTCGAACGCGCCTGCCATGCCGACGAGCGCGTCATGCGTCTCCGCCGTCACGCCTTCTACGCTCACCTGCGCGGAATCGAGGCCGGATTCTGCCAACTGCTGCGCCATCTCACGCGTGATCAACGTGCCATTCGTAATCAGATTCACCCGCATGTCGAGCGATTTGGCATGGCGAATCAGTTCCGGCAAAAAGGGAATCAGCGTCGGCTCGCCGCCGGTGAAACTGATGGATGGGACTTTGGCCTGATGCCGAATTTTCCAGATGATCGTTTTGCAGGTGTCCGCATCCATTTCGTCGGCGCTGCCCGTCGGATTGGCCGAACAGCCGCTTCCGGCATAACAGAAGGCGCAACGCAGGTTACAGCGATAGGTCAGCGCAAGCTCTGACAGAACGGGATAGTCGCTGAATTGCATCGCAAACGGCTGTGCTTCAATGGCCGGATTTTGTGAAAAACGGTCGAGATTACCATCAACATGCTGGCGGACGGCGTGCAAAAAATGAGCGACATCCCGAAGTTTATCGGGCGAATCGCCAAGTTGCGAAATCAATCTGGCAATCGGCATTCCATTAAGCAGCGCGTTCAGGATTGTTGCGCCCATGGCGTTCAGGTGTTGCGCCTGATTCGGGCGTTTAATCAACAGCAAGTCTTCTTCCCGGACAAAAATATATGGGCGGACGTTGCGGATAAACTCATCCACCCATGTCAGATCACATTGCTGTAATAGCGAGGCGGTGGGCTTGCGAAAAAGGTGAAAAAATTTCATGACATCTCACGATTTTTGCTTACTCGTCGTCCGGTTCGAGCGCAGCCAGGAGGTCTCGCGGCAGTTCATCGCGCTGCAAGATGCCTTTTGCCAGCGCCTTTTGCACCAGCGCATCATCGGCGTGATCTCGATAGCGCTGAATGAGTTCGCGTGACGCGCCTTCGACATAGCGATGAAGTACGTGCCGCAATTCGCGGGCAGTAATGGCCTGCTGCCGCCAGGCATCCACGTGCGCCGCAACGTCGGCTAATTGCTGCTGAAGTTCCCGTTCGGAGGCTAATTGCGCGAATTGACGAAGTTGGCGTTTGAGAACGATTGAATATGGTTTCATAAGAAAAGCGGACACCGTTCAGCCAAAACCGTCAAGGAAAAAGCGAAGCACGTTTTATTTTCTCTTGACAACGCTGCTCGTTGACATGACAACAAAAAAGAACAGACGCCAAAAACGATAGATGCAGGATACCCCTAACGCCTGTGCAAGCATATCGCGCAACGATCCGCCGGGGAAAATACTTGACAGTAATATCACGCCGCCGAAATGAGTTAGAAAGAATGAGTTTTCCTATTCGACGTACAATCTATCATGACGCATGACGTATTACTCAAAAAGAAAAAAGGCACGATTGTTGTTGTTGACGACATCCATGCCAATTTGCATTTGCTGGCAGAAATCTTAGGCCAGGAAGGATACAATGTTCGGCCTGTGCCGAATGGCGCGCTGGCATTGTCCTCCATCCAGACGTCTCCCCCGGATTTAGTGCTGCTTGATATTATGATGCCGGAGATGGATGGCTATGAGGTCTGCATCCGGCTCAAAAGCAATCCGACCACCCGCGATATTCCGGTGATTTTTATCAGCGCATTGCATGAAATCTTTGATAAAGTCCGCGCGTTCAAAGTGGGCGGTGTGGATTACATTTCCAAACCGTTTCATCCTGAAGAAGTCCTGGCGCGTGTTTCCACGCATCTGACGCTGAGCAGGCTGCAACGCCATCTTGTTGAACAAAATGCGGAATTGCAAAAGGAAATCCATGAACGCGAAAAAGCGGAGTCGGCGTTATCCAAACTGAACGCCGAACTTGAGCAGCACGTGTCGGAGCGGACGCAGGCGTTGGAAAATGCGCTGGAGACGCTGCAAAAAACTCAGGAACAACTCATTCAATCGGAAAAAATGGGGGTGTTGGCCTCGTTAGTGGCTGGAATCGCCCACGAAATCAACACGCCGATTGGGGTCGGCCTGACGGCGGCATCGCACTTGCAAGAGATTACGCACGAATTCAGCAATTCCTATGAACTGCATCCGCTCAAGCGCTCGGAATTGGAAGCGTATGTGAAAACGGTGACAGAGGCGTCGCAGATGCTTGTCAAAAACATGCACTTAGCGGCGGAACGCACGCAGAGCTTCAAAGAGATGGCGGTTGATCAGGTGAGCGGAACGATGCGCCGCTTTTACCTGAAGCCGTATTTGAACGATATCTTTTTGAATCTCATGCCGGCGTTGAAGAAGGTCGATTGCCATATTACGCTGACCTGCCCCGACACGTTAGAAATCGAGAGTTTTCCCGGCGCGTTTTCACAAATTATCAGTAATTTGACCATGAACTCGCTGATCCATGGATTCGAGCAGAAAACCGGAGGCGAAATTCGGCTTGCCGTGACCTGCGAACCTCCCTTTTTAGTGCTGACGTACAGCGATAACGGCACAGGCATGAATCCCGAACAATGTGCGCGAGTATTTGAAGCGTTTTATACGACAAAACGCCAGCAAGGAGGCACGGGGCTGGGGATGAATATCGTGCAGAATCTGGTCACGCGCAAATTGCGCGGTCAGATCGAATGCCAGAGCATTCCTGATGTGCTGACAACGTTCACCATTCGCATTCCGTATCCCGCTGAGCATGAAGAACGATGAAAACACCCCTTCCAACAGTGCCAATGAAATATAATATTTTGATCGTGGATGATTCTCGCGATAACCTGCGCCTGCTTTCCGGCATTCTTGTGCAGGAAGGGTATGTCGTGCGCCCGGTTCTGGACGGCGTTTTAGCGATTTCATCCGCTCAGACAAATCCGCCTGATCTGATCCTGCTCGACATCATGATGCCCGGCATGACCGGCTATGAAATTTGTGAGAAACTGAAAGCCGACGAAGCATTACGCGATATTCCCATCATTTTTATCAGCGCGCTGAACAGCGTGATGGATAAAATCAAGGCGTTCTCCATCGGCGGCGTCGATTATATTACCAAGCCGTTTCAGCCGCAGGAAGTGCTTGCCAGGATTCGCACGCATTTAACGATTCGGCAGTTGCAGCATACCTTGCAGCAAAAAAACCTCGAACTTGAGCAGGAAATCCGCGAGCGCAAACGGATTGAAGACGCGATGCGCAAGCGAAACTGGGAACTCGATCTGCTGAATCAGATGACAAACGCGCTGCAAGGCTGCCAGAATGAAAACGAGACGTATTTCGTGCTTCAAGAGATTTGCCTACAGCTCTTTCCGAACGAGTCCGGCTGCTTATATCTGCTCAATGAACATCAGGCCGAGTTGACGGTCGCCGCAGCATGGGGAGGAATGCCGCCTGCGGCCTCAGTGTCGAAAGACGCTGATTGGGGCATCGCCGGGGGGCGGATTTTTACGTTTGAGCAGCCGAAAAAAAACCCCGTACATCTGCATGTGGCCAGCCCCGACGAAATGGACGGTGTGCCGTATGCGCTACGAAATGTGGATAAAGAGATGTTTGGCATCCTCTTTTTTTCGTTCGAGCCATGCAATTATGACGAATTTGACGAAGATTCAATCCGGCAGGCGGAATCAAAGCAACTCATCAGCACCAGAGTGGCTGAGCAATATGCCTTATATCTGACCAATATCCGCATGCGGATGGAATTGCAGATGCAGGTGACCCGCGATCCGCTGACAAACCTCTATAATCGCCGGTATATGGAAGAAGCGTTGGCGAACGAAGTGCGCCGGGTCGTAAGAAAACGCGCGTCGTTAGGGGTGTTGATGATTGACGTTGACCATTTTAAAACCTTTAACGACACGTATGGACATGAATCCGGCGATGTCATCTTGCAGGAACTCAGTGCGTTATTTCAAAAAAACATTCGCGGCGGAGACATTGCCTGCCGGTATGGCGGCGAAGAATTTTTGTTGATCTTGCCGGACACCACGCTGGAGATTGCCTCGCAACGCGCCAATGAATTACTCCGGCGCGTGCGGGAACTGCGAGTGACCTCTCAACAACACGAGCATCGCATCACGGTTTCCGTCGGCGTGGCCGCTGCCCCCGAACACGGGCAGGACGTGCATGGCCTGGTCAACGCGGCAGACACCGCGCTTTATTACGCCAAACACAACGGACGGAATCAAGTCGTGGTCTTCTCCGACCGAATCCGCCCGCTCTTGACAGGCGTCCCCGCCGAATCGGAAGATGAGGCGTAAGGGCAGGGCTGTTACGTTCTTTCCAAAATGTTCCCTTCGACACGCTCAGGGAAGAGGCGCTGGCGGTTATTGCATGGCGTCGTGCGTCTTTTGCATGAATTGGCGGAACATCTGCGCCGGGAGCGTGCCGCCTTTCGTGCGCACGCCGAGAATGCCGTAAGGCGTCACCTGAAATCGCCGTTGGTAAACACGGCATACGCGACAGCCATTTCTAACGGCCTGGTTTCGCGAATGCCGAGCGCAAGCGCAAGGCCAATATTGGCTGGAAAATCGCCGGTGACGCCGCGCCGCGCCGCCGTCGCTTTCACCGGATCAACGCCGATCTTGCGGAGCAGATTCACGGCGGCGGCATTGCGGGATTCTTCAAAGGCGTTCGTCAGCGACACCAGCGTCGGCGAATAGCCGTGCGAATTTTTCGGCCAGGACGAAGAGCTTGAAGGTCGAGCCGGGCTGCCGCTGCGCCACCACCGGCGGCAGCTTTGCTTGAGGTCTTTCCGCGCTACATCATAAAACAAGCCGATGGCGAACAGCGCCGCCGGAATCAGAAACAGCAGCGACTTTGTGACCGGATTGACCGGCTCGAACAGATAGGTCGCCCATAGCCCCGCGCCGAGCGCGAACGCGGCGCTTGTCGCGATTTTCCAGAGAAGAATAGGCTGATTCATAGATAGTCGGGAGTTGCCCGACGCTGACATATCACGCCCGTTCCGGGCTTGAATACTCGCCAATCAGCCCTGCAAGGGCGCAATACACCAGCGCGGGACAACGCCCTGCGAAAAAGGGCAAAGGGAAAGTCCTCATTGCGCCGCGACCACCACCCGAAACCCGATGTCGTAGAGGACGACATTAGGATAGTCCCCGTTACGGTTCGCGCTACGCAGCTCGGCAGGACGATGGTATCATGAACCACCGCGCAGCATTTTCGCCTTTCAATCGCCTAAGTTTCCCCAAATGTCTCCATTATTTGGCGCTCCATTGTAATTGTCATGCCACGTATCCGCCACCCATTCCCACACATTGCCGTGCATGTCGTACAGACCGAAATCATTTGGTTGCTTTTGCCCGACAGGATGCGTCTCGCCGCCAGAATTATCAGCATACCATGCATACTCGCCTAACTGTGCGAGATTTTCGAACGAATAGGCGGTGTCCGTTCCGGCGCGACAGGCATATTCCCATTCCGCTTCGGATGGCAGGCGCGGCGTCAAATTTCCGAAGTCTCCACGATTTCGGAAATTTTTGAGAAACGTCTGCGTGTCGTTCCATGATACCAGTTCCACCGGACGATTTGCGCCTTTGAAAATGGATGGATTGTCCTTCGTCACCGCTTCCCATTGCGCCTGCGTCACCTCGTATTTCCCCATCCAGAAGCCTTTTATTGTCACTTTATGACGCGGTTTTTCATTAGAAACATAGCCTTGTTCGTTCTCGCCGCAGCCCATCCAGAATTCGCCTCCCGGCACATAGACGAATTCCATACCGGTGGTTTTTTCTGTGCAGATCGCCCCCGGCGTCTCGTTCTCCCAGCAGGAGACCTGGCGCGGCGAAGGAGTCGGCGTGGCTGTCGGAACAGGTGTCGGTTCCGGTTTTTTAGTTGGCGCAGCCGTCGGCTCAGGCGTTGGCGTTTCTTTCAGCACGATTGATGAGGTTGGCGTTGGCTGCGGTGGTTGCAGTGGTTTCGGTGGGATCAATTTCCATCCACCAAATCCGAGAGCCGTTGCAATCAGAATCACCATAACGATATTCCAGCGGCGCTTCTGTGGCTGAGACGGCTGCGAAACCGGCTGCGATGACAATGGTTCTGCGGGAACAGGCGTTGGCGGATCGCTCGACAGGATGACCTCAGGCGGCGTCAACGGCGCATCAGCGCCCAATAAGATCGGCGTGGCGGTTTCCGGCAGGTGATAAAATTGAATTCTGTTCCGCCCAAATTCGAACGCTTCCGGGATGGTTTTACCTGCGCCGAGGCCGCAATATAAGCCAGTAGCGAACTTGAGCGCCGCTTGATCGCCGATGCTGCGGCTCATGCCGATGACATACGACACATGCACGGCGATAGCTTCGGCTTGCGGCTGGGAATAACAGGCATTGAGAAACACGCATTCGATATGTCCCTTGAACAGCTTAAACAAATCGCGCAATGCTTCAGGTTTTGCCAGCATTCCTTGTCCGGCGTCGTCTTCAAGAATAAGGCCGTCTTGCTCGCCATGCCCTGAAAATTGGACGATTTGCGGCGCAATTTCCAGTAACGCATTTTGAATATCTTCTGGACGGACAGCCTCGCGCACCTCCACTTTGAATCGTTCCCGATATAACGAGCCTTTAAGCGTGTCTCGGATTTCCCGCACTTCTTCGTCAATCCGTAGTCGGTTCGTATTTTTGGGATTCGCAGTCAGAATTAAAATCGTGATTTTATCTTGCATCGTCTCACCAACACCATTCTTATTCGCTCTCTAATTCCATGCGATGACTCTATGTTGCAATATGAATAAAGCAGAGACTCTTGTCAAACAAAAATTCGGCGGGGAACAAAGCTCTAAGAGGAACAAAACGAGTCAGACACCTTCAAGGTGTCTGACTCGTGAAAAGCATTACGCAGGCAGGCTCATGACGTAGTTGTGAATGGCGGCGGCGGCGCGGCGGCCATCGCCCATCGCGAGAATGACGGTGGCAG